>JANOHP010000149.1:0-9540 GCA_031406575.1 Hyphomicrobiales bacterium
AAGGAGCGCTGCAAATCGATCAACTCGAGCACCGCTGTGGGAACCATATCCTGCACTTCACTTGTCCTGGCTTCGATGGTCGTTTCTGCCGTCATTCGTAGCGCAATGCTTCGACGGGATCGAGCCGCGAGGCCCGCCACGACGGATAAAGCGTCGCCAGCACCGACAGCACCAACGCCATCGCCACGATGAATCCGGTCTCACGCGCGTCGATGTGGGCTGGCAGATGCGACAGGAAGTAGACCTCCGGCGGCATCAGCACCACACCGAAGATCCACGACACGAACTGCCGGATGCTCTCGATGTTGAGCGCGAACACCACACCCAACACCAGCCCTGCCAACGTCCCCACGATCCCGATCGAAGCTCCCGTGATCAGAAACACCCGCATGATCGCGCCCTTCGTGGCCCCCATCGTGCGCAGGATGGCGATGTCGCGGCCTTTCTCTTTCACCAGCATCATGATGCCCGAAATAATGTTGAGTGCGGCCACCAGAATGATCAGCGACAAGATGATGAACATCACATTGCGCTCCACTTCGAGCACGCCGAAGAAGGTCTCGTTGCGCTTCTTCCAATCCGTGAAATGCAGCGTCTCGCCGCCCGCACCCTTCAGTGCTCCCAGGTAGTCGCCGACCCGCTGCGGATTATCGACCAGCAGCTCGAGCACGTCGACTTGGCCCGGCCGCGAGAAATACTTCTGCGCCTCCACCAGCGGCATGAACACCATTGTCTTGTCGTATTCGGACATGCCCAGTTCGAAGGTCGCGAGCACCTGATAGCGTTTGATGCGCGGCGTCGTCCCGAACGGCGTCGATGCCCCCTTGGGCGACACGAGCGTGACGCTGTCCCCCACTTGCACGCGCAGCGTGTTGGCCAGCCGCTGCCCCAGCGCGATGCCCTCCGCGCCATCGAAGCCGTCGAGCGTTCCGAAACGCACGTTGTCGGACACGAGGCGGAGCGCCTTGATGTCGGCTTCGGTCATGCCGCGGATCAGACTGCCCAGCGTGTTGACGCTCGAGGAAATCATCGCCTGGCCCTCGATCAGAGGCATCGCTTTGCGGATGCCGGGCACGCGCGCCAACCGCTCGGCGGCGGCCTGATAATCGTCGAACGGCACCTGGATCTTGTGCACCAGGACATGGCCGTTGATGCCCATGATCTTCTGGAAGAGCTCATTGCGAAAGCCATTCATCACCGCCATGACGATGATCAGCGTGGCCACCCCCAGCATGATCCCCAAGAACGAAATGACCGCGATGACGGAGATGAAGCCTTCCTTGCGGCGAGCGCGCAAATAGCGACGGGCGAGCAGCCATTCGTACGGCGCGAAAGCCCGCGTATCGACCGGCGCTGTACTTGCGCCCCGCGCAGCGACCACCGGCCTGCCGGCAACTGTCGTCGACATGATTGTGCGGCCCCCCTCGGCCAGCGGATGACTCCCCATCCGCACCCACCCCCATATCACGGCGAGATTACGGCGGGACCATGCCACTCCCCCCGCGTATTGCCGCAACGTGGCATTCCCCAATGCTGCCAACTCAGTCCGGTTGGGGGCCAGGGACCTCTTCGACGAGCACATCGACCACGATACGCCCGGCGCGTTCGAAGACCAGCGTCATTTGGAACGTGTCGTAGGCCCACAGCGCCTTTTCGACACCGGTGAGGACGAAACGGTCCCCCGTCATCGACATTTCGAGGGTCTGCCTGCCTTCGACCCGGAGTTGGGCACCTGTCGCCGCGCCCTCGAGCACTCCGCCACCCCGATGATAAGCCACTTTCGATGCGATCGGGCTCGACACCGACAGCAGGCGGTCTCCCTTCGAGGCCAAACTTTTCACCGTCATGCACACCGTGATCGTCTCGGTGCCGGGCTCCGTCGCGAACGTCCAGGGGTGGACGATCTCGAGCGTTTTCGTCTTGTGACTATGGGCGCCAGATGCCGATACGCTGGCGACCAATACCAATGCTGAAACGGCGAACGCACGAAAAATGTACATTGGATACTCGAACTGACGCGATGGTTACTGCAAGGCACTCCAGCCGGCCCCAACAGGCCGACCGGAGCAATGGTCTCAAAAACTGACGCCGACGCCGGTCACGAGCCGGCAATCGGGCTCGGCCTGTATCCCGGTGAGATTGCGCACGACGGGCACGCCAACCGACGGAAACGTCGACCAGCGCTCGCCCGGCACACGCAAGCCCGGTGCCAAGTAAGGGATCTTACCCGATTGACGGTTTTTCCCCACACCGTGTCGCAAGTGTCGCAGCTTCATTTTTATGCGTCCACGAACCGGAACGCATCGCCATCGCGCACGATCCGTCCAGCCGACGGCGAGGGGAAATGTGCCGTGCACACGAGCGTCGAGGTATCGCAAACCTGCCCGAAGAGGCTGCGCCGCGAACGCCCGGCCTGCTCGGAGTCCCAGTCCGCCATCATGCCCATTTCGGGGTACTTCATCTGCAACGGCGAATGCACCATGTCGCCGGTGATGATCGCATCCTGACCCTTTTTACCGACCTTGACGGAGTAGTGGTCGAACGAGTGCCCCGGCGTCGGGACCAGTGAGACCAGACCGTTGAAGGCGAAGTCGCTCTTGACGATCTCCTCGCGCTTGGCCTCGACAATCGGCAGCACGCTGTCGGTGATCCAGGGAAAGCTCTGCGGCTCCTTGGCGTGCCGCTCGGTCCAATGGGCGAGTTCACGCTCGGCGAAGACGTATTTGGCTTTGGGGAAGGTCGGCACCCAGCGCCCGTTCTCGAGCTTGGTGTTCCACCCCACGTGATCCGTGTGCAGGTGGGTGCACATCACGTAGTCGATGTCGCCGACCGTCACGCCCGCAGCCGCGAGGCTCTTTTCGTACCGGTCCGACTTCATTTGATCCCAGAACGGACGCGTCGGGCGCGGTTTGTGGTTGCCCACGCACGAGTCGACCAGAATCGTATGCTTGCCCGTGCGCACCAGATAGCTCTGGATGCACAGGATCATCTTGCCCGATACGGGGTCATGAAAGCGCGGCTCGAGCCAGGGGCGGTTTTCGTCGAGCAGCTCTTTGGTGAGCTTGGGAAAGAAAAACAGCGGGTCGAAAAACGGCTCCTCCTGCTCGACGATGCGATCGATGCGGATACCGCCGACGTCGAATGTGGTCTGCATGGGCGCTGCCTCTCGTGAGTTGCGTTTCTCGGTTTGGTTCCGCTGATGAGACTGGCAGTCTTCCAGCCGTTGAGCAACCGCGGCTATGGCCGGGGCGAGGCTCAGATAATCCGACTACCATTCCTCCGCGCGGTCGGCCTGCCTCTGTAGCGCAATAGCCCACTTCGGGCGTATTGCGCCGAAACGAATGCCAACCGCGAGATTCAGACTTCGACGGCGCAATACGCTTCGCACTTGCTACGTCCCCCGCATTCTTCCGGATCGGAGGGTCGACGTATGCGACAGCCCGATGGCAACCGCTCGCGCTGTCCGCTCTGCTGCGCTATGTTCGTCATGCGGACAGGGTTCCGCGTAAAAAAATCATCGGAGGAAATATGAAAATCGTTGGCCAGACCGCGATCGCCGCGGCGCTTCTCGCACTGATTGCCTTGCCCGCAACCAGCCAGACACCCCCACCTGCCGCGCCAGCGCCTGCCCCGGCCGCGACACCCGCCGCTCCCCCACCCCCGCAGTACGGCACGCCGATCACGCTCGAGCAGGCGAAAAAAGCGATGGCCGCCAGCGAAGCCGAAGCCGCCAAGAACAACTGGCCCGTCGCGATCGCCATCCTGGACAGCACCGGCCACATGGTCATGCTGCACAAGATGGACAACACGCAGTATGGCTCGATCCAAATTGCCATCGACAAGGCGAAGACCGCCGTCGACTTGCGTCGACCAACCAAAGCATTGGAAGACGTGATCGCGCAAGGTGGCGCCGGCCTGCGCCTCCTTGCCCTGCGTAACGCGACCCCTCTGGACGGCGGCGTTCTCATCATCGTCGATGGCAAGATCATAGGCGCCGTGGGCGTTTCGGGAGTGACCGGGGCGCAGGATGCCCAAATTGCTCGCGCCGGTGCTGCGGGCGCCGGCGGCCAATAGGTCCGGGGCGTGCCCTGAACGTCAACACCGTCGCGACACCGTCAACGGGGCCTGCGGCTTTGCGCTGCGGGCCTCGATCGTCTATCACCACCTTCACAACCGAAAGCACAGCCCGCGGAGACCCCAGGCATGGCCGACGACATTCCCTTTCGCAAAGAGATGATCTTCGAATACGGCGTGCCGCGCGAGATGGCCCCGGGCGTGCAACGGCTCGTCGCCAACAATCCCAGTCCCTTCACCTTCAAGGGCACCAACACCTACATCCTGGGCACCGGCAAGGAGCTGGCGCTCATCGATCCGGGTCCCACCGACGACGTGCATTTCGAAGCGATCATGAAAGTCATCGGCCCCCGCAAGCTCTCGACCATCGTCGTCACGCACACGCACCGCGACCACATCGACGGCATGGATCGGCTGGTCGCTGCGACCGGCGCCAAGACCTGCGGTTTCGGCCGCAAGTCTCGCAATCGCGGTGGCAAGAGGGCGTCCGGCGCCGAGAGCTTCGACGAGGACTTCACGCCCGACATCCTCATGCCGGACAATGGCCGGCTGGCGGGCGAAGGCTTCGCCTTGAGCGCGCTGCACACGCCGGGCCACGCCCCTGATCACCTCTGCTTCGCGCTGGACGGCACCGGCATTCTGTTTTCCGGCGATCACGTCATGTCCTGGAACACCAGCGTCGTGGCGCCACCGGAAGGCAACATGAACGCCTACATGGCCTCCCTCGATCGCCTCATGGAGCGGACCGATCAGGTCTACTTCCCCGGTCACGGTGGCCGTCTGATGCAGCCTCAGCGCGTCGTCAAAGCGTTCATCATCCACCGGCGCATGCGCGAGGACTCGATCCTGAACTGCATCCGCGACGGCCGCTCGACTATTGAGGCCATAGTGGAAATTGTATACCGAGGCCTTGATTCACGGTTGGTGGGCGCTGCTTCTCTTTCGGTGGCGGCACACGTTGAGCGCCTTGTTGAGCGCGGCCTTGTGACTTCAGTTGGGCCGCCGACAAAGCCGGAGAGCCTTTCGGCCGTTTAGGCACGGCCTTGAGGCGCGACTTGCGCCGCTGCAGCGATCGGTCGCCCGCTGCCGAGCGCTCCATGTGCTGCTCGATTTCGCGGAAGAGAAGTCGCACGCGCGTGGCGTTGCGGCCCAGATCGTGCTGGCCGAAGCGTGAAGCCGAGCGCACATCGATGCGGGCTTCGCGCTGGTCCCCATCGATGCGGATCACGACATCGTCGGCAAACCCCACGACGAGCGTGCGGTCGACGGCTTCGATATATCCCGGCCGCCCCTTCCCCTGTGGCGCGACTTCGTTGGCAACCTTCCACCGCAGACGCCGTGCCACCTCGCCGACGATCTCGTAGGTCTCGGTGACCGACCTGGGCAGAACGAACGGGCGAATATCGGGATACGCCTCCGCCTGCTGCTTGGCCACCTCCGCCCCTCCATAGGCTGCGCTGTTGGCAGCCGTCGGACGCTGCTTGGCGAGCGCCACGAATTGCGGCGGCGACACCGGGTCAGTCGTCACATCGTGAATGGGCGGCAGCGCCAGCACCGTCGGCACGTAGGCGGCGGGCCATGCGAACAGCAACAACCCGAACACCAGCCCCGCAAACGCGCTCCAGGCTCCCGACCGCCCCTGCCGCCAGATCAGCACGAAAGCGACAAACGACAGCAGAACGGCCACCCCGGCCCCGACGAAGGAGGCGGCAAACACATTGATGGCGACGGGCGTCGGCAGCGACGCGAACCGGTGCAGCACGATGCCCAGGAGAACCAGCTGGCCGCTGAACAGCGCCAATCGCCGCGACCAGATGGCGAAAGGTGTGGGGAAACTGCCAGCGATCTGGTTCATGGTCCGTCGATTGGTCTTTCGAGGTTCCGTATCGAAGTCCAGCACCCGCGCGGCGCCACCGCTCGCGGTTTGCCTGTCGCGACACGCCGCACTCACCACAACGCGGCAGCTCGCCTAATCCGCATCACCTCAGCCCGTATAGCTGGATCACGCCCACTTGTCCCGAGGACTGCCGGTCGAGCGATCACACCCGTCGTGCTGAATTCCATATCCCCGACACGGCGCAATTGCGGCGCTCGCCCATCCGGGAGGCGCCGTCATCCGGCAACCCACCCCGGGTCGTTCGACACATCCGTCTCCCGAGCGCGATGTGGCGCGATCTTCACAAATTCAACGTCATGCCCGCGGAGGCGGGCACCCACGACACATCGACATGGATGTACGACTTTGCGGGTCGGTGCCGTGGGCCCCCGCCGCAGCCTGCCCTCGAGAAGTCGAGGGCGGGGGTGACGTGGAGAGAGAGATAGCGTCTCGACCAACCTTACTCACGTTCCCGCTCTTGTCCCCTGCGGTCATCCTTCCCGGTCGCGGCCCGCCGCAGCCCTGCTATACTGCGCCCATGAGCGAAACCAGCCAGAGCCCCAACGGCGAGCGCAACTCCGTGCCTGCCGGCGAGCCCCTCCCCGTGACGAAGGGTAGCCATGTCTACCTCGTCGACGGATCGGGTTATATTTTTCGCGCCTTCCACGCGCTTCCACCTCTGACGCGGCCGTCGGATGGGCTACCGGTCGGGGCCGTACATGGCTTCTGCGCCATGCTGTGGAAGCTGATGCAGGATGCCAAGGCCGGACGTGGGCCGACCCACATCGCCGTCATCTTCGACGCGACGCGCGACAATTATCGCAACGCCATCTTCAAAGACTACAAAGCCAATCGCCCGCCCGCGCCCGACGAGCTGATCCCCCAGTTCCCGTTGATCCGCGATGCCGTGAAGGCCTTCAACATCGCTTGCATCGAGCAGAATGGCTTCGAAGCAGACGACCTGATCGCCACCTACGCCAAGCAGGCCGTCGCCCTGGGTGGGGACGTGACGATCGTGTCGTCCGACAAAGACCTGATGCAGCTCATCGTGCCCGGCATCGTCATGCTCGATACGATGAAGAACAAGACCATCGGCCGCGAAGAAGTCATCGAAAAATTCGGCGTCGAGCCCGCGTTCGTCGTCGACGTGCAGTCGCTGGCGGGCGACGCGGTCGACAACGTCCCCGGCGTGCCCGGCATCGGCGTCAAGACGGCGGCAGAACTGATCAAGGAATACGGCGACCTCGATACGCTGCTGGCCCGGGCCGGAGAAATCAAACAGCCCAAACGCCGTGAAAAGCTGATCGAGTTCGCCGAGCAAGCCCGCATTTCGCGCGAACTCGTGCGCCTCAAGGATGACGTGCCCGTCTTGGTTCCGATCGAGCAGACCGGATTGCAGGAGCCATTGGCTGGCCCCCTGCTCGATTTCATGCGGGAGATGGAATTCAACACACTGACCAAGCGCATGGCCGAAGGCCTCGGCGTCGAAGTGCCAGCCCCACTCGATCGCTCGGTCGGCTCGACCGTTGCGGCGCGCGAGTGGAAAGCGCCAGTGGCCCGCTCCGGAGCCCGCCCCGCGTCCGGCGTCACCGAACCACCGAGCACGTCCACGGCGCCTTCGGAAGGCACCCCCTCGGCTGCCGTCGCCTATGGCCACGCGCAGGCCCGCACGCCCCCGATCGATCGCTCGATCTACGAAACCGTGCGCGACATCGCGCGCCTCGAGGCCTGGGTGACGGAAGCGCTGTCCACCGGCCGCATCGCCTTCGACACGGAGACGACGGGCCTCGATCCGATGCGGGCCGATCTCGTGGGCTTCTCGCTGGCGACACAGCCGGGCCGCGCCTGCTACGTGCCGCTCGCCCACGCGAGCGGCAACGGCGATCTCTTCGGCGGCGGTGGTGGCCTGGTTCCCGGCCAGATCGCGATCCGCGATGCGCTTCCCATCCTGAAGCGGTTGCTCGAGGACCCGTCGGTGCTGAAAATCGGGCACAACATGAAATACGACGCGTCAGTGATGCGTGGCCACGGCATCCGCATCGCCCCCGTCGACGACACGCAGCTCATGTCCTACGCCCTCGACGCCGGCCGCAGCGCGCACGGCCTCGACCCACTTGCCGAGCGTCACCTGGGTCACGTCTGCATTTCCTTCGATCAGGTGATCGCCCACGCGCCCGGCGCCAAGAAAGGCGACAAGACGTTCGCGGGCGTCCCCATCGACAAGGCCACCGAATACGCCGCCGAAGACGCCGACGTGACGCTGCGGCTCTGGCTGACGTTGAAACCCAGGCTCGCAGCCGAGCGCGTCACCACCGTTTACGAAACACTCGACCGGCCGCTGATCAGCGTCATCTGCGATATGGAACGCGCAGGCATCAAGGTCGATCGCGCGATCCTGTCGCGGCTGTCGTCCAGCTTCGCCCAATCGATCGCGCGCCTCGACGAGGAGGTCCAATCCCTGGTCGGAGGCCGCAAATTCAATCTGGGATCGCCGCGTCAGCTCGGCGAATTGCTGTTCGATCACCTGAAACTTCCCGGCGGCAAGCGCACCAAAAACGGCCAATGGGAAACGCGTGCGGGCCTGCTCGATGATCTCGCCGCGAACGAAGAATTGCCCGACGATGCGCGCCGCCTGATCAATACGATGCTCGAGTGGCGACAACTGTCGAAGCTGAAATCCACCTATACGGACTCTTTGCCCGAGCACATCGATCCCGCTACCGGGCGCATCCACACCTCCTATGCGCTGGCCTCCACGACGACAGGTCGCCTCGCGTCGACCGATCCCAATCTGCAGAACATTCCCATTCGCACGAAAGAGGGTCGCGAAATCCGCACCGCCTTCATCGCCGAGAAGGGCGCCAAACTCATTTCGGCCGACTATTCGCAGATCGAGTTGCGCGTGCTCGCCCACATCGCCGACATTCCCCAACTCAAGCAAGCGTTCGCCGACGGCCTCGACATTCACGCCATGACCGCCTCGGAAATGTTCGGCGTGCCGATCGAAGGCATGGCCGGCGATGTGCGCCGCCGCGCCAAGGCGATCAACTTCGGCATCATTTACGGTATCTCGGCCTTCGGGCTCGCCGCCCAGCTCGGCATCTCGCGACAGGAAGCGGGCGACTACATCGCCACCTACTTCAAGCGCTTCCCCGGCATTCGCGACTACATGGAGCGCACCAAAGCCTACGCGCACGAGCACGGTTATGTCGAAACCGTGTTTGGCCGGCGCATTCATTATCCCGAAATCAACACCAAGAACCCCTCGATGCGCGGCTTGCTCGAGCGTGCGGCGATCAACGCGCCGATCCAGGGCTCGGCGGCCGACATCATCCGGCGCGCCATGATCCGCATGCCGGCCGCGCTGGCTGCCGCCAAACTCGAGGCGACGACCATGCTGCTGCAAGTTCACGACGAACTCGTCTTCGAGGTCCGCGAGGCGGAGATCGAAAAGGCCGTGCCCGTGGTGCGGTCCGTCATGGAAAAAGCCGCCGAACCCGCCGTGATGTTCTCCGTCCCTATCCGCGTCGACGCCAAAGCGGCCGACAACTGGGAAGCCGCGCACTGAACCCGACCCAGGCGTCTGGACT
>JANOHP010000249.1:0-11667 GCA_031406575.1 Hyphomicrobiales bacterium
GCCCTGGATGCGTATCGCCACCTGGAACGTGAACTCTGTGAACGCGCGGCTGGAGACCGTCGTGCGCTGGTTCGAGGAGGCCAAGCCCGACGTCGCCTGCCTGCAGGAGATCAAGTGCGTCGACGAGAAATTCCCCACTGAGGCTTTTGAGTCGCTGGGCTACAACGTCGCCGTCCACGGCCAGAAAGGGTTCAACGGCGTGGCGTTGTTGTCGAAGCGCCCCTTGGAAGACGTCCGGCGGGGCCTGCCCGATGAGCCAGGCGATCAATCTCGCTACATCGAAGCGGTGGTCAGCACCGACCAAGGCGTGGTGCGCGTCGCCAGCCTTTATCTGCCCAACGGCAATCCCATCGATACCGAGAAGTTCAGCTACAAGTTGGCTTGGTTCGAGGCTCTGGAGGCGCACACACGCGATCTGTTGGCACTGGAGGAGCCCCTCGTGTTGGCGGGAGATTACAATGTCATTCCCGAGCCGCAGGACGCCAAGTTCCCCGCCGCATGGGTCGACGATGCCCTGTACCAACCCCAATCGCGGTCAGCGTTTCGCCGCATGCTGAACCTCGGCCTGACCGATGGTCTGCGCGCCTGTCACCCCGGTGATGGCGTCTATACGTTCTGGGATTATCAGGCCGGCGCGTGGCAGAAGAACAACGGCATCCGCATCGACCATCTGCTGCTCTCCCCGCACGCGGCCGACCGCCTCGTGAGCGCGGATGTGGATCGTTTCACACGCGGCTGGGAGAAGCCGTCCGACCACGTGCCCACCTGGGTGGAATTGCGGGTCGCGTAGGGTGTTGCCGTCGAGGGGCGGTGTCAGGCTGAAAGCCAGACACCGGACACAGGATCAAATCCCGAGCTTTGCTTTCAGCATGTCGCTGACGACCTGCGGGTTGGCTTTGCCGCCGGTGCTCTTCATGACCTGACCCACGAACCAGCCGAGCATGCTGGGTTTGGCTTTCACCTGCTCGACCTTGTCGGGGTTCTTGGCGATGATGTCATCGACGGCGCTTTCGATGGCGCCGGTGTCGGTGACTTGGCGCAGGCCTTTTTGATCGATGTATAGCCTCACGTCTTCGAGCTTATCGATCCTCTCTCCGGCTGGTCTTGACGAGTTCTCATGCCAAATCCCGTCGAGCGCGTCCTTCGCGGTCTTGCCGGAAATTTCGCCGGTTCCAGTAAAATATACAATCGCACCATTGGCGCTTGCGGACACGGGCACCGTACCAATCGAAAGGCTTTCCTTGTTGGCACGCCCCAAAACTTCGTTGATCAACCACTTGGCTGCCGGGATTGGTTCAGCCCCGCCTCTGATCATCTCTTCGAAATAATCCGCCCGCTCCTTCTCCGCTACCAGCACGTCGGCATCGTAAGCCGATAAGCCAAAATCGCCCATGAACCGCGCGCGCTTGGCGTCCGGCAATTCCGGTAGCTCGCTTTTCAATCCCTCGACCCACGCCGCGTCCAGCTCCAGCGGCAACAGGTCGGGATCGGGAAAGTAGCGATAATCGTGCGCTTCTTCCTTCGAGCGCATGGAGCGCGTCTCTCCGCGGACAGGATCGAACAGGCGCGTTTCCTGCTCGATCGTGCCGCCATCTTCCAGAATGCCGATCTGGCGACGAGCTTCCACGTCGACGGCTTGGCCGATGAAGCGGATCGAGTTGACGTTTTTGATCTCGCAGCGCGTGCCCAAGGGGTCACCGGGCTTGCGCACGGAGACGTTCACATCGGCGCGCAGGTTGCCCTTTTCCATATCGCCGTCGCAGGTGCCCAGATAGCGCACGATCGAGCGCAGCTTGGTCACGTAGGCCTGCGCCTGCTTGGCCGAGCGCAAGTCGGGCTTCGACACGATCTCCATCAACGCCACGCCGGAGCGATTGAGGTCGACGAGGGTGTGCTCGGGGCTCTGGTCGTGGATCGATTTGCCGGCATCCTGCTCCAGATGCAGCCGCTCGATCCCGACGGTCTTCGTCGCACCATCAACGGAAATCTCGATGCGGCCTTCGCCGACGATCGGCTGCTTGTATTGGCTGATCTGGTAGCCCTGCGGCAGGTCGGGATAAAAATAGTTTTTGCGATCGAATACGCTGCGCAGATTGATCTGGGCTTCGAGGCCGAGTCCCGTGCGCACGGCTTGCGCCACACATTCCGCGTTGATCACCGGCAGCATGCCGGGCATGGCGGCATCGACGAGGGAGACGTGGCTGTTGGGCTCACCGCCGAATTCCGTCGAGGCGCCGGAAAAGAGCTTGGCGCGCGAATTGACCTGGGCATGGACTTCGAGACCAACGACGACCTCCCAATCCCCGGTCGCGCCGCGGATGAGGTCGTCGGATGCCATTTTTGCCGTCGTCGCCATTATGTTCACTCGCCGCAGAATTCGTGCCCTGTCCAATGCCATGACGGTGCCGAGATCGCAACGCTCTCGAACCGCGGTGCCGCCCATTGCGGGGGTGGACGATTGCGCGCTAGCCTGGGTGCGACCAACAGAGAGGACGTGCCGCCATGATCGATCTCCATTATTGGCCGACGCCGAACGGCAAGAAAGTCACCATCCTGCTCGAGGAATGCGGGACCCCTTACGAGATCAAGCCCGTCAACATTCAGCAGGGCACGCAGTTCACGCCGGAATTCTTGACGATGAACCCCAACCATCGCATGCCCGTGATCGTCGATCGCGCGCCCAAGGACGGCGGCGAACCGGTCACCGTGTTCGAGTCGGGCGCCATCATGATGTACTTGGCCGAGAAGGCCGGCCGGTTCTACCCGCAGGACCTGCGCAAGCGCCACGACGTCAATCAATGGGTCATCTGGCAGATGGCGAACCAAGGCCCCAAACTCGGCGAGTGCGGCCACTTCCGTCGGCTCGGCGATACACAGGGCGACCAGACGTATGCCGTGCGCCGTTTCACCGACGAAGCGAACCGCCTCTATGGCGTCATCAACAATCGCCTGAAGGATCGCCAGTGGTTGGCAGCCGGTGAATACACCATTGCCGACATGATCTCCTATCCCTGGACTGTGAACTGGAAAGTGCAAGGCCAGGACATCGAGGAGTTCAAACACCTCAAGCGCTGGCACGAGGAGATTGCGGCGCGTCCCGCCGTCAAGAAAGCGATGGTCGTGGGTGCCGATCTCTCCGTCGACGTCACCAAACTGCCGGCCGAAGAGCAGGCCCGCATTCGCAAGATCATGTACAATCAGCGCGCCATTCCGGTGGCGTGAGGGTGGTGCGATAGTCTGAATTGGTGAATGGAGCCAACCCCATGACCGCAACGGCCAGCGCCATGAGCCATACCGTCGAGGCCTACAACGTCTCGCACGCGTCCGAGAACAAAATCCACGACGATACGATTGCCAAGAAGCTCGGGTTTACCGGCGGCCTCGTTCCCGGCGTCGAGGTTTATGCTTACGCCACGCATCTGGCCGTTGCGCAGTGGGGCCGGGCATGGTTGGAGCGTGGCGCGCTCGAGTGCCGGTTCCAGAAGCCCGTCTACGACGGTGCCCAAGCGACGGCCACGGGCATGCTTGTGGACGGTGATATCGATTGCAAAATCGAAAGCGCTGGCGAATTGTGCTCCACGGGTCGGGCCAGCGTCCCGCGCGAGACCTCGCCTGCCCCCGCCATTACCGATTACGCCGTCAGCGCGCCGCCAGCGCTCGATGCGCGCCCGCCCGCCAGTCCCGAGAGCCTTCCCAAGGGCAAGGTGCTCGGTATCCGCCCCTTCACATTGTCAGAAGAGGTCTGGCGCACTTATCTCGCCGATGTGCGCGAGCGCCACCCCCTCTACGCCGCCGAGCGCCTGGGGCATCCAGGTCAACTGCTGCGCCAATGCAATTCGGTGCTGCGCGAAAACGTGGCGCTGCCGCCGTGGATTCACACCGGCAGCAAGGTGCAGAACTATTCTGCCGCCATCGTCGGCGACGAGATCACGGCGCGCGCCCGCGTCGTCGACAACTACGAACGCAAAGGTCACCGCCTCGTCGACCTCGACGTGTTGTTGGTGGCCAACGGCTCCCGCGTGCTCTCACGCGTGCTGCACACGGCGATCTATCAGCTTCGGCATTTGGGCTGAGACGTAGCGCGGCCCCAATTGACCTGCGCGCAGCGCATCACCCCTTGGCCGATTGCGCCGCACTGCGCCCCGCGATCCGCCCGAACGTGGCGCCCGAGACGAGACCCGTGCCGGCCGGGTAGTTGTCGTAAAAAAGACCGCCGACCATCTCACCACAGGTGTAGAGCCCCGGCATCGGGCGGAAGTCTGTGCCCACCACCTGCGCATTGCCGTCGACCCGCAGCCCGCCGAACGTGAAGGTAATGCCACCTGTCACCGAGTAGGCGAAATACGGCGGAGAATCGAGTTTCGTCGCCCAATTGGTCTTGTCGATGTCGAGCCCTTTGGTGCCGTGGCCGTCTTTCTTGGTCGGGTCGAACGCCTTGTTGGCACGCCCCGCCCCGTTGTAGGTCTCGACCGTCTTCAACGCTTGCTCGTGATCGTCGAGATCGAGCTGAGCGATCAGCTCCTTCATCGAGTCCGCAGTGATGGGCTTCGACGTCGAATAGCGCGGCTCGAGCAGATGCAGCACCTTGCTGTCGAAGATCTGATAGCCGCGTGCACCGGGCTCGGCCAGGATCGCCCGGCCGAATTTCGCGTAGGTGAAGAGATTGCCGTCTTCGCCTTCATCGACGAAGCGACGGCCTTTGCGGTTGATCATGAGACCGTAGTGATAGGAGAGCCGGTTCGAGCGGTCGGTGAACTCGCGTGGGGCGAAGTCTCCCCAGTCGGCGCTGATCGGGGTTGCGTGGCAGCCGCTCCACTGCCCCCACGGCATCGCGCCGATCGCCATCGCCATGCGCAGCCCATCGCCCTGGTTGTAGGGTGTGCCGCGCACCTTGGCCGCACCAACCAGCGGGCCGATATGCTGCGTGCGCATCTGCACGTTGGCCTCGAAGCCTCCGCACCCCAGCACGACAGATCGCGCCGAAATCGCGCGCAGGCCGTCATCGTCGCGGACTTTGACGCCCGATACCCGGCCTTGACCATCGACCAGGAGTTCCGTCGCCGCACTCCCGTAGCGCAAGTCGATGCCGCGCTTCTGCACGGTGGTGAACCAAGAGCGCGACAGCCCCACACCCTCGTGCTGCGCGCGCACGATGAGCCCGCGCGGCCACACGACGACATTGCCCTTCTTGACGCCGGCCACCGTGATGGCTGGTTCCATCTTCACGCCGCCCACTTGGTTCATCCAGAACACGGTGTCTTTCGAGTTGTCGACGAGAATGCGAGAGAGCACGGGGTCGGTGCGCCCGCTCGTCACGCGCATGAGGTCGCCGTGATAATCCTCCCGCGTATAGGGCGTGATGCCCTCGTAGAAATCCTCGTACTGCTCCTCGATACCCGGCAGCAGGGGCGCCAACTCGCGAGGTTCATCGAACGCGATGCGCAGTACGGCGCCGGCCCAATGCGTATTGCCGCCCCGCATCTCGCGCGGCGCTTTCTCGAGCACCAGCACTTTGGCGCCGTGCTCGTGCGCAGACACCGCCGCCGCCAGCGCCGCATTTCCTGCACCCACAACGATTACGTCATAGTCAGCCATGTCAGGTCCTTCATCGGTCGGGGTGGACGGGGCGTCAGCCAAAACAGCCGACGCAATGCATGAGCGTGCGCACGTCGGCCGCATCGAGCGTTTCGAAACGGCTGGCGAGGTTGATCGCGTCTTCGACTTGGGCGGGCGCGAGGCGGCGCCCCAGACAATCGCGCACCTTCACGAGGTGTTCGACATCGGCGATCGGCGGCGTGCCCCATTTCCCGCGCGGGCCCGTGCAGCGGGTCTCGAGGACACGGCCATCGGCGAGCGTGACGTGCACGTCGACATGCATGTCTTCGAAACGACCCGGTATCGAGGCGTCTTGGCGCACCTCGATCTTCGCCAGCAGCTCCTGCATGTCGGGCTGGAAGAGACGCGTATCGGTGAACGTCGAAATATCCACGCGACCATCGAGCAGGGCGGCTGCGGCGGTGTACTGGAGCGAAAATTTTCCGTCGAGGCCAGTCTTTGGGCGCGGTCTGTCGACGTAGCGCATCACCGGCGTCGTCAGCACCACGGCGCGGATCGCGACCACATCGGGCAATTTTTTCGCGATTTCGAGGGCGGCAGTGATGCCGAAATGCGTGCCGAATTGGCTCGGAAACATTTTGATCGCATAGCCCGGCGTCACGATGCGCCACGGGCTCTGCCCGTATTTTCGCAGCACATCCGCTCGGAAGTCTGCGTGAAACGTGTCGGCATAGCCCTGTTTCGCACCGAACGTGTCGGCGTTGGCGGTGAAGCCGCGCGCCGCCAACAGCGCCGCCTCGAGTCCCAGCGCGGCCGCATGGCCGCAGTGCGTCGACTTGGTCATCGTGCCGACGTTGGCCAAAACCGATGCCGCGCGCGACGCCGAAATACCGATGGCGTGCGCACATTGATCAGCGCCCAGCCCCAGCAGGTGTCCCGCCGCCACTGCCGCCCCGAACGGTCCTGCCGAGCCCGGCGCATGCAGACGCATGGTCGTTGCTTCGTATTGGCCGGAGGCTTCGCGGATCCAACCTTGCAGCTCGATGCCTTTGACCAAGGCGGTGATGAGGTCGCGACCACTCGAACCCAGGGCTTCTCCGAGCGCCAGCGTGCCTGCAAGTGTCGTCGAGAGCGCATGATTGGCGGGGCTCCACATGGGCTCGTAGTCGAGCACGTGCATGGCCGCGCCATTGAGTGCTGCGGCAGACACCGTATTCAACCGGAAGCCGTGCCCGATGGCGGTCGCCTGCGCCGCGCCGCCTTGATCGCGATAATGCGCCGCGAGAATGCCGATCGCGTCTTCTTCGGCGGCTCCAGCGACGGCAATCGCCAATCCGTCGAGCACGAGCCGGCGCGCGGCATCGATGGCGGGTTGCCCCAGATCATCGAAACGTGTCGAGGCGATCGTCTCGCAGAGTTCGGCGGTGATCGTCATCTGAGCGCACCCTTCGCCCGGTCAGACAGGACCTCGAACACCGTCGCCCTCTCGTCGAGCCGATTGACGGGCACATTGCCCCTGGGGTGCCATAGGACCAAAGCCGCCTGCGCCTGTCAAACACGATGCGTGAAGGTGCGTGAAGGAGTCGAGCCACTGGGTGTTTCAAGTCTTTCCCGGAAAGGACGTTCATCAGCAAGCCAACGGTCAACCGCGGGCGGCAGCGGACGTTTCGTGGCCGAAGTAGACGCGCTCGAGGCGGGCCGGCAGGCCACTCTCGTTGGCGGGGGCTTCGAGCACGACGGTCCCACGCGCCAGCGCGTAAGCGCGATCGGCAATCGCCAGGGATTTTTCGATCAACTGTTCGACGAGCAACACCGCTGTTCCTGCCGCGCGCAGTTGTCCTGCGGCGGCCAGAACGCGATCCACCAGAACGGGGGACAGACCCGCCGACGGCTCGTCGAGCATGAGCAGGCGCGGCTTGCGCACGAGGCCTTGCGCCACCGCGAGCATCTGCTGCTGGCCGCCCGACAGCGTGACGGCGCGATCGTTGCGCTTGGCCTTGATCTCGGGGAAGAAGTCCAAGGCCTCTTCGACTTGCCGTTTGCGCTGCGCCGACGGCATGCCGTAGCCGGCCAGCAGAACGTTGTCCTCGACGGTCAGTTGCGTGAAGACCCGGTGGCCTTCGACGACGTGCACGAGGCCCGCATTCACCGCATCGCGGGGTGTGGCGCCGGCCATGCTCTTGCCACCGAAGGTCACCTCTCCCGTCCACGGCAACAGGCCCGAAATGGCCTTGAGCAGCGTTGTTTTACCCGCCCCGTTCGGGCCGAGCATGGCGACGATCTCGCCGGGATAGACGACGATATCGACATCGCTGAGAATGCCGATCTTGCCGTAGCCGGCGGACAGACCTTTGACGACCAGCAACGGTTCACGCGCCGAGATAGGCATTGACGACCTCCCGATGCGTGCGGACTTCGTCCGGCGTTCCAGACGCGAGCACCTTGCCGAGATTGAGCACGGTAACGCGATCGCAAATGTCGAAGATCAAATCGGCATGATGCTCGACGAGCAGCACGCCCGTGCCGTGCCGGCTGATGGCGACGATCAAGGCGCCCAGACGCTTGATCTCGTCGACCGACAGGCCCGCCGCCGGTTCGTCCAGCAGCAGGAAGCGCGGCCGCATCATCAGCGCGCGGGCGATCTCGACAAAGCGCAGCTCGCTGTGTTGCAGGCGATCCGCGCGCACGTCGGCCAACCGTTCGAGGCCGACGAGGCTCAGTGCCGTCAGTGCACTCTCGCGCAGATGTTTCTCGTCGCGCCCGTGACGTGGCAGCGCGAGCATCGTTTCGACGAATGTCGAGCGCCCGTCGATGGTGCCGCCGATCATGACGTTTTCGAGCACAGACGACTCGCCGATCAGCTTCGGCGTCTGAAACGTCCGCGCGATGTGGCTCGCGGCACGCGTATGGGGTCCCAGTCGCGTGATGTCGGTGCCGTCGTGGTGCACGGTTCCAGCCTGCGGCGCGTAGTAGCCGGAGATGATGTTGAGCGTCGTCGTCTTGCCGCTGCCATTGGGGCCGATGAGGCCGTGAACTTCACCGGTGCGGATTTTCAGGTCGACGCCATCGACGGCGCGCACGCCGCCAAAGCTCAACACGAGGTCTGCGAGATCGAGTGTACTCTCGGACGCACGCGGCGTGCCCCCCTTGACGAGTACCTGCGCCAACAGCTCGGGTCGCGGACGGATCTCGCGGTGTTGATCGAGCGGCTTTCTGTTTTTGAAGTCCAGCATCTCGGCGATGCCGCCCGGCACGAGCAGCACGATCAGCAGCAGCAACACGGCGTAGAGGAACGTCGACCACTGCACCAGAGGTGCGGCGAACTCCGGCAGAATGGTCAGCACGATGGTGCCGATCAGCGGCCCGAGAATGGAGCCGCGTCCACCGATCAGGATGGCGATGAAAAACAGCACCGACAGATCGAACGTGAAGGCGTCGGGCGTGATGTAGGACTGCAGCGAGGCGAAGAGGCCACCCGCAAGGCCGGCCAGCGCGCCGCTGAACACGAACACGGTGACGAGGAGCCTGGGTTTGTAAATGCCGACCGACTCCGCCGCGACCTCGGCATCGCGAATGGCGACGAGCGAGCGTCCGAACCGGCTGGCTGAGATGTTGCACGTCATCCACGTGCAGATGAGCGCGAGGGCGAGGCAGAAATAATAAAAGCCCCACGGGTCGGCGAGGACCCCCGGCATAGCCGGCCCGGGTATGCCGACGCCGCCACCGGTCACCGACTTCCACGCCAGCGCGATCTGCGTGACGATGGTCGACAGACCCAGCGTCGTCATGGCGAAGTAGAAAGTGCGCAGGCGCAAGGCCGGCAGCCCGGCGATGACGCCGAAGACGGCGCCGAAAAAGCCGGCAATCGCCAACGAAAGGAACGGGTCGATCTCGGGGGTCACGCGCCCACCGGCCAGCGCGCTCGCCGCGTAGGCGCCGATGGTCAACAGCGAGACCCAGCCGATCGCGATCTGGCCGGCATAGCCAACCACCAAGTTGAGCCCGGCGACCAGCACCCAGTAGACGCACACGCGCGTGGCGATAATGCCGAAGAACGAATCGCCCCACAGGGGAAGGCTGCCTCCCACGACCGCCAGAAGAATGACCGGCAGCCAAATTTCGAGCTTGCCGGCGCCAACGCCGGCTCGTGCCGTTTCTGCCACCACTGGATTGAACCCCTAGACCCGCCGCGCAGTCGCCGCACCGGCGAGGCCCTCTGGCCGCACGAGGAGCACGATGATGAAGACGACGAAGACTGCTACCGACGCAAAGACGCCGCCGACGAGGAAATTCGCCGCCTGCTGGAAGAGTCCGAGCGCCAGACCACCGATCACGGCACCCCGGTTGGAGCCCATGCCGCCGAGCGCCACGGGCACGAAGCCATAGAAATTCAGCAATGGGCCATTACTCAGCGACGCAAACATCATCTGACCAGCGGCGAAGCCGGCGACGACGCCGATGATCCCGGCCAGCGCGTAGCTGGCCATGCGCAGGCCCTGTTCGGGCAGGCCGAGGGCGCGCGCCGCATAGTTGTCTTCCGAAATGGCCAGGAAGGCGCGACCGACCAGCGTGTGGCGGAAGAGGTATTCCAAACCGACGATCGTCGCGATGCAGGCCAAGATTGGCAGCCAGAATTTCTGATCGAAGTAGCCCGCCTCGATCGGCACGATGCGCGGGAACGGCACGGCGTCCGTGCTGAACAAAATCGCGGTCAGCTGCTGGATCATCAGGGCGGCAGCCAAGGTGGACAGCACATAGAGATGCTGGTCCAAGCTCTTGAGCACGGGGCGCACGGTGACGATTTCGGTGATGAGACCCAGGATCGCGCCCATCAGCACGGTCAGTAGGAAGCCCACGAGGACCGGTAGGCCCAACGTGGTGACGAAGAGGGCGCCGAAGACGCCCCCCAGCATGCCGACCGAGCCCGCAGTGAAGCTGAACACCCGGGACGCAGCGAACATGACGTTATAGGTGATGCCGATGAGCGCGTAGATCGCGCCCAACGCCACCCCATGCGAGAGGATGGATTCGAGCATCGGTCAGGCGTACCCGGGGGCGAGCTTGAAAGCGCCGTCCTTGAGGGAGTTCGCCTGGCACATGATGATCTCGTCGCTCTGGAAGCCGTCGTGGTTTTCCGCAGACCACTTGATGGTGCCGTAAACGCCCTTCCAATTCGTGACCTTCGTGTTCCAATAGGCCGTGATATCGGCCGGTGCGGTTCCAGCTTCCCGGAGCGCATCGGCGATGAGACGCGGGCCGTCGTAGCCCAGCGCCACCCACCACAGCAAGGTGTCGGCGAAATCGACCTTCGCCGTCTTCAGCCGCTCGACGAACTCCACGGTCTGCGGCGGCAGCTTGCCGTCGACCGCGTAGCTCGTGTTGCGGAAATTGTTGGGATAAACCTTTTCCCAGTTCTCGGGCTTAGCGAGGAGCGCCTTCGTCTGGCCCGAACCCAGTGTGGTCTGGCCCACGATCGGCACGTCCCAACCCAAGTCGGCGCGGGTATTGATGATGCGGGCCAGGAAGCCCGCGTTCACGCTCCAGGGCATGATCGCCTCGGCGCCGGCGTTGCGCATGCGCAGCAGTTCGGGCTTGAGGTCGGGGTTGTTCGGATCGACGCTGCCCGAATAGACGACATCGCCGCCGATGGTTTTGAGCATCGGAACGTAGGCATCGAGCGACGCGGTGCCATAGCCCGACGTATCGCTGATGACAGCGACTTTCTTGGCTTTGATGACGTTGATGACGTAATGGTTGGCGGCGGTGTGAAGTGGTCCCGCTTGTTCGGTCGAACCGTGCCGCCGTGCTCGCGGCCGTCAATGACAAGCCTGCGGCGGGGCTGAAGGGCGCCGCCCCTGAGCATCACCATGAAATACGGTCATCCGGCCCATGCCATTGCAGGAAGCCACAAGGCGACTACGAAGGATTGGCTTGCCGAGCGTCTTGAAAAGGTGCAGGTCACGCGGCCGCAGGAGCGCGCACGCGAATTAGTTTGCTGACGCAAGGATCGATGGCGCTCGTGCTTTTTCACGGCGATCGAAGCGATGCTGCTGCGCGAGCCGCCAAGCAGCTCATCAAACAAAATTGTCGAGAAGGCGCGATTTCCGAGTC
>JANOHP010000250.1:0-3723 GCA_031406575.1 Hyphomicrobiales bacterium
GATACGCCGAGCGACCGCGCGACAGCGGCCGGACCATTGCCAGCCGTGGTCAACGCGACAATCCGATCCCGATTGATGCGTGCCTTGCCGCCCGTGTAGACACCGGCTTTCTTCGCGCGGGCGATGCCGTCCGCTTGCCGCTCGCGCCGCACGTCGGTCTCGAATTGCGCAAACACCGCCAGCATGCCGAAGAAGGCGCGGCCGGCCGAGGTCGCGGTGTCGACGCTCTGCTCGATGACGCGCAAATGAGCGCCAGCCTGTTCGATCTCATGGGCGATATTGGCAAGATCGCGTAGGGACCGACTGAGGCGATCGAGGCGCAAGACGACCAGTGTGTCGCCCTTGGTGAGCACCTTCAGTGCCAGCTTGAGCTGCGCGCGGCCGTCGCGCTTGGTGCCGCTACGTTTCTCCTCGAACACGATCGCACAACCGTCGCGGTCGAGCGCCGCCTTCTGAATTGTCAGATCCTGATCGTCGGCGCTGACCCGCGCGTAACCGATACGGCTTGGCTGAATTGACCTATAAAGCGCAAATCATCCCTGGCCTGACCCTGCAACCCGATGTGCAGTATGTTTGGCACCCCGGTGGCAACACGTCCAACCCTAAAGAGCCGACCAAATTGCGTTGCGCCGGCCCGGCCGTTCATTCGGGAACGTACAGATGAGTGGCACACTTCCGGCTCGATCTTTGCCCAGGTGGTCGCAGATTGCGCGTCCCGTCGCGCGGTGGGCAGCCCTAGGGCTCGTGCTCGTGATCGCGGTGCTTTCGGGTAGCATTCTCCTCCTTCACCAGTCGATTGCACCGCTGTCGGGTGTGATGACCGTGGCGGGCGTCCACCGACCCGTCGAGGTGATGATGGGACAAGACGCGGTGCCGCATATTTTCGCAGAACGCCGCGACGACGCCTATCTTGCCCTCGGTCTCCTCCATGCGCAGAATCGTCTGTGGCAAATGGAGCTTTTGCGCCGTGCTGGCCAAGGGCGGCTTTCGGAAGTTTTCGGCATTGCCACGCTGGATCACGACAAGTTCATCCGCACGCTTGGTCTGCATGAATTCGCCCGCCGCGCGGTAGAGCGATTGTCGCCTGGAGCGCGCGCGGCGCTCGACGCCTATGCAAAAGGCGTCAATGCCTGGATCCTCCGCGACGTGCGACGACTCGAGGTGCGCCTCCCGCTGGAGTTTTTGCTGCTTTGGCACGAGCCCGAGCCTTGGCAGCCGGCAGACAGCATTGTCATTCTCAAAATGATGTCGCTTCAGCTCGGTCGCAACCTCGACAAGGAGATTGACCGGTTGACGTTTGCCGCGCTGGGGCTGTCTCCTGCCGAAATCGAGGACCTGCTTCCCACGGTGTCGCAATGGGGCGCACCGCCTCTGCCCGACATCCGCAGCCTCTATCCGTTGCGCAAACCAGCGACGTTTGCGCCGCGACCCCGAGCGGGACTGGAAACCTCGATTGCCCAGGGCGCTTCCAACAACTGGGTCGTCGCCGGTGCTCTAACAAAATCGGGAAAGCCGTTGCTCGCCGGTGACCCGCATCTGCGGCTTTCGGCACCTTCCACCTGGTATCTGGTGCATTTGGCCATCGGACACGAGGAGGGTAAATTTGCCAACCTTGTCGGCGCCAGCCTGCCCGGTACGCCGCTCCTGCCACTCGGCCGTGGCGACACATTCGCCTGGGCGCTGACCAACACCGAGACCGACGTCCAGGACCTCTACGTCGAGAAGCTGAATCCAGCCGACCCTCGCCAATACTTGACGCCGGATGGCTGGCGCGATCTCGGCCACGAGACCACCATCATTCGTGTCCGAGGCACCGTCGACGTGACGCTCGACCGGCTGTCGACACGTCACGGCCCGATCATTTCATCCGTCTATCGAGGCCTCGATAGCATGCTGGCGCCGGGCCATGTGGTCGCACTGCAATGGGTCGGTCTCACCGATGACGATGCCACAGTAGAAGCGGCGCTCTTCGACGCCGACATCCGGACGGCTCACGACGCCCTCGAACGCGTTCGGCCGACCGTGGGACCAATGCAGAGCATGGTGGTGGCTGACACCGCAGGGGCCATTGGTTTGATCGCTGCGGGCCGGATGCCGATCCGCGGCGCGGACAACGCCGTTTCGGGTCGCGCGCCCGTTCCCGGCTGGGACGCGATCTACGACTGGAAGGGCTTCGTGCCATTCGATTCGTTACCCCGCGTCGAAAACCCCACCTCGAACGCAATTGGTACGACAAACACGAGAATGGTGGATGCAAATTTTCCCCATCTTCTCACATGGGACTGGGGGCCGACCTTCCGACAGCAGCGGTACGATGAACTCGTGCCCATGCGAGGTCGTCACGATTTGGCGAGTATGCGAGCAGCCCAGCTCGACGTGGTGTCTCCAGCTGCCCGCCGACTTGCACCCCTGATGGTGTCGGCAACTCGGACAGCTCAGCTCTCGAAACGAGCGGTCGTCGAACTCGATGCCCTTGCCGGCTGGGACGGTGGCATGCGCGCAAACATCCGCGAGCCGCTGATTTTCACGGCTTGGTTGCGCCACGCGTTCGACCTCGTTTGGCGGGATGACCTCGCTCATGCGGCATCGCTTTCACTCGACGAGCGCACCGTTACGATGATCGACTTGCTCGAGGGTCGGCCGATGGCCCGCGACTGGTGTGATGATCGCACGACCCTCGCCGTCGAGGCGTGCGGGCAGATCTTGGCTCGGGCTCTGGATCAGGCCCTCCTCGATCTGGATCAGCGATTTGGCCCCAACAGTCGGACCTGGCAGTGGGGCAGTGCGCATTACGCCGACGGCGCGCACGAGCCGCTCGGCCGTCTGCCGATCATCGGCAACTTCTTCAACATCCGCGTGCCCAGCGACGGCGGCCTGTTTACGCTCAACCGCGGCAAGTCCTACCTCGGCTCGTCAGAGCCGTATGCGAGTCGCGACGCCACGACTTTTCGCGCCGTCTACGATCTCTCGGACCTCGACGCCTCCCTGTTCATTCAGTCGACCGGACAGTCCGGTAACCCATTCTCGTCTCACTATCGTTCGTTTGCCGAGCGGTGGTCGAAGGGCGCCTACATCACCATCCCGACCAGCCGCGCAGCCATCCTGGGCCAACTCACCGGCAAATGGCATCTGCTGCCTCCTCGTGCGTGAGGTCGATGACAGGGTGTCTGCATCCGACTTAAATGTCGAGATACTATGAGGGCATAGCAGGTTGGTGCTGGTGTCGCTCTAAAGCAATTGCACGGGGCCCGGCCGCACCCTGTACCAAAGGCACTGCAGTCGGAGCCGGTGCATAAAGGCATCAACATGATGGCCAGAACTGGTGTGAAGAAGCGATCATGTCAAATGCTCATGGCTGCATGATCGACGTCCGAAGCTGGCCATGACGTCGAGCGGCGCGCTACCGGGGTTCGTCCTTGAAGGCATCGCGTCGAGCCTTACAGTTCGTGCCCCGACCGGTCGGTTTTGGATGGACAGCGTGATGATCGGTCTACGGGATCGTTTTCCCGACCGTCAAGAAGGCCCTACAAACCTCAATTCGCCGACATAAGTGGGTGACAAAATTAGGAGACAAAATTGCTCGCCCATCAGTTCGTCCGTATTACCACAACGATGGCGCCAACCGTGATGCGAAGCTAGGAGGGGGGACGTGTGGATCTTACTGAGCCGCTGTTTCGAGTCCTGGCGTTCTCCGGCACGCTGGTGGCCCTTGTCGTCTGGGAA
>JANOHP010000252.1:0-7579 GCA_031406575.1 Hyphomicrobiales bacterium
CATTCGACAACAACCCATCGATGCGTCGAGAGGCGAAGGCGATCATACCCGTGGAGTAGTCGATACGCAGAAAGGAGTGGCCGAGTGTGGTTTTGCCCGAGCCCGATTCCCCCACGACACCCAAGGTTTCGCCGGCGCGCAATTTCAAAGACAATCCGTCGACCGCTTTGATGTGCGCTACGGTTTTTCGCAGAAGACCGCGTTTGATCGGGAACCAGACCTTCAGGTCTTGGGTCTGGATGACGACTGGGCCCGTTGGATTGCCCAACGGTGGGGTACCTTTCGGTTCGGCGCCCAGAAGGTGGCGGGTGTAGGCATGCTGAGGCACCGTGAAGACGCGCTCGACCGGCCCTTCCTCGACGATCTTGCCGCTGTTCATGACATAGACGCGTTCGGCCATCTTGCGCACGATGCCCAAGTCATGGGTGATGAGCAGCATGGCCATCCCCATTTCGCTTTGCAGAGATTTCAGCAGCTCCAGAATTTGCGCTTGAATGGTGACGTCGAGCGCCGTCGTCGGTTCGTCGGCAATGAGCAGATCGGGATCGTTGGCGAGTGCCTTGGCGATCATCACGCGCTGGCGTTGACCGCCCGACAGTTGGTGGGGGTAGGAGTCGAGCCGCTGCTCGGCATCGCGAATGCCGACTTTATCGAGAAGTGCCAGCACGCGGCGGCGCGTGTCGCCCTCGATGCGCCCGTGCTCTTTCAGGATCTCACCGACTTGCTTTTCGATGGTGTGGAGCGGATTGAGCGAGGTCATCGGCTCCTGGAAGATGATCGAGATGCGCGCGCCGCGCACCTCCCGCATCCGCTCGAGCGGCAGATGCAGCAGATCGCGGCCCTCGAAATAAATCTGGCCCGTGGGGTGGGAGGCCGACGGATAAGGCAGCAACCGCATGATCGACAGCGCCGAGACGGATTTGCCCGACCCCGACTCGCCGACCAGCGCCACCGTTTCGCCTCGCCCGATCGTGAACGAGACGCCGTCGACCGCCCGCGTCGACGGCCCGTCCCCCGACGACCGAAACTCGACGCTGAGATCGCGCACACTGACGAGGGTATCGCTGAGGGTGGGGGGCATGCGCTGCGCCTTCAACTGAACGTCTTGCGGGGATCGAGGGCGTCGCGCACGGCCTCGCCGATGAAGATCAACAGCGACAACAGGAGAGCGGTGGAGAAGAAGGCGGTCAGGCCGAGCCATGGGGCTTGCAGGTTGGCCTTGCCCTGCAACAGCAGCTCACCCAGCGACGGGGAACCGGGCGGCAGCCCCAATCCCAAGAAATCCAGCGCCGTCAGCGCGCCGATGGACGACGACAACTCGAACGGCAGAAACGTCAGCGTCGCCACCATCGCGTTCGGCAGCAGATGTTTGAACATGATCTTGGAGTTGGACAGCCCCAGCGCGCGCGCCGCTTTGATGTATTCGAAATTGCGTCCCCGCAGAAATTCCGCCCGGATCACGCCGACGAGATGCGTCCAATTGAAGATCAGCAGAATGCCGAGCAACGTCCAGAAACTGGGCACGAGGACGGCTGAGATAATCAGCAGGACATAGAGGGATGGGATTGACGACCAAATTTCGAGAACGCGTTGGAAGCCCAAATCGACGAGGCCGCCGAAATAGCCCTGCACGGCGCCGGCCACGATGCCGATGGCCGCCGAGATCAGCGTCAGCAGAAGGCCGAACAGGATCGAAATGCGCAGGCCGTAAATCACGCGGGCGACGACATCGCGGCCCTGGTCGTCGGTGCCCAGCCAATTGCGATTGCCGATGGCATGGAACCGTTCGAGTTGGTCGGGGGTCGCCTCGCAGAACTGGCCCGCTGTGGCCCACGTGGGCGGCGCGGGAAAGCCCAGACAGCGCCCTTCGGCGGTGCGCACGCGCGGGTAATCCTTGTTGATCGACGAGTAGGAGTGGCGGATGGGGGGCCACAGCATCCAGCCGTTGGCATTGATCTCGTCGAGAATGACAGGATCCTTGTAATCGGTGACAGCAAGAAATCCCCCGAACCGCGACTCGGGATATTCCACGAGGATGGGTGTGAGAAACTCGCCTTTATAGCTCACGAGGATGGGTCGATCGTTGGCGATCCCTTCGGCGAACATGCTGAAGAAGCAGACGCCGAGGAAAATCCACAAACTCCAATAGCCGCGCCGATTGGCTTTGAAGTTCTGCCAGCGGCGTCGGTTGATTGGTGAGCGCAGACCCGAAATGCGACGCGACACGCTGCGTTGGAAGCGATTGCGCTTGGCGGCGACAACGGCGAGAGGGGCGCTCACATCCATGGCTCAGACCTCCCGCGTCTCGAAGTCGATGCGCGGATCGACCATCGTGTAGATGAAGTCCGACACGATGTGCAGCACGGCGCCCATCAGGGCGTAGATGTAGACGGTGGCGAAAACGACCGGGTAGTCGCGATTGATGAGCGACTCGAAGCCGAGCAGCCCCAGCCCGTCGAGCGAGAAAATCTGCTCGATCAGAAGGCTACCCGTGAAAAAGGCGCGCACGAAGGCGCCGGGTATGCCGGCGATGACGATCAACATCGCGTTGCGAAAGACGTGGCCATAGAGCACGCGGGTCTCACTCAAACCTTTGGCGCGCGCGGTGATGACGTACTGCTTGCGAATTTCGTCGAGGAAGGAGTTCTTGGTCAGCAGGGTCATGGTCGTGAACGTGCCGATGGCGAGGGCAATCAGCGGCAGCGTGAGATGCCAGAAGTAGTCGATGATTTTGCCGAGGGTCGACAGCTGGTTCCAATTGTCCGAGGTGAGCCCGCGCAACGGGAACCACTGGAAAAACGAAGCGCCGGCGAACAGCTGAATGAGAAGCACTGCGAAGAGGAAGCCCGGAATCGCATACCCGATGACCAGAGCGCCGGACGTCCAAACGTCGAAACGACTTCCATCCTGCATCGCTTTGCGGATGCCGAGGGGGATCGCAATCAGATACGTGACCAACAGCATCCACAGCCCCAGCGATATCGAAACCGGCAGCTTCTCCTTGATGAGTTCGATGACGCTGATGTCGCGAAAATAACTGCGGCCGAAATCGAAGCGGGCGAAATCCCACAGCAGTTTGACGTACCGCTCCGGCCACGGTTTGTCGAAACCGAATTGTTTTTCGAGCTGTTGGATGAAACGGGGGTCCAGCCCCTGGGAACCACGATACTTCGAGCCCACGCCATCGGCGCCTTGGCCTGGTTGCGTGCCCCGTCCGCCATCGGCCAGACCGTCACCCGCGCCGCCGCCCGTCCGTGCGGTCGAGGACACATCGGTGCCGGTCAGCTTGGCGATCATGCGTTCGACGGGCCCACCCGGCGCGAGCTGCGCCAGCAGGAACGTCAGCGTCAACACCCCGATCATGGTCGGAATGATCAGCAGCAGGCGTTTCAACAGGTAGGCGGCCATGGTGGGTCGACACCTCGCGGCGGTTTCTCGTTCGCCTACGGCTACAGGACGCCGCCGGTTCTGGCTATCTCGTCGTCAATTTCGCGGCTTTTTCAGCGTCGAACCACCAGGTGTCGAGAATGCCGCGGTCGTACTTCGGTTTGTTTGGGGGACGCCCGAACTTGTCCCAATAGACCACGTGGTGGGAGGCTTTGTACCAATGCGGCACCCAATAATGGTTGGCCCGCAGGACGCGATCGATGGCGCGCGTTGCCGTCACCAGTTCGGACCGAGATTTGGCGCGCAAGACCACATCGAGCAGCGCATCGACGACCGGATCCTTGATGCCTGAGAGATTGCGGCTGCCGTCCATATCGGCCGCTTCGCTCGACCAATAGTTTTTCAGCTCGATGCCCGGCGTCAGGCTCATGGAAAAGCGCGACGTGATCATGTCGAAGTCGTAGGATTTGACGCGCCGTTCATACTGGGCGGAATCGATGCGTCGAATGCTGGCATTGATGCCGATCGCCTGAAGGTTCTTGAGGTAGGGGGCGATCACGCGCTCGAACGACGGTTCGACGATGAGAAATTCGATATCGAGGGTTTCGCCCTTGGCATTCTTGACGAGAGGCTGGGCACCCTTCGCCGCGTCGATCTTCCAGCCCGCTTCTTGCAGCAGCCGTTGCGCGTCGCGCAGCATGCGCCGGTCCCCACCCGATCCGTCGCTGACAGGCGGGCGATAGGGTTCGCCGAACACGGCTGCCGGCAACTTGTCCTTATGCGGCTCGAGCAGTTTCAGTTCGTCGGGCGACGGGGAGCCCTCGGCCTTCATGTCGGAGTTTTCGAAGTAGCTCTCGGTGCGCGTGTAGAGGTCGTAGAACAGATTTTTGTTGGTCCACTGATAATCGAACGCCAGATCGAGCGCCCGGCGCACGCGAACGTCTTGGAATTTCGCGCGGCGCAGATTGGGAAACCAGCCCTGCGCGCCCGAGGGAGTGCTGTCGGGCATTACGAGGCGAACCAGGCGACCATCGCGAACGGGCGCCACGTCGTAGGCGGTGGCCCAATCGCGTGCGGTGAATTCTTCGCGCAGGTCGAAGGCGCCCGCCTTGAGGGCTTCGAGCGACACCGAGCGGTCGCGAAAATACTCGTAGCGGATCTCATCGAAATTGTAGCGACCACGGTTGACGCCGAGATCGCGTGCCCAATAGTCCGCGCGCCGCTTATAGGTGACGTAGGTGCCCTGCGTGTACTCGCCGATCGTATAGGGTCCCGAACCGACCGGCGTCTTGAGAAACGTCTCGTCGAAGGCTTGCGTGTCGTAGAACGCTTTTGGCAACACGGGCAGCCCTGCGACCAGCTGCGGCAGGTCGCGCACGAGGGAGCCCTGGAAGGTATACCGCACTGTGCGTGGATCGACGGCGGAGGCATCGATCACGTCGCGCAGCATGATGCGATAGCTCGGATGGCCCTTTTCCTTGAGCGTCTGCATCGTGAACACGACATCGGCGGCCGTCACCGCAGTGCCGTCCGAAAAGCGCGCGATGTCGCGCAAACGAAACGTGACGCTCAGGCCATCGGCAGCCACATCGGCGGACTCGGCAATGAGGCCGTACACGGAACTGGGCTCATCGGCAGCCGACGTCATCAGGGAATCGTAGAGAAGGCCCAGCCCCTGCGCGGGGTCGCCTTTGAGAATGTAGGCGTTGAAGCTGTCGAACGTCAGCGTGGCGCCCGGCCCCATCATCGTCAACCGCCCTCGCTTGGGGGCATTCGGATCGACGTAGTCGAAATGCGCAAAATCGACGGGATACTTCAGTTCACCGAAGGTCGACAGCCCATGCCTGGGCTCGGCCGCGGCGGGCGATGCGAACAGGAGAGCGCAGGCAACGACGGCCTGAGCCAAGCGGATGGAAATCGTCGTCGGCATGCAATGACCTTCCTTGCTGCGATCGGGTCGTCAGCGACCGCGCGCTGCGTCGAGTTTCTTGGCTGCCGCCTGATCCCACCACCACACCTGCAGGAAACTGGCGAGAGGGCTCGATTGTTGCGGCATCTTTTCGGGGCGACCGAACTTGTCCCACGAGGCGACACGATCGGTCGGTGAGTAGAATTGGGGCACGACGTAGTGCCCGGCCAGCAGCACGCGGTCCAGCGCGTGCGTCGCCGCGACAAGGTCGTCGCGATCCTTGGCGAAGATGACGCGCTCGATCAGGGCGTCGATGGCCGGGTTCTTGATCCCCATCACGTTTTGCGATCCCTCCTTGTCGGCGGCAAGGGAGCCCCAGAAGTCGCGCTGTTCATTGCCGGGCGACAGCGATTGCCCGAAGCGGGAGACGATGATGTCGAAATCGAATTTGTCGACGCGGCGGGTGTATTGCGCGCTGTCGACGGTGCGGATGTCGACCTTGATGCCGAGCCGTTCTAGTTCGGTCTTGTAGGGCAGAACGAGCCGTTCGAAATCGGGTTGCACGAGCAGGAACTCGGCCGTCAGGCGCTCTCCGGCGGCATTGGTGAGGACTCCGTCGCGCGGGGTCCAGCCCGCGTCGGCCAGCAGTTTCGCGGCTCGGCTCATGTGACGCCGGTAATCTTCCGGTGCGGCGAACACGGGGTTGTGGAATTCGGTCGTGAACACCTCGGGCGGAACGCCGGTGCGAACGGTCTCGAGGATGTCGAGTTCGCGGCCCGTCGGCAGTCCGCTCGCCTTCAGTTCGGAGTTTTCGAAATAGCTGCCGACGCGGCGGTATTGCTCGAAAAACATCGCTTTGTTGGCCCACTCGAAATTGAAGGCGAGATTGAAGGCTTGGCGCACGCGCGGGTCTTGGAATTGGCGGCGGCGCAGGTTGAAGGCGAAGCCCTGCATTCCCGAAATCTGGCGCGTGTCGAAGGTTTCGCGCTTGATCAGCCCGCGCTTCACCGCGTCGACGTCATAGCCCGTGGCCCAACCCTTGGCGCTGTTTTCGGGCCAAAAATCGGTCTCGCCGATCTTGAAGCCTTCGAAGGCCGGCGCGCGGTCGCGGTAATACAGATACGTGATTTCATCGAAATTCCACTGACCGCGGGAGACGGGCAGATCGCGCGCCCACCAGTCGGCAACGCGCTCGTAGGTGACAGCGCGGCCCGCATCGACGGATTTGACGCGATAGGGGCCCGACCCCAGCGGCACTTCCAGCGAGGCACGCGACAGATCGCGTGCCTCGCCCTTGTCGTCTTTGGCCTGCCACCAGTGACGGGGCAAGACCGGCATGCTGCCCACGATCTGGGGAAGCTCGCGGTTGCCCGGCTGGTCGAACGTGAAGGTGACGTCGTGCTCGCCCGACCGCTCGGCCTTGACGACGTTCTTGTAGTAGAGCGCGTAGTGGGGGCTCGCTGCCTTGATGGCATCGAGCGTGAAAATAACATCCTCCGGCGTCACTTGTTTGCCATCGTGGAAGCGAGCTTCGGGGCGCAGACCAAACGTCACCGACGAGTAATCCGCGGGGTGGCCGACCCACGCCGCGACGAGGCCATACTCGGTCGACGGCTCGTCCAGACTGGTCGTCATGAGGGCGGCGTTGATGAGATTGAGCCCAGCCGCCGCATTGCCTTTGCCGGCATGGCGATTGAGCGTATCGAACGTACCGATGCCGCGCAGGCGCACTTTTCCGCCTTTGGGCGCGTTGGGATTGACCCAGTCGAAATGGGTGAACGCCTCGGGCTTCGCCGGCGCACCGATCAGGGACAGCGCGTGGCGGCGCTCGAGGTCATTGGCCTGCACGGGCGGCAACAGTGCAGCCATCACCAGGGCTGCGCTGACGACGCCCAATACGATCCGATGGACTGTCCGTCGCACATCATCGTTTGGCATGCAGAGCCCCGAGTTTGGCGGCAGCGGCCTCGTCCCACCACCACGTCGTCACTACGGAGGGGTCTTGCGCGGGATGCCGCGACGGCCGACCGAACTTGTCCCAGTAGGCGATCCAGGTATGTGGATTGTACCACTGAAGCACCATGGTGTGGTTCCACAACAAAACACGATCGAGCGCGCGCGCGGCGGCCACGAGGTCCTCGCGCGTGCGGGCAAAGACGACTTCTTCGATGAGCGCGTCGACGGCGGGGTTGGCGATGCCGATGCGGTTCGAGGTGCCGGGCTTGCACCCGGCACCGAGCAGCGAGAGCGCTGGGGATCGGACGCCGCGTCCAAGCCCGGCAC
>JANOHP010000059.1:0-30557 GCA_031406575.1 Hyphomicrobiales bacterium
TACACAACACCACCCGCGACATGATCCAGCACGGCGCTCAACGATCAATCCAGGCGCATCCGTATCGAAAAAATGCGATCTTTGCCGCCCCAGTCTGCCGGAACCGAAGTCCGACAGGCTGCTAACCCAACCTACGGCGGCGGATAGCGGCTATAGCGCGTAGGTTGGGTCAAGCGCAGCGCGACCCAACGATTACGGATGGAACGAGCCTCGTTGGGTCGCGGCCAAGTGGGCTTGACCCAACGGTTAAGACGGCGGGTGGCACACATGCCGCTCGTGTGTTTCGGGGACAAGTGCATGCGTGTGTTGCGTTGGATTTTTTTATCGACTGCCGTTGTCGTTGCGCTGGGTCTCGCGTTGCCGCGACACGCGCACGCCACCTCCGTCAGTCCCATTCAACTCGAAATGATGGCGGTCGGCCCGAAAAGCCGGATGCAGGTGACGGCCTCCAATTCGAGCCAAGCGCCGATGGCGCTGGAAGCCCAAATCCAACGCATCGAACTCGACGAGAACGGTCAGCAAACGACGAGCAAGGCCGACGATGAGTTCTTGATCTTCCCGCCGCAAGCGATGGTGCCCCCCGGCGGCACGCAAGTGTTTCGCGTTGAATGGCTGGGTGGTCCCGACCTCGCAAAAAGCCAAACCTATCAGCTTGCCCTCTCCCAAATCCCCGTGAAGCTGCCGAAAGCCCAAGCCGCCGTCCAAGTCGTCATGAGCTTCGGCGTGCTGATCAACGTGGCGCCCGCCAAAGGCGCCCCGCAGGTCAAGCTGGTGGGCACGGGCATTGACACCGTCGGGGACAAGAAAGCGACGCAGCGACGCCCCACCATCACCGTCGAAAACGCGAGCAACGTGCACGCGCTGTTGCAGGACGCCACCATTCGTCTGTCGAGCGGAAGCTGGTCGCAGACGCTGTCGCCGGGCGACTTCGCGCAGAAGGTCGGCATGGGCCTGGTGCAGCCCGGAAAACGCCGCAAATTCACCCTACCGTTCGACGTGCCCGCTTCGGTGACGACGCTCCAAGCGAGCATCGACTACACACCCAAACGTCCGTAGGGGGTGTCCGCGTGCGCCTGCGGGGGTTGCACCGGATTTGACCCGACGGAGACCACCGACCTCACACTTGTACGAGTGTATGCGTTGATCAACGAGTGGTTCAGCCCGTCGACGCTGTGTCGACCGAGGCATCCCCGCAAACGTCTGGCCGCACTGGCCCGCCTCGTGGCGGCCACGAGCGTCGTTGTTTGCGTGGCGCACTCTGCCCCCGCTCCCGCCGCCACGCCGCTCGATGTTCCCACCGAACCCGGCGCCGCCCAACGCCAGCGCGCCAGCGATCGCGCGAGCGGCGTGCGCGACTTGTCTCTGAACGGCAATCCCCTCGGCCAGATCATGGTGCATCTGGCGCCCAACGGCGAACCGTGGGTGCCCAAAGCCGCACTGATCGACATGCTGACACCGATGCTCGACGATGATCGCGCGCTGCTGGGCCAAGTGCGCTCGGTGCGCGATCAGGGCGGCAATATTCGTCTTCGGTCGCTCGCCGCTTTCGGCTTCAGCTTCGCGCTGGACCGTCCCCACCTGCGGTTGACACGCGTGCCGCCCGCGTCGCCGAAGAGTTCGGAGACCAAGCCCGGTGCCCCCGCGCGGCGCAGCTCGGTGATCGAATTCCAGGTGACGAGCGGCAACAAGAAGGTCGGCGACATCACCGGCGAAGTGTTCAGTGGCTCCGACGTGCGCCTGCCCAAAGCGCCGCTCATCGACATGCTCACCCCCCTGCTCGATGGCGACCCCGCCGCCGTCGCGCGCCTGGAAGGCCTTCCGGAAAAAGACGGCCAGCTCACGTTGGAGGCACTCGGCGCCGCCGGTTTCTCGATCAAGGCCAAAGGCAGCAAGCTCGACATCACCCGCGAACTGGGCTTCCCATCCGCCGCGCGGCCCCCCATCGCCATGCCGAAAGCCGCCACCGCCAAACCGCCGGCCATCGCCATCGGTCCCGACGGCCTGCTCGTGCCACTCGTCCAAGACGGCGAGGTCTTGGGCGAAGTGCTGCTGCGCGCCAATGCCGACAATCAAATCCTGCTGCCCAAGTCGATCCTCATCGACATGCTCACGCCTGTCCTGGAAAAAGACCAAGCCGCACTCGGGCGCCTGACGAGCTTGCCCGACCAGAACGATCAGGTGGCGCTCGATGCCCTCAAGAAAGCCGGCATCGCGCTGAGCTTCGTCGGCAATCGCGTCGAACTGGGAACCACCGGTGATCAACCGGCTGGTTACGGGCGCGCCGTCTCCGCCCGCCTCAACCCCACGGCGCGCGCCATCACCGTCAATGTGCCCTTCAAGGAAGGCCAGTCGCAGCTCGGCGAGATCATGGTGCGCATCGATCCCGATGGCACGATTGCGGTGCCCAAGGCCGCGCTGGTGCAACTGCTGGGCCGCGCCGTCGACAAGGCCGTGTTGGCGCAGATCGAAAAGCTGCCCGAAAAAAACGGCCTCGTCGCGCTCGGCGCCTTGGGCGGCGCCGATTTTCGCTTGGCCTACGATCCCAACCAGATGGAACTGGCGTTTTTTCCTGCCATCGAACAGCGCGCCCGCAATGACCTGAGCCTCGCGCAGGCCGGCCGCACCGGCAGCGCCAACGTCGTAGCGCCAGCGACCTTCGCGGGCTTCGTCAACATCACCGGCGGCGCCGATTATCGCTGGGAAGGCACCGGCATGGTCGGCCTCTACCTCGGCTTGCAGTCGGCCGTGCGCACGGCGGGCGTCGTGCTCGAGAATGATTTCACTTACGAGAGCGCCGTCGATCCCGTGCAGTGCCCGTTCATCGCCGTGTGCGTCTACGAGCACAAAGCCGGGTTCAAGCGGCGCGCTTCGCGCCTCGTCTACGATCTGCCCGACCAGCAGATGCGCCTCAATATCGGCGATGTCGATCAACTCGCGGGCGCCTTCCAGCGCTCCAACGAAGTGCTGGGCGTCTCGCTCGAAATGTCGCCGCGCAAGTTGACCCCGGGCCAGAGCCTGCGGCCGACGAGCGGCAGCGCCATCGCCATCGAGCGGCCCTCCGACGTGGAGATCATCGTCAACGGCGCCATCAGCCAGCGCCTGCGGCTCAACCCCGGCAATTACAACATCCGCGATCTCCCGCTGACGGCGGGCGCCAACGATGTCGAACTGGTCGTCACGGATGATCGCGGCCAGCGGCGCACGTTCACCTTCAATATGTTCTCCGACGCCAAGATGCTCGCCGCCGGCAAATCCGAATGGGCGGTCAGTGGGGGCGTCGGCTCCTACCTCGCCGACGGCGAGCGCACCTATCGCCCCGACGATGTTCTGGCCGGCGGCTTTTATCGCCTGGGCCTCACCGATACGCTGTCCTTCGAAGCGCAGGCCAAGGGCGACGTGCATATCGTCGAGGGTGGCTTCGGGTTACTCGCCGGCACGAAGTGGGGAGCGCTGGGCATCCAGAGCGCGGTCAGCTCCAGCGAAACCGGCATCGGCATCGCCACCAACGTCAATTGGGACCTGATCAATTTTCGCGGCCTTTTAGGCAGTCTCAATTCGACGCGGGAATCGATGCGCTTGAGTGCGGAATATCGCAGCGCGCACTTCCGCACGCCCGGCGAATACGTGGTCACGTCGACCGGCATTCTCTATCCGCAGACTCCGTACTGGCTGCGTCTCGTGGGCGCCTATTCGATCCCGATCACGATGGGCACGACCGCCAGCGTCTCCGCCCGCTATCAATTCGCCGATCCCGATCAGGTGAGCGTGTCGCCCTATCGCATCGACGGCGATCGCTATGGCATCGATGCGACGCTGTCGAGCTCGCTGGGGCGCATGCTCAGCACCAGCTTGACGGCGGGCTATTCCAACGAGATCACCCAGCGCGCCGTTGCCAATCTGCAGGGGGACGTCGTTCCCGACTGGCGCGTCATGCTGCGGTTCTATCTGCGCCCGGCCGACAACACGCGCATCAGCGGCAGTTACGACACGCTGAATGGCGCCGCCAACGTCTCCGCTTACCAAGGCGCCTCCAGCGGCAGCGATCGCTGGGAAGCCGACATCAACGTGCAGACCGATGGCAATGCTCAGCAGCAGTTGGCCAACGGGTCGCTCGCGTGGTCGGGCAATCGCGGCGAAATGCGCCTGTCGCAAGTCTCCAGTGTCGACAGCCTCGCGGGTGGCCAGACCGGTGGCAACGCCGTCGACCGCAGCTCCATGCGGTTCGCCACGGCAATTGCCTTCGCCGATGGCCGCGCGGCGATCGGGGCGCCAGTGCGCGGCAACGGCTTTGCCATCGTCTATCCGCACGCCTCGCTCGCGGGCAAAGAGATGGCGGTGGGTGATGCGAACACGCCGCGCGCCAAAGCCAATTGGCTGGGGCCCGCGCTCGTGCCCGATCTGCCGGCCTATGCGCAGAACTCGATCCCCGTGAACGTCGCAGATTTGCCGCCGGGCTACAGCCTGGGCAGCGGCGCCTTCGATGTGTTCGCGCCCTATCGCGGCGGATACGCGCTGCAGGTGGGCTCGGCCAACTCCGTCTCGGCCTTCGGCATCCTGGTGTCCAATGAGCTGACGCCGCTGGCACTCACGACGGGTGAAGCGCGCCCGGTCGAGGGATCGGCGCAGGGTGCAAAAACCGTCTCTGTCTTCACCAACCAAGCCGGTCGTTTCGTGGCCGAGGGCTTGGCGCCCGGCAAGTGGTCGATCGAGATGGCAACGGAGCCCACGCCGACGCGCTACGTTTTCGAGATCGCCAAAACGGCCGAAGGCGTGGTGCAAGTGGGCCGTCTGACGCCTGCGAAGGAGTGAGATTGTTTTGTGGTGGCTTTCCGCACGTGTCTGGGCCGCGGCCATCGCGGTGCTGGGTCTGTCGAACTCCGAGAGCCTCGGCGCGTGTACGACGAACGACATCACCTCGATCACGGTATCTGGCACAGGGCTCGCGTCCTACAATCCGTTCGTTGCGTCCACGCCCCGGCAGCTGACCATAAACGTTGCTTCGAATGTGGCCTGCTTGGTGGAACTGGCTTTTCAAACGAGCGCCACGCCTGCGCGCCTGCAGGGTCCGGGGACGCCGCTCACCTACGATGTGCAATTACCCTCCACCACGACATCCCTGCTGTTTGCGGCCGGGATGCCCACGACGACGACGCGGATCGACATCGGGGCGGGCAACGTCGGCACGGCGACCGTGCAGGTCGCGCTTCCCACCAACCAAATCGTCGCGTCTGGTGCCTACAACGATGCGAACCTCGTGGCGCACATCTACGACAAGTCAACGACGACTTTGGTGCCCCTGAAATCGGTGGGCGTGCCAATCTCGACGACCGTTGTTGCCGCCTGCCAATTCCTGACGCCGACCAATCCGACGATCAATTTTTCCGGCGCGATCATCAACGGCCTGCCCAACCCGGGCCATGTCGGATCGGTCGCGCTGTCGTCGCTGAATTGCACCGCGCCCAGTCGCGTGAGCTTGTCGGCAGGCCCGATGCTGCTCACCACGGGGGCAACCGGCGGTCCGGCCTTCGATAGTCGCATTCATTTCCGTGCCACAGCGACCTTGGCGGGTGCATCGACCCTGCTCGACACGAGCACGGGGGCGACGACCGTGGTGTCGACGGAGACCAACGTCACCTCGGGCGCGACGCTGAACAGCGCAGTCCAAGTCGATGTCAGGTTGGTCAGGGGCAACCCGCTGCTTGCCGGCGCCTACTCGTCCGTGATGACGGTGTCGGTCGTTCCCAACCCGTGATCGGACGTCTGTTGGGATGTTGCGGCAGGGGCCGCTCGTCTCATCAGCTCTTGGGACAGAGCGGCGAGGCGAATGTCACGATTGCCTCGAGTACGGCGGTCGGACAGTCACGCTGGGGAACATGACCACAGGCGGGAAGCACCAGGCGCGTGACCGGTCCAGGCGCGCCGGCAGCGATCGCATCGATCTGGGCCAGCGTGCCGTATTCGTCGTTCTCGCCTTGAATGAGCAGCGTCGGGCAGGTGAGGTGCCCAATTTCAGACGCGAGCGACCAGTCGCGAAAGCGCGCATCGAGCCAGATGTCGGCCCAGCCCAGAAACGCATCGTCCGCGTGATCGTGGTGCCGGGCGAGACGCTCCTTCAAGTCTCCACGCAGATACGCAGCGCGCACCCGCGCAATGCTCTGGATCGAAATCGGCTCGACGAAAACGTGCGGCGCCATCAGCACGACGGCGGCGACAGCGTGCGCACGCTCGGCTGCGTGAATGAGCGCGATCGACGCGCCATCGGAATGGCCGATGAGGATCGACCGCTCGATTTGGAAATGGGCAAGCAGCGCGGGCAGCATGTCGCGCGCTTCGCGGTGCATGAAGTCGGGTGCGCGAGGTCCCGCGAGCGCATCGGATCGCCCGTAGCCGCGCCGCGAATAGATGAGCGCGCGGGCGCCGAGGCGGCGCGCAACCCTGTCGGGAAAATCGCGCCACAGCGATACCGAGCCCAGGCCTTCGTGCAGGAATACGAGCCACGGCGTCATCGGATCGCCGGGAATGAGACGCGTTTCGAGCTGGACGCCACCGATGTCGACGCGAGCCATGGCACCTACACTCCGAGCGTGCGCTCGAGCAGCGCGGCATCGGCCATGAGACGCGCGGGCGGACCCTCGAAGGCGATCTCGCCCTTGATCAGAACGACCACGCGATCCGTGATGAGGGCCACGTCGCTCACATTCTTGTCCACGACGAGCGTGGCGATGCCGGCCTCGCGCACAAGCCGCACCGTGCGCCAGATGTCGTCGCGAATGAGCGGCGCCAAGCCTTCCGTGGCTTCGTCGAGAATGAGCAGGCGCGGATTGCCGACCAGCGCGCGACCAATGGCCAACATCTGCTGCTCGCCCCCCGACAGCTGGTCGCCGCGATTGTCGAGCCGCTGCGCCAAGCGTGGAAACAAGTCCAACACGCGATCGACCGTCCACACCCGCGTGCCATCGGCGCCGGGGCGCACGGCGATGGCGAGGTTTTCTCCCACTGTCAGCGTCGTGAAGATGCCTCGCCCCTCCGGCACGTAGGCCAATCCTCTCCGCGCAATCGCGAATGTGGCCGCGTGTGTCACGTCCTGCCCATCGACGGCGACATGGCCCCGTCGGGGCCGCACGAGCCCCATGATCGTGCGGATCAGCGTCGTTTTGCCCATGCCGTTGCGGCCCATCAACCCGACTGACTCACCGGCCCGCACAGTGAGTGAGACGCCCCGCAGCACGTGGCTCGCACCATAGTAGGTGTGCAGGTCCGTGGCCTCGACGAGGGGTGGCCTCATGCGGGCGCCCCCAGGTAGGCAGTCTGCACCGCCGAGTTGGCGCGCACGTCGGCGGGCGCACCGGTCGCCAGCACGCGGCCTTCGACCAGTACCGTCAGCCGATCGGCCACGCGGAATACGAAATCCATGTCATGCTCGATCAGCAGGATGGCATGATCCCGTGCCAATCCCTGCAAGAGCGTGACCATGCGCTCACTTTCCTCGGGTCCCATACCGGCGAGCGGTTCGTCGAGCAGCAGTACTTTGGGTGCGCTCGCCAGCGTGATGGCGATCTCGAGCTGGCGTTGTTGGCCGTGGGCGAGCGTGCCCGCGAGGCGGTGGTGTCCGAAAGGCAGGCCCGCACGTGTCAGCGCGGTCTCGGCGCGCGCGACGAGGCCGGGTTCGGCGCGCGGTGTCCGCAGCAAGCGCCGTGCGGGCAGCGCCACGGCCTGCGCCGCCAGCCGCACGTTTTCGAGCACGGTCAGCGTGCCGAAAATATCCGTGCGCTGGAACGAGCGGGCGAACCCCAGGGGCACGCGGGCATGCACAGCGTGTGCGGTGATATCTGTGCCCTCGAGCAGAATGCGGCCCGAGGTCGGCGCGACCTCGCCGGCCAGCAGATTGACCAGGGTCGATTTGCCCGCTCCGTTGGGGCCGATGATGGCGTGCAATTCGCCGCGCTCGAGCGTGATCGACACGTCGCGCACGGCGCTGAGACCGCCGAAGGATTTCGACAGATTTTCGGTGGCGAGAACGGTGCGGCTGGCATCGATCCTAGTCTGCATGGCGGTCCTCGTGTCGAGGCCCTGGACCGTCGTATCCAGGAGCGGGACTTTCCCGAGTCTCTGGAAATACTGGCCACCGCACGCCTGTAATACCGTTGCGCAGCATCAACACGGCAACGAGAATGACGACGCCTTCGAGCAGCAGCTTGCGCTCGGTCACCTGCTGCGCAAGTTCGACGAGTGCCGTATAGGCGAACGCGCCGACGATGGGTCCAGCGAGCGACCCGATGCCGCCGAGCAGAATGAACAGCAGCGCTTCGGCCGATTTGTGCCAGGACACGAGTTCGGGGTTCACGAAGCCCGAATGCAGACTCCACATATGGCCAGCCGCGCCCGCGAAGACGCCCGCAATGACGAAGGCGGCGAGCTTGTAGCGATAGGTGTCGTACCCGAGTGCCCGCATGCGGTGCTCGTTGACGCGGATGCCTTCGAGCACGCGCCCGAACAGCGAGCGCACCAGAAACGCGAGCACGAGATAGGTGGTGACGAGCTGCACGAGCGCCACGTAATAGACGGGCCACGCACGACGGCTGCGGGGCAGGTTCGTGGAATCGAACGTGGCGCCGAAGAGCGACAGCAGGGGTTTGGCGAGATACGCACCATCCGTGCCGCCGCCGAGCTTGGTGTCGTGGAAGACGAAAAAGATCATCTGCCCGAAAGCCAGCGTCACCATCAGGAAAAAGAAGCCTTTCGTGCGCAACGACAGTGCGCCGACGACGAGGGCGGCTGTGCCCGCCGTCACCATGGCGAGCGGCAGCGTGAACCAGATCGGCTGCGCCGATCCTTCCGGCGACACCAGATACACGGTGTAGGCCGCGAGCCCGTAAAACGCGCCGTGACCCAGACTGACGAGGCCCGTGGCGCCGACCAACACCTGTAGGCTCAGCGCCAACATGGCGCCGATCATGGCGATGGTGACGAGGCCGACGTAATAGGGCGCGACGACCAACGGGACGACGGCGAGCACGGGCACAGCGAGTATGAGAAGTCCCACGCCCAATCGACTTTGCGGCAGGAGGCGCGCTCGCTCGCTCATGCGGGCCGCCCGAAGAGTCCCGTGGGTCGCCAGAGCAAGACCACGACCATCAGGGCATAGATCGACATGGACGCAAACGCGGACGCGATGTTGCCCAGCATCGAGCCCTGGAAGGCTGGCCCATAGGCTTTGCCGAGCGTGTCGATGAGGCCGATCAACAGCGCAGCCCAGAACGCACCCGACACAGACCCCAACCCTCCGATCACGACGACGACGAACGAGATGATCAGCAGGCCGTCGCCCATGTTCGGATAGACGGATGTGAGGGGTGCGGCCAGCGCGCCGGCCAACATCGCCAGTGCGGTGCCGACGGCGAACACGGTCATGTGAATGCGGCGGGCGTCGAGGCCCAGAATGTCGACCATCTCGGGCTTCTCGGCGGCAGCGCGGATGACGGCGCCCGTGCGCGTGCGTTCGATCCACAAAAACAAGGCAGCGGCGAGCACCAAGCAGATGCCGATCACGGCGAAGCGATAGGCCGAATAGCTGAAACCACTGGTGATCGGGATCGAGAAATCGAGACGTGCAGGGACCGACACGGAATGGAAATCGTTACCGATGAGAATCGAGCGGCCTTCCTCGAAAATCAGGATCAGCGCGAACGTCAGTAATACTTGGTCGAGGTGCTCGCGTTTGGTGAAATAGCGAAAGAGCCCCCGCTCCAACGCGGCGCCGAGCACGAGCCCGCCCAGTACCGCGACGGGTAACGCCACCCACAGTGACCCGCCCCACAATTTGGTGCTCACGACGAAGGCCGTATAGGCGCCGATCATGAACAGCGAGCCGTGCGCCAGATTGATGATGCCGAGCACGCCGAACACCAGCGTCAGCCCACTCGAAATGAGAAATAGCAGCAGGCCGTACTGCAGGCCGTTCAGAAGTTGCGCGAACAGGGAGGACATGTGACTTCGGCAGTGGTCAGTCGACAGTCGGCAGTCGCAGAACCGAATGCTGCGCGACGACCGACTGCCCATTGCCGACTGCCGCCCTTTACAGTTTGCATCCCGTGCCGGGATCCGCGAGGTTTTCCGCCGCGATACCAATAATCTTGTTGAGGCCCTTTTCGGCGCGGCGCAGGTAGATGTTGTGCACGACCTCTTGCGACGGCGACAGGGAAACGGCCCCGCGTGGGCTGTCGAACTTGGCCGAACGCATGGCTTTGTAGAGGTTGGCCTCGTCTTCGAGATTGCCCTTCACCGCGTCGAGGCCAATGGCGAGAAGCTGGGCGGCATCGTAGCCCTGCACGGCGTAGACGTCCGCATCGCGCTGCGTCTTGTCGAAGAAAGCTTTGCGGAACGCGATGTTCTTCGGATTGTCGAGGCCGTCGCCATAGTGAAGCGCCGTTTCAATGCCTTCGGCCGCGTCCCCTTGGGCGCCGAGCACGCCTTCGGTGAGAAAGCCCGAGCCGCATAGGGGCACCTTGATGCCGGCGGCTTTGTACTCTTTGACGAACTGGACCGCCCCGCCGCCCGCGAAGAATGCGCCGACGGCATCGACACCGAGGTCTGAAATCTGCGCAAGGAGCGGTTGGAAGTTCGTCTCCGGAAATTTCAGCGTGAGTACTTTGACGACTTCGCCACCGTGCTTCTCGAGACCGTCTTTGAAGCCCTGGCCGGATTCGGTGCCCGCCGCGTAATCCCACGTGATCCAGGCGGCTTTCTTGACGCCCTTCTTGCCGAGCGCGAGGCCCATGCCGTGTGCGGGCTGCCAATTGGTGAAGGAGGTGCGGAACACGTTCTTGGCGCATTGCTCGCGCGTCACGGCGCCAGCACCTGCGTTGGGCACGATGCACAGCGTGCCCGACTCGCGCACCACCTTATGGATGCCCATCTGCACGCCCGAATGTACCGTGCCGATCAGCACGTCGACGGCATCGCGCTTGACCAGACGCTCGGCGTTCTCGGGACCCTTCTCGGGTTTGGATTCATCGTCGAGCTTGATGAACTGCACGTCTCGCCCACCGAGCTTGCCGCCCTTTTCGGCAACCAGTTGCTCGATAGCGAACGTGATGTTCTCGCCCAACTTCGCGAAGGTGCCGGAATAGGGCAGCATCAGCCCGATCTTCAGAGGCCGGGCTTGCGCGATGGCGAAGCGGGTCGGCAGCGCTGTGGCCGAGACGGTGACGGCCGCGCCTGCGAGCACGCGACGGCGCGAAACGGTAGGTTTTGCATCGATCATAGTCGTCCCTCCCGGATATCGAGCTTACGGTTGTACCGCAGCTCCCGTATTTTGTGGTGTGGCCCCTATTGTGGGGATGTCGAACGCGTTGGTTGGCCCCGACATCACGCTCGGCTGCTTGCCTTGGCTTTGGCCGCTTCGTACTTGTCGATCTCGCCCAGAACGGCGGCCTTGGATTCGGCCCCGGCGGACTCGTGCTTGGCGGTGGCGTCGTCGTAGCTCCAGGTGCGCAGGCTGTTGGCCTGGCGCTGGAAGTGGGGATGGACGTAGCGCGCCATCAGCTCGTAGCTCTTCTTGGTCGCGTCCCAATCGGCCCAGTTGTGGGCGAGCAGCAGCACGGCGCCAAAGCCACCGTTCGAGCCCTTCCACAATCGTTCGAAGTGCCGAATGCAGTCGTCCGGCGTGCCGATGGCGGCGACGCCGTTGTCGATCAAATAATCGACGGGATTTTCGATGCCCGGCGGAATGATCGGGAAGGTCGCGACATCAGTGAAATATTTCGCGAAATCAGCGAGGCCGTGCGCCATGTCGGCCCGCGCCTTTTCGCGCGTCTCGGCGACGTGGGCGAAGGTGGTGATGCGCCACTTCGAGCGGTCGGGCGTCTTGCCGGCCGCAGCGGCGGCTTCTTCGTGGATCGACCAGTTCTTGGCGTGGCCCGCCAGCGCCTCGTCGTTGGTGCCCCCGATCGAGATCATGCCGATGCCGTGCTTGCCGGACGCGACGGCACCCACCGGTGAGCGCGAGCACGCGACCGCCATCTCCATCATCGGCCGCGAGTAGGGCAGAAGCTGGTGCTTGGCCTCGTTCAGCGTGAACCAGTCGGTCTTCTTGGTGACCATGCGGCCTTGCATCAACTCCATCAGGCAGTCGAGCGATTCACCCATGCGGCGACGCTGGTCTGCAGCCTTCAGGCCGATCTTCTCCGCATCATAGATCAGCGATCCCGGCCCGACGCCGAACATGGCGCGCCCGCGCGACATGTGATCGAGCTGGATCATGCGCGACGAAAGCGTGAACGGGTGGTGGTAAGGCAGCGACACGACGCCGGTTCCCAACCGAATGTGGCGGGTGCGCTGAATGGCGCCGGCAATGAACATCTCGGGGCAGGCGATGATCTCGAACCCGCCCGAGTGATGCTCGCCGATCCAGGCTTCATGATAGTTGAGCCGGTCGAGGTGCTCGACCAGCTCCATGTCCCGCTCGATCGCCAGTGTCGGGTTCTCACCGAGGGCATGGAAAGGGGCCAGAAAAATGCCGGTCCGCAGATAACGATCTTGCATGGGAGAGCCTTTCAGCGTCGGTCGAAGCGAGGGTCGGGGCGCATGTTAGCCGTGGAGCAACGGACCACCAAGCGCCGCGTTGTGGCGACCTGTCGTGGTCGAGCCCCTCACCCCAGATCGAGCACGATATTCCCGCCGGAATCGAGGCTCGCGCGAACGCCCGGACGCACGACCGTGGTCGAATCGTATTCTTCGATGATGAGGGGCCCCGTCGCGCCTTTGGCCAAACTGGCGCGGGAAACGACCGGGGTTTCGCGCCAGCCATGCTCACGGCCAAAGTAGGCGCGCCGAGGAGGAGGTGGTGTCGGTTCCGGCCGGCTCGAGCGGACGACGTCGGGGACATCTTCGCCCTCCCGCAAGCCCTGGCCCACGACTTGGATGTTGACGAGTTCGACGGGCTCTTCGGGTCCGGCGCGGTGGCCGTAGGTGATTTCGTGCTCGCGGCCGAACGCCTCTTCCAAGTGCGCGACCATGGCGAGATCGAGCGGCCCGTCGGGGACGGGCACGACGAGTTCAAAGCTCTGGCCGTGATAGTGCATCGCGGCCGACCGCCGGATGAGCCCGCGCGCACCGGTGAACCCCTCGCTCGCGAGTTGCTGGCGGGCCTGTGCGGCCAGCGCATCCCAAGCGGCGTCGATTTCATCGAGCGTGCCGCCGCGCAATAGGCGGCGAAACGTGCGCGCGTAATGATGTTCGACGTCGGCGTAGAGCAGACCGAAGGCGGAAAATAACCCCGCCGACGGCGGCACGATGATGCGGCTGATCCCGAGCGCTTCGGCCATGCCGCCGGCGAACAGGGGGCCATTGCCGCCGAACGCGAAGATCGCGAACTCGCGGGGATCGCGGCCGCGCTCGGTGGAGACGGCCTTGATGGCGCGGATCATGTTCGACGCGGCGATCAAATGAGCGCCGTAAGCCGCATCCTCGAGCGAGAGCCCCAATGGTTCCGCCACCTTGTCGCGCAGCGCGCGGCGTGATTTTTCCGCGTCTATGGCCAGCGCGCCACCGACGAGATGCGTCGGGTTGAGATAGCCCAGCACCACATTGGCATCGGTGACAGTGGGCGTTTCGTTGCCCAGGCCGTAGCAGACGGGGCCGGGGTTGGCGCCGGCGCTGTGCGGGCCGACCTGCAGCGCGCCACCGCCGTCGATCCACACCAGAGAGCCGCCGCCTGCACCCACTTCGGCCAGATCGATGGCGGGCACTTTGAGCGTGTAGCCTGCGCCCGTCAGCAACCGCGAACCCGCCATGATGCCGGCGCCGACGGATTGCTCCTGCGCGCGCATGACTTGACCGTTCTCGACCATGCAGGCCTTGGCCGTGGTGCCGCCCATGTCGAAGCTGATGATCTTATCGAGGCCCTTGGCGCGGGCGACCTTGTCGGCCCCGACGACGCCGGCTGCCGGTCCCGACTCGATGATGTTCATGGGACGCGCCGCCGCTGCCCGATCCGTCGTCAAGCCCCCATTCGACTGCATGAGGAGCAGTTGCGCCGGCACGCCGAGCGCATCGAGGCCCTTGCGCAGCGCGTGCAGATAGGTCGCGACCACCGGCATGACATAGGCATTGATCACCGTCGTCGAGGTGCGCTCGTATTCTTTGATCTCGGGTAGAATCTCGAACGAGATCGAGGCTGGCAGATCGGGCGCCATGCGGGCGATGACGTCGCGGATCGCCAGCTCGTGGACGGGATTCGTGAACGAGTTGATCAGGCAGACGGCGATCGCCTCGACGTTTTCGGTGAGCAGGGCGGCGACCTGGGTCTCTACGTCTTCGATGTCGAGCGCGCGCTCGATGCGGCCCTGGGCGTCGATGCGTTCGTCGACGGCGCGTCGCAGATAGCGCTCGACGAGGGGCTTGGGTTTTTCCCACGCCATGTCGTAGAGCCGGGGCATGCGCAGCGTGCGCAGCTCGAGCACATCACGAAAGCCCTTGGTCGTGATCAGGCCGACGCGCGCGCCTTTCTTTTCGAGAATGGCATTGGAGGCGACCGTCGTGCCGTGGCGGATCTCGTCGATGTCGCGGCCCGACAGTTTCGTTTCCGCGAACACTTCGGCCAAGCCATCGACGATCGCCTGCGCATAGTTGCCGACGCTGGACGAGACTTTCTTGGTGTGAATGACGCCGTCGCTGCCCAGCAGCACGATGTCGGTAAACGTGCCGCCGATATCGACGCCGATGCGAAAGGTGGGGTTGGGGGTCGCCATGTCGGTTACTCCGCCGCCGCTTTGATCGGCAGCGGATCATGCCATTGAACTTTGGGCACCTCACTCCAGCCGCGCGATCGGCGGATCTCGGCTTGGCGTTTTTCGGTGGCGGCCCGATCCACCTGCCAGCGTGTGGTGTCGATCACGACGCCATAGTCAGTCTCGGCTTTGGCGGCCGTGATGAACTCGTTGCGCACGTCGCGCAGCACGAGGTCGGGATCGCGCTCGAGGGGATCGCCCCAGCCGCCGCCGCCGGGATGGACGTGGCGAAAGACCTCGCCCTTGTAGAACATGCGCGTCAGTTTCGAGGGTACGACGTCGCGCGCGCCTTGCGGCTCCATGTAGTTTTCTGAAGCAACGCCCGGACTGCCGCCGTAGAGGCCGAATGGGCGGAAGGTACGACGGTCCGAGCGCACTTGCAGCGTCGCCTCCTCGGTATTCAGCCGGTAATCGCGATAATAGGGCACGCCGCCGCGCCACTTGCCGGCGCCACACTTGTCGGTGGCGAACTCGAAGGCGAGCACCGAAATCGGCTGCTCGGCCTCGGTCACTTCGACGGAGGGCAACGCCATGTTGGCGAACATGTGGCTATTGCCGTCGAGGCCGTCGGCCCAGGGCCGCGCGCCCCAGGCGCCGCACGTAAAGTCCACGTAGACGAACGGCTTTCGGTCCGCGAAGTAGCCGCCGACCGAGATGCCCGTGTTGCCGCCGTCACCGGCCGCTTTGACCTTGTCGGGCAGCATCATGGCCAGCGCGCCGAACATGCAATCGACCATGCGGAAACCGGTGAGACCTCGCGCGGCGCACGCCGCTGGAAGGACGCCGTTGCCGACGGTGCCCGGCGGGCAAATCACCTCGATGGCGCGAAACACGCCCTCGTTGTTGGGGATGTTCCCCGGCAACACCGAGCGCACGGCGCAATAGGAGGCCGATTTCGTATAGGACAGCGTATTGTTGATAGCGCCGCGCACCTGAGGATTGGTACCGGTCCAGTCGACCAGCATGCTGTCGCCGGTTTTGCGGATCGTCACGAACAGGCGGATGGGCTTGCCGTAATCGACGCCATCGTCATCGATCCAGTCCTCGAAACTCCATTCCCCGTCGGGGAGATCGCGCAGCGCCGCCCGCGTCAGGCGCTCGGCATAGTCGATCGTCTCCTCCATCATCTGCCGGGTCGTCTCGACACCCCATTTGGCGACCACTTCGGCGAACTGTTTCTCGGCCGTGTGGCAGGCGGCGAGCTGGGCGCGCAGGTCGCCAAACACCATCACGGGCACGCGGACGTTCTTTTCGATGAACGTCATGATGGTCTGGTTGAGCTTGCCGCCCTCATAGAGCTTCATCGGCGCAATGCGCAGGCCCTCGGCGTAAATCTCTGTCGAATCCGACGCGTTCGAGCCCGCGACCCGGCCGCCCACGTCGGTGTGATGGCAGACCGTGCAGGCGATGGCGAGGCGCTGTCCGTCGTGAAACAAGGGCTTGAAAATGAAGATGTCGGGCAAGTGCATGCCGCCGTCGAACGGATCGTTCATGATGTAGACGTCGCCGGGCTGCATGTCGTCGCCGAAGTGGCGCATGATCGATTGCAGCGCGGTGGGCGTGGAGCCCAGATGTCCGGGCAGCGTCAGGCCCTGGGCCGCCAGCCGCCCCTGAGCGTCGGCAAATCCCGTCGAATAATCCATGTTGTCCTTGAGCACGGCCGAATAGGTCGTGCGGAACACGGTCAACGCCATCTCATCGGCAATCGAAAAGATTGCGTTCTTGAAAAGTTCGAAGGCGATCGGATCCGTGCTGGCGCGCATGCGACTGTCCCCGTCTCGTGTGACGTCATTGGCGGTGGCAACCTAGGCGCAGTCGCTGTCCGCGTCGAGGGGATGCAGGCTTGCACACGAAGCTATGCCGTGGGGTTGGCGTCGTGACGGCGGTACCGACCGGGAGCCGGGCACCAAGTATCGATCGGGCGCGGACCGAGCCGTTAACGGTTGGGTAGAGCGCTTCCGATACGGTCCCCCACGCGTTGGTTCAAAAAGTAGGTGATTTGTGAGCAGTCGTGTCCTTTCGGCGCACTCTGTCGGCAATGACGATTGCCCCGATGACAGCGCCGTGGCGCTGCGCGGATTGCGCAAAAGTTTCGCAAAAGTCGCCGTTGACAACCTGGACCTGACGGTTCGTCCGGGCGAACTTTACGCTTTGCTGGGGCCCAACGGGGCCGGCAAGACGACCACTCTGCGTATGACGGCGGGGCTGTTGAAGCCCGATGCTGGCAGCATTCGCATCTTCGGCATCGATGCCATCGCCGACCCTGTCGCCGCCAAGCGGATCACCGCCTGGCTCCCTGACGAACCGATGCTCTACGATAAGCTCACACCGATCGAGTACCTGGAATTCGTCGCTGGCCTCTGGAGTGTCGATCCACGCCAGGCGGAACGCGAGGCGGGTGAACTATTGCGCGCGCTCGACTTGTGGGCGCATCGCAATGAGCGCTGCGAGGGCTTCTCGCGCGGCATGAAGCAGAAGGTCGCGCTCGCCGGGGCGCTGATCCACGCTCCACGCCTCATCATGCTGGACGAGCCTTTGACTGGCATCGATGCGGGGATCGCGCGCCAAGTCAAAGAGCTGCTGATGGCCCGCGTCCGCGCCGGCGCCGCGATCATCTTGACCACGCATATTCTGGAGGTCGCCGAGCGGCTGGCCGATCGCATCGGCATCGTCAGCCGGGGCCGCGTCATGGCGGAAGGCACGTTCGAGGAACTCAAGGCCTTGGCCGGCGGCGCGAGCACGACACTGGAAGACGTGTTTCTCTCGCTGACCCGGAGCGATGCATGCATCGCCGCCTGACACCAACAGCAGGCTCGTTCCTGTGGCTCGTGCACCATGACATTCGCCTGTCGTGGCGCGGATTTTCCCACTTGTTCGCCACGTTCACGGCGACACGCGCCCGGATCTTGGCGTGCGCAGGATTGATCGTCCTGCATTTGGTCGCTTGGCCGCTTGCGGCGGTGTTGGCGCCGCGTTTCGATGCCGCCATCGTTCCGGGCGAAACGGGGACTGCAGCCGTCGTCGCACTGAGCGTGCTCGCGTGGATGACCGCGCAGGGATTGATCGGCGCCAGTCGCGCGCTGTTTGCACGGTCCGATCTGGAATTGCTCCTGGGCTCACCGATCGATGCGCGAGCCATCTTCGGTGCCCGCGCAATGGCGATTGCGACCAGCACCTTCGGATCGGTAGGGCTCCTGGTGCTGCCGATCGTCAACGTCGGGGCTCTCCAGGGGAAACCAAATTGGGTTTTGGCGTATCCGATCCTCGTCGTTTTGGCTCTGCTCGGAACGGCGTTCGGCTTGGCTGTGGCGATGCTGATTTGGCGCCTGGCTGGTCCGCTTCGGGCGCGGCTGATGTGTCAGCTGGCCGCCACAGTCATCGCTGGTGGGTTCGTGCTGGGTGTCCAAGTGTGGTTGCTCTTGCCGGAGGGCGTTCGGGCGCTGCTTGCGGTCGCGGCCGCCGACGTGTGGAGCGCCGAGCCACGATGGATGCCACCGCTGACGGGGCTACTGATGGGTCGTCTCGAGCCGATGCTGCTCGTGACGGCGCTCAGTATTGCTCTGTTTGTCGGAACCATTTTCGTACTGTCTGGCCCGTTTGCACGCGCCACGCTGTCGGCGGCCGGTGCACCCCCGGACGGGCGACGACCCGCTGCCCACGATCGCCCGCTGCGGTTCACGTCTGGTTTCGCACGCACGCTGCGCCGCAAAGAATGGCGATTGCTCCTGAGAGATCCGGGCATCTATGGGCAGCTCACGCTCCAGATCATCTATACCCTTCCCGTCGCCGTGATGCTCTTGCACAGCAACCACACCTTGCCCGACGGCATGGCGATAGCGGTCGCGGTCGTCGTTATTGCTGCACAAGTGTCGGCGTCACTGGCGTGGATCGCGGTGTCTGCCGAAGAAGCACCGGAGTTGCTGGCGACCGCGCCGTCGCGTGCTGGTCGCATCGATCGGTGCAAGCTGGCAGCCATCGCGGTGCCGGTTCTCACGATCGTGGCTGTGCCGACGATCGGCATCGCGGTCGTATCGGTGCGCGTGGCCGTCTTGACGTTTGCGCTCGCCACGCTTGCGGCCGGGTCCACCGCGCTCCTCAATTTGTGGCACCCGATGCCCGGCAATCGGCGGGGTATGCTGCGACGGCATCAGCAGTCGAAGCTGATTGGGCTCGTCGAGCACGGCTTGGCGATGTTGTGGGCGTTGGGCACTATCCTGGCGCTGCATGCGGCGTGGTTGATCGTCTTCCCGTCCCTGATTGCCACCGCCATATTGTGGGCTACGGCGCCGTTCAGGCCCATGCAGGCCCTTCGCGGGGAGATACGTCGCGGGTTGCGCCGTTCGGCGGAACGAGGGGCAGACTTGGCCAGCGCCGGACCGCTTCGCCGGATCGCTGCACGCCTCGGGTCCTGAATTTCGCAGGCTCGACGTTGCGTCTCGTGTGAAGCCGCGATAGGCGTGCACAGCACAACCCCGGTTCCTTCGAGGAAGCCCCATGAAGATTACCCGCGTCCGACAGGCGTCCGCGCCCATTGCCTCGCAAATCCGCAATGCCTTCATCAATTTCTCGACGATGACGGTCAGCGTCGTCGCCGTCGAAACCGATGTCGTGCGCGAGGGCAAACCCGTGATCGGCTACGGCTTCACGTCCAACGGACGCTACGCGCAGGGTGCGATCCTCGAGGATCGCTTCATTCCGCGAATTCTGGCGGCCGAACCACGCGACCTCGTCGACGGCAATCACGATAATCTGGATCCGTTCGCCGTTTGGCGCGCGTTCATGACGAACGAAAAGCCCGGCGGCCACGGCGACCGCGCACACGCCGCCGGGGGCCTCGACATGGCCGTCTGGGATGCCGTGGCCAAAATTGCCGGCAAGCCGCTGTGGCAACTTCTCGCCGAGCGCTACAACGGGGGCCGAACCGATGACCGCATCCTCGTCTATCCCGGCGGTGGTTATTATTATCCAGGCAAAGAGCTCGAGGGCCTACAAGCCGAAATGCGCGGCTACCTGGAACAAGGCTACAAAGTCGTCAAAATGAAAGTCGGCGGCGCCGATCTCGCCGCCGACCTCGCGCGCATCGAAGCCGTGTTGAAGATCGTGGGACGTGGCGAGAACTTGGCCGTCGACGCCAACGGCCGCTTCGATCTCGACCGGGCCCTGGAATTCGGTCGTGCTGTCACGCCCTACGATCTCTTCTGGTACGAGGAAGCCGGCGATCCACTCGACTACGACCTCAATGCGCGTCTTGCCGCCGAATATCCAAATGCCCTGGCCACCGGCGAGAATCTGTTCTCGGTGATCGATGGCCGCAACCTCATTCGTTATGGTGGCATGAGGCCCGATCGCGATTGGATCCAGCTCGACCCGGCGCTGGCCTACGGCTGCACCGAATACCTGCGGTTTCTGGACGCCTGCGACGAGTTGGGTTGGCCGCGCCGCAAGCTCATCCCCCATGGGGGGCACCAGCTTGCGCTCAACATGGCGGCGGGATTGGGCCTGGGCGGTTCGGAGAGCTATCCGGGTGTGTTTGCGCCTTACGGGGGCTTTGCCGACGATATTCCCGTCGTCGATGGCTACACCACGCTGCACCAAACGCCGGGCATCGGCATGGAGTTGAAACGCACCATGTTCAGCGAAATGCGCCGCCTTCTCGGCTACACCTGATCCCGCGCGTGCGTGTCTTTTATCCCGACATCGACGATCTGCCCCTGCCGGTGGGACATCGCTTTCCCGCGTCGAAATACCGGTTGCTGCGCGATGCCGTCCTCGACGAGGGCCTTCTGCGCGCCGAAAGTCTCCTGCCGTCGCCGTTGGCCTCTCGCGAAGAGCTGTTGCGCGCGCATGCGGCCGAGTACGTCGATGCTGTCCTCGACGGCACCCTCGATCGCGACAGCGTGCGGCGCATCGGTCTGCCGTGGAGCCCGGTCCTCGCACGTCGAGCGCGTTTGACCGTCGGCGGCACACTTGCCGCAGCCCGGTCGGCGCTGGAAACGGGCGTTTCCGGCCAGCTCGCGGGCGGCACGCATCACGCGCATCGCACCTTCGGTTCGGGGTACTGTGTCTTCAATGATCTGGCCGTCGCGGCATTGACGGTGCTGGACGAGGGACGGGTCGAACGCATCGCCGTGCTGGATGTGGACGTGCATCAGGGCGACGGCACCGCTGCCATTCTGGACCCCGACACGCGTACCTTCGTCGTCAGTCTGCACGGCGCCAAAAACTTCCCCTTCCACCGCGTCCCGTCAGATCTCGATGTCGAACTGCCCGATGGCACGCAGGATCGCGCCTATCTCGATGCGCTGGCCGACGTGATGCCGGCGATCGATGCCTTCCGCCCCGATCTGCTGCTTTATCTGTCGGGCGTCGATCCTCTGCGCGAGGACCGGCTCGGGCGTCTCGCCCTGACGCACGATGGGCTCGGCGAGCGCGACCGCTTCGTGTTCGAGCACTGCCGCCGCCGTGGCTTGCCCGTGTCGATCGCCATCGGCGGCGGTTACGCCGACCCCATCACGGCCAGCGTCGCCGCTTACGTCAACACGTTCCGCGTCGCGCGCGCGGTGTTTCGCGTTTGAGGTGACGATGTCGAGTTCCCAGACCTTGCGCATTGCCTCCGACCAGGGCACGGTCGCGACATGATCCCCGTCACGGTGCTCACCGGTTTTCTCGGCAGTGGCAAAACCACGATGTTGGCGCACATGTTGCGCCAGCCCGCCTTCTCGCGCACGGCCGTGCTGATCAATGAGTTCGGCGACGTCGGCTTGGACCACGACTTGGTGGCGGCCAGCGAGGAGAGTTTCGTCGAGCTGGCGACGGGGTGTCTGTGCTGCAAGGTGCGGGGTGATCTGGCGGCCACACTGATCGATCTCCTCGCACGGCGCGATGCCGGCACCGTCATGGCGTTCGAACGCGTCGTTATCGAAACCAGTGGGCTGGCCGATCCAGCGCCTATTCTCCACGCCCTGATGACCGATCGAGGGCTGGCCGAACGGGTGGCGCTGGCGGGGGTGGTGGCCACGCTGGATGTCGTGCACGGCATGTCGACGCTCGATCGAGAGCCGATCGCGGTGAAGCAAGTCGCCGTCGCGGATCGCTTGGTGCTGACCAAGACGGACCTCGTGCCGGACGGGGAGCGCCTCCTGCGGGAAACCGTCCGCGCCCTCAACCCTGCGGCCCCGATCGTCGTCGCGCAGCACGGCCGCATCGATCCAGCGTATCTCGTGGATTCGGGTCTCTATGCGCGCCGCTGGCAGGACGCCGATCTGCTGTCTTGGCTGCGCGCAGACGAGAAATCCGACGGCGCCAGCACACGCCACGATGCTCAGGTGCAAACCTACGCAATCCTGCGTGACACCCCGCTGCCCGCCATTGTGCTGACCCTGTTCCTCGAGGCGTTGGCCGAGCACGCAGGCAGCGGTCTGCTGCGGTTGAAAGGCCTCGTCTCGGTGCGCGAGCAGCCCGACCGTCCCGCCGTCATCCACGGCGTGCAGCACGTTTTTTATCCGCTGGAATGGCTGGAGCGCTGGCCGTCGGCGGATCGCCGTAGCCGCATCGTTTTCATCGTGCGCACCATTCCACGCGGCTGGGTCGATGCGTTGCTGGCTGCCATCGAGGCCGAAGTCGCCGCAACGCTCAACGAGGCAGGCGCGTGAGCCGTTCAAGCCCAAGTGATCTGCAGGCCGTCGAAGGCTGGCACCACGTGGGGCGGCAACTCCCGTTGCAACGCGGCGTAATCGAGGTCGATGTGCAAGTGCGTGAGGATGGCGCGCTTGGGCTTCAGGGTTTCGATCCACTTCAGCGCTTGGCCGACGCTGAAGTGCGCGGGGTGCGAGATATAGCGCAGTGCGTCGACGATCCACACGTCGAGACCGCGCAGCAATTCGACCGACTCGGGCGCCAAGCCCCCGACGTCGGGACAGTAGGCGACATCGCCGATGCGAAATCCCAACGACCCCGCATCGCCGTGCATCTGCGGAATCGGAATGGCCGTAATCGGTCCACCCGCCCCATTGATCGTCAGGGGCTGGGGCGCATCGATGGCCAAGGAATTGAGCACGGCGGGATAGGTGGAGTGCGGCGCCATCCGGAAACAGTAGCTGAAACGCGTCTCGAGGGAGATGCGCGTGGGCTCGTCCATGTAGACGTCGACCCGCCGCTTCATATTGAAGGCGAGCATGCGCAGATCGTCGATGCCGTGGGTATGGTCGGCGTGGTCGTGCGTGTAGACGACGCCATCGATGGTCTCGACGCCGGCATCGAGCAGCTGGTTGCGAATATCGGGCGGCGTGTCGATCAGCATCAGCGTGCGGCCACGGCCTGAGATCCGCTCGACGAGGGCGGAGCAGCGGCGGCGGCGGTTCTTCGGGTTGGCGGGATCACAAGCCCCCCAGTTGTTGCCCAGGCGCGGCACGCCGCCCGAGGAGCCTGTTCCCAGCAACGTCAGCTTGTAGCTCATGCGGTCGCGGGTCCCGCTGTCGAACGCGGCACCTTAGCATACAGCCGGTAGAAATTGGCGGTCGTGGCGCGCGCAAGAGATGCGGCGTCGACGCCCTGCACCTGCGCGAGAGCCGCCGCCGTGTGCAGCACATAGGCGGGTTCATTGCGTGTGCCGCGATAGGGCACTGGTGCCAGAAACGGCGCATCGGTTTCCACCAGCAGCCGATCGAGCGGCACGTCGGCGGCGATCGCGCGTAATGCCTCCGACTTCTTGAACGTGATCACGCCCGAAAACGATATCATCAGGCCCAGCGCCACCGCGCGCCGCGCAAGTTCGGCGCCTCCCGTGAAGCAGTGGAGGACGGCATTGAAGGCGCCCTTGGCCATTTCATCTTCGAGAATGGCGGCCGTATCGACATCGGCATCGCGCGAGTGGATGACGAGCGGCAGTCCCGTCGCGCGGGCGGCCGCAATGTGCGTGCGAAAGCCCTGGGCTTGGGCCTCGGGCGGCGATTTTCTATAGAAGTAATCGAGACCCGCCTCACCGATGGCGACGCACTTGGGCTCAGCCGACAGGCGCACGATCTCCTCGACGCCGATGTCGAGTTCTTCGTGGGCTTGATGGGGATGCGTGCCGACCGTGTAATAGACTTGGCGGTACGCCTCAGCGATGGCCCGGTACGTGTCGACGTTGCGCACGCGCGTCGAGATCGTGACGATCACCTCGACGCCGGCCGCGTGCGCCCGCGCCACGAGCCCATCGCGCTCCGCGTCTGTCGCCCAATGGTCGAGATGACAATGGTGGTCGACCAGCATCAGGCGGTTTCTCCCGTGGGACCATCCTTGGGCGTGCGTTGGGGTTTGGGGGGCTTTGCGGGTTTCACCGCCGCAGTACCTTCTCCCGTCTCGGGCCGCAGGTAGCGGGGAAACACGCCGACGGGCGGCGGAAGCTCGAGGCCAGCCTGCAACCGTCCCGCCGGCCCCAACGCGGTAAACGTGCGCGCCTGGGCTGGCTGCGCCAGCAGGTCGAGCAGCTTGCCCGCCGATTCGGGCATCGCCGGTTGAACCAGGATGGCGAGCTGGCGCACCACTTCGACCGCGACGTAGAGGATCGTGCCCTTGCGTTCGACGCTCAATGTTTTGTCGAACGGCTTTTCGTTGGCGAAGTAGCGATCCGCGTCCCCGATCACCGCCCACACTGCATCGAGCCAGGTTTTGATTGCTTGGGTGTCCATGGCGGCGCGTGCTTGGGCGTAGAGGCCATCGGCAGCGGCCAGAATGGCCGTATCGGCGGCCGTGAAGGCGCCGGGTTCCGGCACGCGGCCCTCGAAACCTTTGGCGATCATCGACAGCGACCGCTGTGCGAGATTGCCTAGCCCGTTGGCCAGATCGGCATTGATGCGCGCCGCGATCACGTCTTCGCTGTAGCTGCCGTCCTGACCAAACACCACCTCGCGCAGGAAGAAATAGCGGAAGGGGTCGACGCCGTATTCCTTCACCAGCACGAAGGGGTCGAGCACGTTGCCCAGCGACTTCGACATCTTCTCGCCTTTGACGAGCAGGAAGCCGTGACCAAACACCCGCTTGGGCAGCGGCAGGCCCGCCGACAACAGGAAGGCTGGCCAGTAGACGGCGTGGAAGCGAACGATGTCCTTACCGATGACATGCACGTCGGCTGGCCAGAACCGCTTGCGCGCATCCTCGCCCGCGTTGAGCGCGCCCGTCGCCGTCACGTAGTTGTTGAGGGCATCGACCCACACATACATGACATGCCCCGGTGCACCCGGCACGGGGATGCCCCAGTCGAGCGTGGTGCGCGATACGGCCAGATCGTCCAGGCCGCTGCGCACGAAACTCGTCACCTCGTTGCGCCGCTCGGGCGGGAGGATGAAATCCGGGTTCGCCTCGTAATGGGCGAGCAGCTCGTCTTCGTAGGCCGACAGCCGGAAAAAGAACGTCTCCTCCTCCGTCCACTCGACGGGCGTGCCCGTGGGCGTCGCAAGGCGCACACCATCGGCGCCGACGACGGTCTCGCTTTCGCGGTAGAACGCTTCGTCGCGCACGGAGTACCAGCCGCCGTAGTTCTTCAGGAAAATGTCGCCGTTCGCCGCCATCCGCTCCCACAACGCGATGCAGGCCTCGTAGTGGCGCGGTTCCGTCGTGCGAATGAAATCATCGTTGGAGAGGCCGAGAAGGGCCGCCATGTCCCGAAAACGCGCCGCATTGCGGTCGGCGAGTGCCCGGGGCGTCAAGCCTTCCCGGATGGCCGTTTGCTTCATTTTCAGGCCGTGTTCGTCCGTCCCCGTCAGGAACAGCACATCCTTGCCGTCCAGCCGTTCGAAGCGGGCGATGGCATCGGTGGCGACGGCCTCGTAGGCGTGGCCGATGTGGGGGTCGCCATTGGGATAAGAAATGGCGGTCGTGATGTAGAACGTCTCGCGCGTGCTCATGGTGGCCCGCTCCTTTGGGGCGGTCGCGCCCGAGGGCGTATCAGACAGCGGAGCCGGAGCGAGGCGCGACGTCATGAGCGACCTGCGCGATCCGACTGAATGTATCGAGAATCAACGACTTGCGATCGAGGTTCAGGGCCATGGCCACGGACTTCTCGCGCACGACTGTTTCCCACAGCTCGGCCCAGGTGGCAAGTCTGGCTTCGGGGATCAAACGCGCCGCCAACTGGGCTTCCGGGCCATCCGCGAGCCCTCGAGCCCGATCGCGGACCATGCGGGCGAGCGTGCGCAGCAACAGGTCGTAAAACATTTCGAATCGCTCCGCCGAGGCGACCGATCCCAATTCGTCGCCCAGCGCATGCACCGCGCCCCAGTCGAGACGCGGCAGCGTCGCCAACAGCCGATCGACGCGTTCAGCGAGTTCGAGGCCGTTGCCGAGCCACAGGACCAGCAATCGGCGCACGCTGCCCTCGGCGAGCGCAATGAGGCGGGGCCAGTCTCCCGGACCCGGCGCATCCCGGTCGATCGTCTGGAAAGCGTGCAAGGTAGCCCGGCGCAAGTCTGCCTCACCGAGGGAATGCAAATCGAGCATTCGGCAGCGCGAGCGGATCGTCGGCAGCAGACGCCCCGGCTCGGCCGTCACCAGAAAAAACAGGGTCGCGGCGGGTGGCTCCTCGAGCGATTTCAGCAGCGCGTTGGCCGCACTGGGATTGAGTTCGTCGGCGGAGTCGACGATGATCACGCGATGCGCCCCCGGCTCGACCGTATGAGCGAGGAACGACTTGATGCGACGCACCTCGTCGACGGGAATGGTGGCGGGATGGCGTTTCGTCTTGGCATCCCAAGGCCGGCGAATGACGAGCAGGTTGGGATGCGACAGCGCCAGAACCTGCCGGGCCGCCGTCGTCTCGGGCGCGATGGCGAGGCTGCGGCCGGAGCGATCGCGTTGGGTCGGCGTAGCCAGGGCATGGCGCGCGAAACGGTAGGCGAGCGTCGCCTTGCCGATGCCCTCGCGGCCGGCCAGCAGCCAAGCGTGGTGCATGCGCCCGCCAGCAAAGCTCTGCGCCAGCTCAGTTTCCGCCGGAGCGTGCCCGAACAGGGCCGTCGTTTCCCGAGGATGCGTTGCGCCATCGAGCCGATCGGCCTCGGGCGGCGCTTCGTTTTTTTCCAGGGCGGGCGCGCGTGCCATCACAAGGGGCCGAAGCGCTCGGAGACCACGGCCCAAATCGCGGCGCGGACGCTGTCTCGATTCGGTGTGGCGTCGATCGTGGCGACGCGCTGAGGTTCGGCCGCGGCGATGGCCAGAAACCCAACCCGCAGACGGATATGAAAGTCCAAGTTGCGCGCTTCGAAGGCATCCACCTCCAGAGTGGCCGCGCCCGGCGGTTTGCGCCGCGTATGCGCCCGCGCCAAACCCTCGGCCGGATCGATATCGAGAAGGATGGTCAGGTCCGGCGCCGTCGCCCCTACGACCATGCGCTCGAGCGTATCGATCTGGCTGCGATCGAGTCCAGCCGCCGTTCCTTGATAAACCCTGGTCGAATCGGCGAAGCGGTCGCACACGACCCACTCACCTGCAGCCAGCGCCGGCCGGATCGTCGCGGCCAGATGGTCCGCACGGGCCGCAGAGAACAGCAGCGCTTCGGCAAGGGGCGTCACGGCAGCGTGTGCGGGAGACATCACCACCCCCCGCACGGCCTCGGCGAATGGCGATCCACCCGGCTCCCGCGTAAGCGTCACCGCGATCCCGCGCGCGCGCAGAGCTTCGGCCAGCAGACGCGCCTGCGTCGACTTTCCCGAGCCTTCACCGCCTTCGAATGTGATGAACCGGCCATCCATCCCCCGTGTCCTATGGAGGATGCTCGGGCCTGTCAAACGCTGCGCGCGCTCACAGCAGCCACCGAAACATCATGTGCAGGAGCGAATCGACGCCGCGTTTGAGGACGCCGGCACTCTCCACGTTCTCGGCAGCGTACAAGGGCAGCTCATTGATCGTCTGCCCGCCCGTCGAGACGCGCAGTGTGGCCACTTCATCGCCCTTTTTGATCGGGGTTTTCAGCGGTCCCTTGTACACGATCTCGGCCTTGAGCCGGGGGTTGGCCGGTGTTCGCGCCAGGATGACGTTCACCGCGCCATTACCGGTCAGCGGCACATACATGCGGTTTCCACCCCACACACGTGCCGAGCCCACCACTTCATCGGCATCGAACAAGCGAAACTCGGTGAACGTCTTGAAGCCCCATTCCAGCAGGCGAATGGCCTCCGTCTTGCGGTCTTCCTGTCGGTCGAGACCATTGATGACGAGAATCAGGCGACGGTTGTCTTGCTTGGCGGACGTGACGATACCAAAGCCCGATTCCTTGATCGACCCCGTCTTCAACCCATCGACTCCGATACCGCTGCCCAACAGAGGATTGCGGTTCCGGAACAAATGCTTGCGATATTGAAACTCTTTTTGCGAGAACCGGGGATATTGGTCGCGATACTCCCGGATGAGATGGCGGGCCAGGATCGCCAAATCCCGCGCTGTCGTCAGATGATCGGGGGCATAAAGGCCCGTTGCGTTGGCGAAGGTCGATTTTTTCATGCCGAGGCGCTGGGCTTCCTCAGTCATCGCGCGGGCAAACGCGGCCTCGCTGCCCGCCATGCCCTCCGCCACGGCAATGGCGGCATCGTTGCCCGACTCCACGACAATGCCCTGCAGGAGCTGCTCCAACGGCTCCCGCGTGCCCACGGGCACGAACATCGCCGACGTCCTGGACGGCGCGCCGCCTTTGCGCCACGCGTTGGGCGACATCAAAAACTCGGTCTCGAGCTTGACTTGGCCCGCCTTCACAGCCTTGAAAATCATCGCCAGCGTCATGAGCTTGCTCATGCTGGCGGGGGACATGCGTTCATCGGCGTTGTGTTGGAACAGCATGGCGCCCGAATCGGCATCGATCAGGATTGCCTGTCGCGCCTTGGTGGTCAGCGCGCTGGGCGTGCTCTGGGCACTCACGGGATCAATCGGTGCGCAGACGAGTGCCGCCAGTGCCAAAACAACCGCGGCGCACCAGCGAAGCAGTGGCGCGAACGATGTCCATGACGGCTGGCGTGCGGCGGGCGCAGAAGTGTTCGACATGGCGCAACTATCGGGGTTGGCTGGTCGCGAAGTCAACGCTGCCGCGTGCGCGGCCATGCCTTTCACCGGCAAAAAACGGTGCATGACCAGCACCCTGCCGCGCGTGCCCTCGCTCAGAACGAGCTTCCCGGTTGCGCCAAAAAAGCGATCTCGTCGGGTGTGGAGACCCGCCCCAGCACCGGGTTGCGATGGGGAAAGCGACCGAACCGATCGATGATGTCTTTGTGCGCACGGGCAAAACGTGTGTATTCGGCGTCCCCGATCGCTCCGATCAGGTCGACGGCGCGCTGCTGATCGGCCGCCACTTCGCTGTGCTCGAACGGTAGAAAGAGGAACAGCCGGCCCGTGCCGTCGAGGGGTTGATCGAGACCCGCGGCAACGCTGGCTTTCGCGGTGGCGAGGGCGAGTGTATCGGTGGCGAAAGCCTCGGCGCTGCCGCGAAAGATATTGCGCGGGAATTGATCGAGCACGATCACGCGAGCGAGTTCGATCCGGCTGTCGCTCGGCGCGCGCGGGGCTGGCTCTGCCGCGAGCGTCGCGTGGAGAGGGCCAAACCGTTGTTGGATGTCGGCATCGACGGCCGCATCGCGCACGAACCAAGCTTTGGGCGCGATCTCGAGGAACCAATACCGCAGGACGTCGTCGACCCAGCGCGGCTCATCGGGTCGCCGGGGCAGCTGCAGGGCTGGTCGCCCGCCGGTCATGCGGGCGACTGTTCCAATTGGTCCTTCGATGCGGGCACGAGATTGACACTCTCGCCGCAACCGCAAGCGCTCTTCTGATTGGGATTGTTGAACACGAATTGGGCCGACAGCTTGTCGATCTTGTAATCCATCTCGGTGCCCAAGAGGTAGAGCACGGCCTGCGGGTCGATGATCACACGGGCGCCGTCCTGTTCGACGATTTCATCGAACTTCGACACCGTCTCAGCCCAGCTCATCACGTATTCCATGCCCGCGCAGCCACCCTTTTTGACGCCGATTTTGAGGCCGGTGACGGCCGCCCCCTTCGACGCCATGATGGAACGGACGCGGTCGGCGGCCGCCGGCGTCATCGTCATGACCTTGGGGCGGGGGCGGGCGGTGATGCTCATTGCAGTCTCATCCCTCATTCGGGCCTGGGCGCACACACTACCACACTCCGAGCCATTCCAAAAGAAACAGCGGGCCTCGATGTGGCGCGAAAATAGGCAATTGACGCGCGGTTGCACGAGCTCTGTGTGGCAATTTCAGTCGGTCACGACATTGGGCTTGCCAACCGGCAGACGATGCGACGTAATGTCGAAGACTTGAATTACAAGGGACCAAAATGCTTAAGACCCATGCAACAAACGCATGGGCTGGGCGAAAACGGGAGGTCGATCGTATGACGTTGAAGCTGATGTTGGGCGCTGCCGTCGGCGCATTGGGCACTCTGGCGTTGCTGGGGTCGCAAGCCGAAGCGCAGACCAAAGTTCGCTGGAAAATGCAAAGCGCCTTCGGCGCCCAGTTGCCGCACATTGGCACTTCGGCGGTTCGCTTTGCGAAAAATATCGAAGTAATGTCGGGCGGAACGCTGGAACTGAAGTTTTACGAGCCCGGCGCCTTGATCCCGCCGCTCGAGTGCTTCGACGCGGTTTCGAAGGGCTCGATCGAAAGCTGCTGGACGACGCCGGGTTATCATACGGGCAAATATCCGGCCCTCGCCTTCTTCACGACGGTGCCCTTCGGCCCCCCCATCGGTGAATTCTTGGGGTGGAAGCAGTTCGGCGGCGGCAACAAG
>JANOHP010000064.1:0-14799 GCA_031406575.1 Hyphomicrobiales bacterium
TGGCCGAGCGCGGTTTCGGCGCGGTGGTTGCCGTCGAGGACGGCCAGCCTGTCGCCTCGCATGTGCCGTTACTCGTGACCGGCCAGGGCAGCGAGCGGCACCTCGAATTCCATTTCGCGCGCGCCAATCCCCTGCATCGGGTGATCGCCGCTGCGCCCCAGGTGACGGTGATCGTCAGCGGGCCGGATGCCTACATCTCGCCCGACTGGTACGTGTCCGACGATCAGGTGCCGACGTGGAATTACATTTTCGCCCACATTCGCGGCATCGCCAAACCGATGTCGCCCGAGCGCACGCACGCCCACGTCGAAGCGATGAGCCTCGCGTTCGAAGCGCGGTTGGCGCCGAAAAAACCTTGGAGCACCTCCAAGATGACGGAAAAGCGTCTCGCCATGATGCTGGCCGCCATCGTGCCGATCGAGGTCGAGGTGCAGGGCATCGAAGCCTCGTTCAAGCTCAGCCAGAACAAGACGATCGCCGACGGCTACGAGGTCGCGCGCATGCTGCAATGGCGCGGCGGCCCGGGCGAGCGCGGCATCGCGGAAGCCATGCGCGATCGTCTGGCGCGGGAGATGAGCGCGAAGAAGAAGGAGCGGGTGTGATGTGCGACGGCGCGCAGATGGAGGAGATCAGCGACAACGATCGCGTGCGCATCCTGCGCTACATGCTGGCGCCGGGCGCATCGACGGGCTGGCACACGCACCTCACCGACTATGTGATCGTGCCCTATGCGGATTGCCGCGTGCGCGTGGAGACGCGAACCGCGACGATTGAAGCGGAGATGTGGAAAGACAAACCGTATTTCCGCGAGAAGGGCGTCGAGCACAACGTCACGAGCGTGAGCGCGGAGCCGTTCTCGTTTCTGGAAATCGAGGTGAAGTGAAAAGGGGAGGAGCATGCTGACACTCAGGCCCAACTGCGAATGCTGCAATCGCGATCTGCCGCCCGAGTCGCCCGAGGCGCTGATCTGCTCGTTCGAGTGCACCTTCTGTCGAGACTGCGTGGCGCACCGGCTGCCGGGCGGGAGGTGCCCCAACTGCGGTGGGAATCTCGTGGCGCGACCCATCCGGCCCGCCGATCGGCTGGCGACCTTTCCCGCTTCCGAAAAGCGTTGTGTCAAAGCGCATGCGTTCTGCGCAGACGCAGGCCGCGACAACGCTCCGTGATCCCTCATCCCGCCAGACGGCGCACGCGCACGCCAATGATGCGGTTGCGCTGCTTGCGCGCGATTTCGAAGCGATATCCGTAGAAGTTGAAGACTTGGCCGATCTCCGGGATCGTCTGGGCCTCGTGCATGACGAGACCCGCGACCGTCGTCGCTTCCTCGTCGGGCAGGTGCCAGTCCATGGCGCGGTTGAGGTCGCGAATGGCGAGGCTGCCTTCGACGATCACCGAGCCATCGGCCTGCGCGCGCACCTGCACTTCGCGTGTGTCGTGCTCGTCGTCGATTTGCCCCACGATCTCCTCGAGAATGTCCTCGAGCGTGACGAGCCCCTGCACCTCGCCGTACTCGTCGACCACCAGTGCCATCTGAGTCTTGCCTTTGAGGAACTGGCTCAACTGCTCCTTGAGAGTGGTCGTATCGGGAACGAACCACGGTGGGCTCGCGATGGTCAGGATATCGAGTTTGGCTGGGTCCCAACCCACCCTGTTGAGGGCTGCCAGCAAATCTTTCGTATGCAGCACGCCGACGATGTTTTCCGTCTGGCCGCGCCAGAGGGGCATGCGCGAGTAGGGACCACCCAACACTTGGTTGATGATCGACTGCGGGGGATCGTCGGCGTTGAGGGTGTGCATCTGTGTGCGATGCCGCATGACGTCGAGCACTTGCAGATGTTCCAGGTCGAGCACGCCGCCCAGCATGGCCGCATCATTTTTGGCCACCGTGCCACCCTGCTCGCCGAGTGCGATGGTGCCGCGAAGCACTTCGTGGGCGGCGAGAATGTTGGCTTCATCGTCGACTTTCGACGGCGTCAACCGCAACAGCCGCCGCACCACCACTTCGAGCGCAATGGTCAGCGGCGTCAGCACCCAGATGATGACGCGCAAAATAGGTGCGACCAGCAGCGCCGCGCGATCTGAGGCGGCCATGGCGTTGGTTTTGGGCAGCACCGAGGAGAAGACGATGATCAGCACCGAGACGACCGTCGTCGCGTAGACGATCCCCGCCGTGCCGAACAGCATGACGCCCAAGCCCGTCGCCAGCGATGCCGCGAGCACATCGACGATGGTGTTGCCGATCAGGATGGTGCCGATCAGGCGTTCAGGCGTTTTCAGCAGCGTGTTGACCAGTGAGGCGTGGCGATTGCCCTCCTGCTCGAGCGCGTGCATGCGCGCGCGCGAGGCGGCGGTCAGCGCTGTTTCGCTGCCGTTGAAGAACGCCGATAGCGCCAGCAGGCCGATGATGGCCACTATGATCAAACCAATCTCGAGGGACATTGATGTTCCACCACGTCGTCAGAAACGGATCAGCCAGAAAGTACGATTTCGGCTTCGAGAAAAGCCCTGAGCGGTTCGGCTTCCACCTCACGCGACACGAACGCTTCGCCGATATCGCGTACCAGGATGAACGTCATGCGTCCGCCACGAACTTTCTTGTCCTGCGCCATCAGACGCAAAAGCGTATCGACATCGGGCCGGTCGCGACCCGGAATGTGGGCAATACGGGTCGGCAAGCCGACGGCGGACAAATGGGCTTCGACGCGCGCCGCCGTGCCGGCGGGTGCGAGGGCGAGTTTTTCGGAGAACCGGAACGCCTGCGCCATGCCGATCGCGACGGCTTCGCCGTGGAGCAGTTTGTCGCAATAGCCAGCCCACGCCTCGAGCGCATGACCGAAGGTGTGGCCCAGGTTGAGCAGCATGCGATCGCCAGTTTCGGTCTCGTCGCGCGCCACGATGGCCGCTTTGGCGGCGACGCTGCGCTGCACCGCTTGCGTCAGAATGGAGGGATCATTGCCGAACACGGAACGCCAGTGCGTATCGAGCCAGGCGAAGAACGCGCGATCTCCCAGCAGTCCGTATTTGACCACTTCGGCATAACCCGCCCGCATCTCGCGCGCCGGCAGTGTGCTCAAGACATCCGTGTCGGCGATGACGAGGCTCGGCTGATGGAAGGCACCGATCAGATTCTTGCCGTGCTGACTGTTGATTGCCGTCTTGCCGCCGACGGAGCTGTCGACCTGGGCGAGCAGAGACGTCGGAATTTGTACGAAGCGCATGCCCCGACGCACCACACTGGCTGCAAACCCCACGAGGTCGCCGATGACGCCACCGCCCAGTGCCACGACGAGATCACCGCGCTCGAGCCCCAGACCAATCAGCTCGTCGCAGACCCGGCCGAGTTCCACGAGGTTTTTCGTCGCTTCGCCGGGTTTGAGGATGATGACACCAGCCAAGCGCCCACTCGCCTGCAGGCTCGCTTTCAACCCGTCGAGATGGCGCAGCGCGACGTTCTCATCGGTGACGATCGCCACGCGAACCGGTGCGACGTGCTGAGCAATCAATGCCGCTGCATGGCCCAGCAGACCCGGACCGATCAGCACCGGGTAGCGCCGCTCTCCCAGTTCCACTGGTACTTCGACCGTCGACGTCATTGACACGGGCAATCCCTCGCCTCTCGATCGTGCGCACCGTCTCTCACGGGAGATCGGATGTTTCTGGCGTGCTGGCCGCCGATGCAAGGAGCTGCCCGGCGAGATGAACAACGATTTCGCTCACGATCACTTCATGGGGCACATCGCGGCTTTCGATCGTGATGTCGGCATCGGCATAGATGGGGTAGCGCGCCTCGATCAGAGAGCGCATCACCCCTTCGGGATCGGGAGCCCTGAGAAGTGGCCGGTTATCGCGCTTCATCACACGGCGCATCAATATGGGCAAATCGGCCTTGAGCCATACCGAGACGCTGTTGGCCCGGATCGCGGCGCGGGTGTCGGCATTCATATAGGCGCCACCACCCGTTGCCAGCACTTGCGGCCCGTTTGCCAAGAGGCGCGCGATGACGCGGCGCTCCCCGTCGCGGAACACGTCCTCGCCGTGGTCAGCGAAGATCTCGGGTATCGACTTTTGCGCCGCCATCTCGATTTCGTCGTCGGCATCGACGAACGGCAGGGACAACCGTCCAGCCAGTCGCCGGCCGACAGAGGACTTACCGCACCCCATCAACCCGATCATCACGATCGACCGCGATCCCAGAGCCGCCCGAAGTGCGGCCTGGTCGGGGCGGTCGTCCAAGGCGCGGCGCCGGGCACCGGGCCGAATCATGATACTGACCTCGGCCCACGGGTCGGGTCCCTTCGACCTGGCCGCCGCCAAGCCGCAAGTCCTTGTCCGATAGAGGTGAAATCAGTTCGACGCAGCATTCGTCATCATACTCCGTGGCAGCTGGGCCGACCATCGTGGCCCCGCCTTGGTTCTGGGCCATAATGGCTCCAAATGCAGTCGATACCAACCAGGACTTCAGGGTGTCATGCCGAGCCTGTTCCGATTCCTGATCGTCGTGGGCGTGATCTTGGCCATCGCGGCGGCGGGATTGTACGTGCTTGCGCACTATTTCGAGCCCGAGCCCGCCGAGATAACCCGGCCAATTCCGGACGTGAAGGTGCGCAAATAGGGCTGTTGTCGCCTCCGAGCCCGACTCTGTCATCCCGCGATTTTTTCACGGGATCCATCCCACCGCGTGCTCCGACACCAGCCGCAAGCTGGGTCCCGGTGACGAGTGCCGGGGTGACAATTGGGGGCGTCTTGCTCGTTGCTCGTCGTCGCGTCTACGGGCACGCCACGCCACCGAGTCACTCACCCCATCTCCCCGTTTGCCTCCTCGGCGGTTCCGGGCAACAATGATCGCGACAAATCCAATCAGGGAGGCTGCCCGTGGCCGAGGGAAAACGTCCGCTGCCCAAACCGACACCCGAGACCCAGCATTTTTGGGACGGTGCCAAAGCCGGCGAGCTGCGGCTGCAAACGTGCACCGACTGCCAGCACACCTACTTCCCGCCTCGGCCGTTCTGCTCCAAATGCGGCTCGCGCAGCGTCGAGGTGGTGAAGGCGAGTGGTCGCGCCAAGCTGCATTCCTACGTCATTCACCACCGCCCTGCGCCCGGCTTCGACCCGCCTTATGCGATTGCCGTCGTCAAACTCGCCGAGGGACCGCAGATGATGACCAACATCGTCGGCTGCCCGCAGACGCCCGAAGCCCTTCAGCTCGACATGGACCTCATGGTCACGTTCGAGGCTCAAACGGATGCGATTTCGCTGCCGTTCTTCAAGCCGGCGAAGTGAGGAGAACACCATGAAGCGCAATTCAGTCGCCGTCGTCGGCGCGGCCGAGACCACCAAGCTCGGCGTCATCCCCGATGTATCGCAAATCCAATTGCATGCCGATTGCGCGCTCAATGCGATGAAAGATGCAGGCCTCAAACCCTCCGACATCGACGGCATCGCCACGGCCGGTGAAACACCGCAAGCGCTGGCGCAGTATCTGGGCATCACGCCGACCTGGGCCGACGGCACGGCGGTCGGTGGCTGCTCGTTCATGCTGCATGTGCGCCACGCAGCGGCCGCCATCAACGAGGGACTGTGCAAGACCGTGCTGATCACGCACGGCGAGTCCGGCAAGTCACGCATCGCACCGACGCCGCGGCCACCCTATCCCGACAGCCTCTCCGGTCAGTTCGAGTCGCCGTTCGGGGTCATGGGTCCGCCGACGATGTTCACGATCCCCGTGCTGCGCTACATGAAAACCTACGGCATCACCCAAGAGCAGGTGGCCATGGTGTCGGTCGTGCAACGCGAATGGGCGGCGAAAAATCCGCGCGCCACATTCAAAGAGCCGATCACCGTCGCCGACGTTCTGGCGAGCCGCATGATCGCGTGGCCGTTCCGCATTCTCATGTGTTGCCTCGTGACCGACGGCGGCGGCGCGCTGATCCTCACCAGTGCCGAACGGGCGAAGGATTTCCCGCAGAAACCCGTCTACATCCTGGGCACGGGCGAGTCCGTCGAAGGCCCGATGATCAGCCAGATGGAGGACTTCACGTCCTCGAAAGCGTTCCGCGTTTCCGGCAAAAAAGCCTTCGACGAAGCCGGCATCAAGCATTCAGAGGTCGATCACTTGATGATTTACGACGCCTTCGCCCATCTTCCGCTGTACGGCCTGGAAGACCTCGGCTTCGTGAAGCCGGGCGAAGCGGCCGCCTTCATCGGTGAGCGGCATTCGGCACCCGGCGGCAAGCTACCGATCAACACCAATGGCGGCGGGCTCTCCTACATGCACTCCGGCATGTACGGCATGTATGCCTTGCAGGAGAGTGTACGGCAGATGCGCGGCATCGCACCGGCCCAAGTGAAAAACGCCAAAATCAGCGTCTGCCACGGTGTGGGCGGCATGTTCGCCGCGTCCGGCACGATCATCTTCACGAACGACAAGGGGTGAGCGTGCATGCAGGCGCGCGCAGAGGGATTTCACGTCAAGTCTCAACCAATCTGCTGGGAATTTTCACGGCGACGCTTGCGGCGTCGCATAACGCGGCGCAGTCGTCTCGGTCCTCACCGCACCTTTCCCACATCGACCCGGACTTTCCCGTCGGGCCCCTTCAGCACCGTGTAGACCGCTCCATCACGCGCTTCGTATCGCGCGTCGAGTTTGGTGCCGAATAGTGTGCTGCCCGATCGCTCGAGCACGACCTGCGTGGGCATGCAGGCGCTGTGCGTGACGGTCGTGAGCGGATCGATGGAATGGCTCTTGCCCAGGGCTGAATAAGTGAGGGCTGCATCCGACTTGTTTTCGATCCGAAATCTGTACTTCGCCGCCTCCGGCCGACCGAACAGTTGCACGGAAAGAAACTTCGGACTGCTGGAGTCCGGCGCACGGGCCACACCCACGCCGATGTCGGTCACATGCGGCTGCACGAGGTTTTTGCGATGGCCCGGTGAGCCCTTCCAACCGTCCACGGCCTTCGTTGCCAGCGCGCTCGTCGTGAAGCCGCGACGATCCAGATGCATCGCCAGGTTTTCGGCGACCATGCAGTATTTGTAGCCGGCTTCTTTCACGCGTTCGGCAGGCTGGCGCCCATCCGCCTCGTGCGCGAATGTGCCGGTCTTGGCGAGATACTGAGCAAATCGGCGCGCCGCCAGCGTCAGCTCGGCATTGGCTTTCACCGCACCCAAATTTTCGGCGCGACGAAACGCGTTGGTCTGTTCGATGATGGCAACTTCGGCTTTGATGAGATCGGGAAGGTCGGCCATTCATCGCCCCTCGAGGGCCGGCTTGCAGAACCGCACCAGCGTCACGACGGAGACGAAACCCAAGCCCGCGCCGACGCCCGCGACCCAGAAGGCGGCGGCCGGGCTCCAATGACTGATGACGCCGGCAAACACGAGAGGCGCGGCTGCGTTGGCGATGCTCTGCGGCGCCATCAGCAAGCCCATCCAGCTCCCGTACTCGCGCGCGCCGAACAACGTCAGCGGCAACGTATTGCGCGCCACCGCAAAGAGGCCGTGCCCGACCCCCATCAAGACGCAGAACAGCATCGCGGACGCGATGTTCACCCCGAACAGGAGGAACGCGAAAAAACTGAAGGTCGTGAACAAGGCCGAGCAGAACGCGGTCGTGAGGATCGAGTACCGGCCTGCAAACACCAGTTCGCCCAAGCGCGCCGTCGCTTGTGCCGGACCGACGATCGCCCACACGCCGATGGCCGCGCCCGCGGTCAAGCCCATGGCTTTCAGCACATCGATCACCTGCATGTAGAGCCCCCAGGTGAGCAGCCCCTCCGTGCAGGCCCAGATCGCAATCAACACGAAGGCGCGCCGCTTGTGTTCGGGCGCCAGGATGCCGTCGGGATGGGGGCGGTCTCTCGCCTCGGCGCCCGCATTGTCCTCAACGCCGGCACCTCGGCGCAGCACGAGCCAATGGACCGGAGCGCAGATGCACACGTGCAGCCCCGCGTAAATGACATACGCCCAGCGCCACCCGACCGTTTCGAGCAGCAGGAAATTCATGGGCAGGAACACGGTCGAGGTGAGGCCGGAAATCAACGTCAGGCCGGTGATCCAGCGCCGCGCGTTCGGTCCCACCACTTGCACGAGGCCGGGCATCGCCGCATTGTTGAGCATCAGCGGCGCGGCGATGCCGATCAGCACCCACCCCAGCATGTAGGACGCGAGGCCGGTCGCCGCCGATTGCACGAGCATCGCCAGTGCGGCGACGAACGAGCCAGCGACCATGATACGGCGCGCGCCCATGCGATCGATCAGCTTGCCGATGCGCGGCGACAGCAGGGCGGCCACCAAGAGTTGCAGCGTGACGCCGCCGAAAATCACCACCCGGTCGAGCCCCAGCTCGTCGCCGATCGTGCTGCCGAACACCGTGACGGTCGAAAACGTCGTGCCCCAGCCGATGACCTGCAACGCGCCCAGGCCGATGACAGCCTTGAGCGACGCGGACCAGCGGTGCACCGCGAGCCAGTTGGTTTTGGACGGTGGCGCGAGTTTCTGCACGTGGCCTGCGCAAGGATAGTGCCGATGGGCGATTGTGTCGGGGCGAACCATATACGAGCACGGGCCACGCGTCCCCTGCCCAGCGTGCCGGCCTCACATGGAGACGTGTGCGTTCAATCCGTCCCTTGAAACGCCCGCCAGATCAGCATGAGCCCGCCCACCACGATCGCGCCCTCGATCAGCGTATCATGCAGGCGCGCCGAAAACCGTTCGGCAAGCCACCGCGCGAATAGGGCGCCGGGCATGGCCATCGCGCCGATCAGCAGGGCCACGATCCACAACTTCGTCGGCAATACGCCCGCCGACGAGAAGATGCCCACCTTGGCGATGCCGAGCACGATCGTGGCCATGGCATCGGTGGCGATGACGCGTTTTCCGGACAATCCCATGGCCATGAATATTGCCAGCAACAACACGCCCACGCCCGTCGAGCCACCCGTAATGAAACCGTAGACGATGCCCGCAACTGCGCCGCCACGCATGCCCAGCGTCCATTGCAAGCCCGCCACCCACCGCCGCAGTGGGATGACCGCCAGCAGCACCATACCGATCACCAGCGCCGCGCCCCGGCTCGACAGCAGCGTGTAGGAATAAGCGCCCAGGATCGTCGTCGGCAGCCCGAAAGCGCCAATCAGCATCGCCCGATGCCAGTCGATGCTGTCGCGGAAGACGACAGCGCGGGTGGCATTGGTGAGCACGGCCGACACCGAGATGACGGGCACGATCGCTGCCGGCCCCAAAATCGGCACCAGCACCAGCGGCATCAGTAGGCCGGTGCCATATCCCGCCAGCCCGCCGATGACCTGCGTGCCCAAGGCGGTGATCGTGATCAGCGCCAAGTGAAACACGGTCAGGTCGTCGATGATCGGGCTGTCGAGCGCATAGCCGCCGATGGTCCAAGGCGAGAGAGCCAAAATCATCGCGCCTGGGTCTCACAGCCGAATGACGTCGAGGCCCGACCTCCCGTATCATCCCGGCGGCGAGCACCGGGATGACAAGTCGGAATTGCTGTACTCACGGCAGTCTATAAAAAGTGCGGGCCGACTCGCGAAAGAGCTGCGCTTTTTCCGCGTTGGACGCGCCGGACGCCAGTCGCTTGAACGCGTTCCAGTAGACGGCATAACTGCCCGACAACTTGTCGACGGGGAAATTACTCTCGAACATGGCGCGGCTCGGACCGAAGGCTTCGATGCAGGTTTCGATGTAGGGACGCCACAACACGGCCAGCTCCTCCGACGTCGGCGGTTTGGGCCGCGCATGGAAGTCGAAGCCGTTGACGCGCATGCCCAGCCCACCGAGCTTGATCATCACGTTCGGGCACGTGGCGAGGTCGCGGATGTTCTTGCTCCAATCGGCAAAAATTGCGTCCCGCTTGCCCGCATACCAGCCCACGCCGAGCGGTCCGCCGCAATGGTCGAGCACGATCGGTTGGCCCGGGAATTTTCGCGCCAGCGCGATCACGTTGGGTAGCCCCGTGTGATAGAGCCACGCGTCGAACGTGAGGCCCAACTTGCCCAGCACGGCGAAGCCTTCGTGGAACGCCGCATCGTCCCGATACAGAAATTCGGTCGGGTTGGTGTGTCCCATGTGGATCGAGGGCTCCTTGTCGTCCCACGAGGCCACATAGCGAATGCCTTTGAAGCGCCCGCCGCCCGCAGCGATCTGCGCTTGCAGAACTTCCTCCACGCGCGCGCCGAGCCGCAGTTCCGCAAGCCCCACGATGCCGGCTGCGACCCGCGTCGGGCCGTAAGCCCCACTTGCCGACATTGCCGCGATGCCGTTGACGAATTCGACTTCGCCCAGCGGCTTCATGGCTTCGGGGCCGTCTTCGCGAAAGCACGCCGTGCACTCGAGGAACACCGTGCTCGTGATCTTATGGCCCGTGTTGGTATCGGCGAGGATGTCCTTCAACAAATACTGGTGTTCGGGGAAATCCCATAAATGATGATGCGGATCGATGATCTCGAGATCGGGCTCGAGAATCGCTTCCTGCGTCTTGGCGAGCCAGGACTCGCTGATGCCCGCCATCCTTGAACCGATCGTCGTGTGGGGTTTCTTCATGGGACTGCCTCCTGCGCCGCGCACCTGGGCACGAGCTTATGCACCGTTGGTTTTTGCGTGCACGTGATTTATTGCAATGGCTGGTCGCAAGCCCGCTGCGGCGCGGGGTGCCGCCGCTGGGATCCGCACGGGTTGATGGGGATGGGAATGACGATCGAGGTCGCGCAGCGGGCGCCAAGTGAACTGCGCAGCGATACTCTCGTCGGCATCGGCCTTCTCGTGATGGGCACGATCGCCTTCTCCAGCGCCGGATTCTTCGTGCGTTTGATCGGGCACGATGCCCCGACCATCTTGTTTTGGCGTGGTATTTTTACGGCGCTCACCGTTCTGCTCTACGTCGTGTGGCGGGAAGGCCGGGGCACGTCGGCCTCGTTCCGGGGTATGGGTCTGCCGGGGATTGCGGTCTCGCTGCTCTCGACGATCTCGATGGTCTGCTTCGTCACGTCGCTCCAGTACACCACGGTCGCCAACAACTCGATCATCTTCGGCACCGCGCCCTTTCTCACCGCCGGCCTCGCGTGGTTTTTGATTCGTGAACGCCCCACGTCCGTGACCCTGCTCTGTTCGGGCGTTGCATTCGCTGGGGCTGCATTGGTCGTGGGCAGTTCCCTGAGGCTGTCGGGCGCGTCCACATTGGGCGACGCGCTGGCCTTCGGCATGACGGCGTCGTTCGCCCTCAAAACCGTTCTCCTGCGCCAGTACCGCGACCGGCCTATGATGCCGTCGGGCTGCATCGGCGCACTCGTCGGTTCGATCCTCACCGCGCCCTTCGCCCTGTGGGCGATCAGTTGGACTGAAATGGGACTGTTTGCGCTGTTCGGCCTCACCCAGCAGGGGGCGGGCGTGAGCCTCACCACCTTGGGGATCGGCCGTGTGCCCGCCGGGCAATCGGCGCTGATCATGACCCTCGATCTGCCGCTTTCCCCGGTCTGGGTGTGGACCATCTTCGGAGAGCGGCCAGCGCCCATGGCCCTGGTCGGCGGCATGATCGTGCTGTGCGCCATCATCGGCCATATCGTATCGGACGGTCGCCGCAAGCCGTTCGGCTGACACCTTCTCGCCTCGTCACGCGAACCATTGCCGGGTTGGCGCGTTGCCCCCTCGATGTTCATGTTCGCCACAGGCATTGAATCGTCCGAGCCGACCGTTGGTCCCACGCGCCGTCGCGTCGACCAGATGAAGGTATGCGGCCATTACGAGCACTGGCGGCGCGACTTCGACCTCGTCGAGGAGATGGGCCTGTGCTTCTTGCGCTACGGCCCCGCGCTGCATGCCACGCATCTGGGTCCGGGCCGCTACGATTGGTCGTTCGTCGACGAGGCGTTCGGCGATTTGCAACGTCGCAACATCGTGCCCATTGTCGACCTGTGCCATTTCGGCGTGCCCGATTGGATCGGCGATTTCCAGAACCCCGAATTTCCCCGGCACTTCGCCGATTATGCCAAGGCCTTCGCCGAACGCTACCCGTGGGTGCAGCTCTACACGCCCGTCAACGAGATGTTCATCTGCGCGCTGTTTTCGGCCAAATACGGCTGGTGGAACGAGCAGATGACCACCGATCGCAGCTTCGTCACGGCGCTCAAGCACATCGTGGCGGCCAACGTCATGGCGATGCGCTGCATCCTCGACGTGCGCCCCGACGCAATTTTCGTGCAATCGGAATCCTCGGAATACTGGCACGCCGAGGGGCCATCGCAAATCGCGTCGGCCGAAGTTCTCAACTCCATGCGGTTCTTGAGCCTCGACCTGAATTACGGCCGGCGGGTCAATTCCGATATGTACCAATACTTGATGGACAACGGCATGACGCGGGAGGAGTACAGCTCCTTCCTCAACAATCGCCTCAAGCCCTACTGCATCATGGGCAACGACTATTACGTCACCAACGAGCATCGCGTACGGGCGGACGGCCTGACCGAAGCGAGCGGCGAGGTCCTGGGCTACGACGGCATCACGCGGCAGTATTTCGATCGCTACAAATTGCCGGTGATGCACACCGAGACCAATTTCAACGATTTCGGCGACGGCTCGGGCGCCGTAGGATGGCTGTGGAAGCAGTGGGCCAACGTGCTCCATGTGCGCAACGACGGCGTACCGATCTTGGGCTTCACCTGGTATTCGCTGACCGATCAGATCGACTGGGACAGCGCGCTCAGAGAAAACAACGGCCACGTCAATCCCGTCGGCCTTTTCGACCTCGATCGCAATATCCGTCCTGTCGGGCGCGCCTACAAACAGCTCATTTCGGATTGGCGCGCGGTGCTGCCGACGCAGAGCGTATGCATGGTCGTGCCCATCGTCCGGCCCAACGAATACGACGACGCGTGGTCCCGTCGCCGCCGCGAGGAAGCCCGCCAGATGCGCGAAGCGCGCAAAAAAACCGTCGGCGAGGGTGGTTGAGCTGACGGATTGGCGGTTTGCAGATTGTTTCACCCGCAAACGAACTGCCCTAAAACAAGGGCAGTCCGGACCACACCGCCGGAGCGGGAGAACCCCATTCCCCGGCTGAGACGAATGGTCGGCCAGAGTCAGAGCCTTGCCGTTGGTTTTCGGTGGAAGACGCTTGCCGCAACATCGGCCGCCAATTCAGTGATTTAAGGAGATCTCTGACTTTCAGCGGGGGAATAAGGGAGAGTACGTCATGAAATTCGGCCGTATTGCCGTCTCCGAAGCGGCGGGCGCCATTCTCGCGCATTCCCTGACGACCAAGCAGGGCGTGATCAAGAAGGGCCGCACGCTCGGCCCCGATGAAATCGCCCGTCTGACGGCTGCGGGGCACACCGAGGTCGTGGCCGCGCGTTTGGAGCCCGGAGACGTGGACGAGGACACCGCCGCCGCCCGTATCGCGCGTGCCGCCAGTGGGGCCGGCACGCATCCCACGGCACCGTTCACCGGGCGGTGCAATCTCATCTCCGATCACAGCGGCCTCACCGTCGTCGACCGGGACGCCATCGAACGCCTCAACGCCATCGACGAGGGCCTCACCATCGCCACCGTGCCCGCTTTCGAGAAAGTCGACGGCGCGCAGATGATCGCCACCGTCAAGGTGATCACTTTCGCGTTGCCGGAAGCCGTGGTCGCCGAAGGCGAGCGCATCGCGCGTGCGGCCGGTGGCTTGGTGCGGGTCGCGCAATTCGCCCGCAAAACGGCCGGTCTCGTGCTGACGCGGATGCCCTCCACCAAACCCAACGTGCTGGACAAGCGCCGGGGCGCCATCGCCTCGCGGCTGGCCGCACTGGGCGCAAATTTGGGCCCCGTCGAAACCGTCGCTCACGAGGAGGGTGCCGTATCCGCCGCCATTGCGCGGCTGGCGGCGGCCGGTGCCGATCCGGTTATCGTGTTTGCCGCCTCGGCGATCGTGGATCGCGGTGATGTCATTCCGGCCGCATTGGTCGAAGCGGGCGGTACAATCATCCGCCTGGGCATGCCGGTGGATCCGGGAAATTTGATGCTGCTCGGGCGCCTCGGCACGATCGATGTCATCGGCGCGCCCAGTTGCGCGGCATCGCCCAAACTCAACGGTTTCGACTGGATTCTGGAGCGGCGACTGGCTGGCGTCGAGGTCGATATGCGCGACGTCGCCGGAATGGGCGTGGGTGGTCTGTTGAAAGAGATCGCCACGCGACCACAGCCGCGCGAAGTGGCGGGAGATGACATGGAAGATGCCGAAGGCGCCCGCCGAGCCCCGCGCATTGCCGCATTGGTTTTGGCAGCAGGACGATCGACCCGGTTTGGCGGAGGCCAGAACAAACTCATGGCCGAACTGGGCGGCGAACCCCTCGTGCGACGTACGGTGCAGGCGGTGCTGGCGAGCCGTGCTCGACCCGTCATCGTCGTCACCGGCCACGAGCGCGAGCGGGTCGAGGGTGCAGTGCAGGGGCTGGATATCGGCACAGTGCACAACCTCGATTTCGCAGCAGGCCTCAGTGCGTCCCTGAAGGCCGGCTTGCGCGCCCTACCTCGAGATATCGACGGCGTGGTCGTTTGCCTGGGCGATATGCCGGCCGTACCCGGCGGGCTGGTCGACAAACTGATCGCTGGGTTGGCGCCCAAGGAGGGCCGCTCGATCATCGTGCCCGTGCACGGCGGCAAGCGCGGCAATCCCGTGCTGTTTGCCGCCCGCTACATCGCCGAGATGCGCGATGTCGAGGGCGATATCGGCGCCAAGCAGATCATCGGCCGCTATGCCGAAGAGGTCACCGAAGTGGAAGCGGGTTCGGATGCCATCTTCGCCGATGT
>JANOHP010000084.1:0-7024 GCA_031406575.1 Hyphomicrobiales bacterium
CACCACCGTCCATGTCGATCGCGAAAACCTCGGTGAGCTGCACGTTTTCGTCAAGGGTGCGCCCGAAATCCTGCTCGCGAACTGCCGTCATCTGTGGGAGGACGGCAAGGTCGTGCCGCTCGGCGAGGACCGCCGCGCGGACATCTCGCGGCGCAACGACGCGCTCGCGGCCCAGGCGCTCCGCACGCTGGCAATCGCCACGCGCACCGTGCCGGCCGCCGCTTTGGGTGTCGATACGCAGATTGCCGCCGCCAATCGCACATCGACGATCGAGCTGCCGGACAGCGTCGAGGACGACCTCGTGCTGCTCGGTTTGGTAGGCATGATCGACCCGCCGCGGGAAGAGGCCAAGGCCGCCGTCGCCATCGCCAAGCGGGCGCACATCCGCTCGGTGATGATCACCGGCGACCACCCGGCGACCGCCGAGGCGGTCGCCCGCGAGCTGGAAATCTTCGAGCCGGGGGCGCGGACCGTCACCGGCGTCGAGATGCGGACCATGGACGACGCTCAACTCGATGCGATTGTCGAAGAAGTACGCGTGTTCGCCCGCGTCGATCCCGAGCACAAGCTGCGGATTGTGAAAGCGCTCCAGCGTAAGGGTCATATCGTCGCCATGACCGGCGATGGCATCAATGATGCGCCCGCGCTCAAGACCGCCAATATCGGCGTCGCCATGGGCATCACCGGCACCGACGTCTCGAAAGAGGCGGCCGACATGGTGCTGACCGATGACAACTTCGCCAGCATCGTGAAAGCGATCGAGGAAGGGCGTGGGGTCTACGCAAACATCCGCAAGTACCTCATCTATCTCCTGTCCTCGAACGCGGGCGAGCTGTTGACGATGTTCGCGGGCGTGATGTTTGCGGGCGTGCTCGGTCTCACCTCGGCGGAGCCCGGGCTGTTCCTTCCGCTGCTCGCCGCTCAGCTGCTTTGGATCAATCTGATCACTGACGGGCCGCCCGCGTTGGCGCTTGGCGTCGACCCGAAAGACCCCGACGTCATGGAGCGGGAGCCGAGACAGCGTGGCACCGGCGTGCTCACGAAGTCGGACTGGTGGTACCTTCTCGGCGTCGGTTCGGTGATGATGGTCGGAACGCTTGCCGTGCTCGACGCCTATTATCCCGGCGGGCTGTTCACGCTGTTTGCGACCGGCACGGTGCCGAATATGGTCGACGAGACCCGCGCGCGCACCATGGCCTTCACGACGTTGATGATGTTCCAGCTCTTCAATGTCTACAACTGTCGCTCGAATTGGCGCAGCGCCTTCAGCGGGTTCTTCGACAACAAGTGGCTGCTCGGTGCGGTCGCCCTGTCGCTCTTCACGCACGTGTTGGTGATCTATGTGCCGTTCCTGCAGACGGCGTTCCATACGGTTGCCCTTTCGGCGAACGATTGGCTTGTCGCGACGGCCGTCGCGGCCACGCTGCTCGTCATTGTGGAACTCGTGAAGCTGGTGGGGCGCATGCAGCGTGGCCGTGTATCCGCCCCAGCACTTTCGAGGATCATGACGAGCCCTGGAGAATGATCTGAACGCCACCATGGATCGACGGTCAGCGTTTGCCGAAAACCAAAGGAGGACGTCGTGCCTATCATTGCAATGACCAGCAAGATGGGTTCTGGAGGTAGAGATGTCGCGCAACGTCTTGCAGGTCGGATGGGGTTGAAGCTGGTCGAGCACGTATTGATCCACCATACCCTCGCCGAGAAATTGCGCGTGCGCGAAAGTGTTGTTCGCCACTGCCTCGAAGGCCGCGCCACTGTGCTGGAGAAATGGCAAATCGGCACCAAACGCTTGATGCGTTACTTCGAGGCGGAGATCCTGGATCTCGCGCTGCAGAGAGACGTTCTGTTTTTCGGCTGCGGATCGTGTGTCGTCTTGCGCGGGATGCCGCACATTCCACGTGTCCGCGTCAGTGCACCCATGGATATCCGGGAACGGGCGGTGATGCAGCGGCTCGCTCTCGGCGATCGGGGCGCCGCGCGGCAGGAATTGGAACGCAACGATGCGGCTCAGAAGCGGACCTTGCGAGACGCATTCGGCGTCGACCGGGAGGATCCCGCGCTTTTCGATCTTCTGCTGAATACAGAGCGCAATTCGGCGGAGACGTGTGTGCAGCTGGTTTGGGACCTCACCGAGAGGCCGGAGTTTCGTGAAACCGAACTGGCGCGCGCAATCCTCGAGGACAAAGCACTGGAAGCCCGTATTCGCCTGGAATTGGGCGAGCGGTTTACGTTCGGTACGGGGGTCAGCGGCATCGAAGCGTCGGCCAGAAGTGGCAAGGTCTTGCTGCGCGGCACAGCGATCCATACCACGCTGGCGGCCGAAGCCGGCAGGATCGTTACTGCGATTGTGGGCGTCAATGAGGTCCAGAATGACATTATCGTCCGGCGCGGACGCTCCGGTGGGATCGGTGGCAAGCGTCAGCGCGCCGCTTCCTTGATGCACTTCATGTCGCGTGCCCGACTTTCGCTACGGCGCGTCCATTTGCGGGGCGGGCCCCTGGCAATCGGCGAAGGCTCAGTTATATAGCGGCTTTGCACCAGTAGTTCTGACATAAGTCGCCTGTCGCACAGGGGACCAGCCAGCGCCCGTCTTTTTTGGCGTCCTCGGTCCCATACTTCCTGCAAGGAACTCCCGCTACATGGATGCACTGTTGACGCTTGCCGCCGACCCCGCTGCATGGGCCGCTCTGCTCACGTTGACCGCGATGGAGGTGGTGCTTGGGATCGACAATCTGATCTTCATCTCGATCCTGACCAACAAGCTGCCCGAGCATCAACGCGAGCGCTCTCGGCGCATCGGCATCGGGCTCGCGCTGGTGTTCCGGCTCGCGCTGCTCGGCACCATTGCCATTATCGTCAAGCTCACCACGCCAGTCTTCAGCCTGTTCGATCACGGCTTCTCCTGGCGCGATATGATCCTGATAGCGGGCGGCCTGTTCCTGGTGTGGAAGGCGACCAAGGAAATCCATCACCGGGTCGACGCTGATCCCAATCCGGACGTATTCGACCGTCGCGACGCCAGTCTCGGGTTCGCGACGGCCCTGGGCCAGATCGTGTTGCTCGATCTCGTATTCTCGATCGACAGCATCATTACCGCCGTCGGCATGACGCAGCACGTACCAATCATGGTGGTCGCGGTACTCGTCGCGGTGGTTGTGATGCTGGTGGCCGCCACGCCGCTCGCCAATTTCATCAACGACAATCCGACGATTGTGATGCTGGCGCTGGGCTTCCTGTTGATGATCGGGACGGTGCTGATCGCGGAGGGCTTTGGCGCACACGTGCCGAAGGGATACATCTATGCAGCGATGGCATTCTCGGCGCTGGTCGAGGGCCTGAACATGCTCGACCGGAAGTCGCGCAGGAAGGGTCGAGAGTAGACTTGGACTGGGGACGCTTCGAACAGGTTGGGTATGGTTCGGTCATGCCGGGGCGAATGTTGGTTGGTGGAAACTCGCTTCGGCCACGCTCTCTTTCGCCAAAACGGGGATCTTCCGGCGCAGGGCTGCTCCCTTGAAGCCAATGTTGGGAGTGTAGAGTTGCACACAGCCTCATCTGCGCCGCTCATGCTTGTCCCTCGCGCCGTGCGGCAAAGGTCACTCCTCCCATGGCCCAACTGAGACGAAGTTGTTGCCCAGCCGCTCCTGATGTCATGCGGCCACAGTCAGCCCCCTGCGTTGCACAATTCGACGTGTTTGGAGTTCCGGGCGAGGACCATCCGGGCAAGAAATCCAGCGACAAATCTCGGCAAGAATAGCTTGCCATTACAGTCCCATTACAGCTTGATGACAGCGGTCGGCGCTTGGCCGTAACGTCAATTTTTTCGGGCGCGTCCGTAGAGGTTCATGTCGCCCTTCATTGCTAATTTGACAACCCGACTCTTCGACTTCTCCCGTGCGGGTCGCAGTCATGTGGCGCGTGTCGCGCCGCTGATCCTGCTGCATCTTGTGGCCCTGGCGATCTTGATCGGCACCGAGACGCGCCTTGTGCCGCAGCTCGTTTTCGTGCTCTCGTGGGTTTTTTACAATTTCTGCTGGATCGTGCTGCTGCGCCGCCCGACTGTGGCTGCGGCGATGGCTCTTACCTTCCTTGCCCTGCTCATCCTACTCTCCCAATTCAAGCACCACGTGCTGCTGATGACGGTCAACTTCGTCGACCTGATGATGATTGATGCAGACACCTTCACATTCCTGATGCAGGTATTCCCCCACCTCGATACGAAGGCCGCCCTCACAGCTACTATCGTGCTCCTCGCGCTCGCCGCAGTCTGGCGTTTCGACACAGTTCGGATGGGGCGGCATGTTGCTTTGCTTGGCGCCACCGCGAGTCTAGCTTGCCTCGTCGGGGTGTCGCTCGCGATCCCGAGCGATCCTTGGGAGGAGTCTTACGACGAGAACTACTTCTCGAAATTCATGCGCTCAGGTGTGACTGCGGTAAGCGATCTCGTCACGCGCGGCGTGCTGGAGTCCGATAAAACGGTGTCCGATCGGCTTGCTGCCGCCGACGCACCATGCACGGTCAGTAAACCGCCCCACATCGTGATGGTGCACGATGAATCGAGCTTCGACATACGGGCAATCCCAGGGGTGAAGACCCAGACCGGCTACGGCGCACACTTTAGATCGAGCGATGGCAAGCAGCGCTCGCTTGTCGTCGAGGGGGCGGGTGGGCCCAGCTGGTACACCGAATACAATGTGCTCACGGGGCTGTCCGCGCTCTCCTTTGGGCGCTTTTCCGGGTTCGTGACGCGCATTGCAGCGGGACGGGTGGAGCGCGGGCTACCGCACACATTGAGCAAATGCGGCTACAAGACGTTCACGCTCTATTCGATGTTGGGTTCATTTCTGAGCGCGCGATACTTTCAAACTGAGGCGGGTATCCAAAATTTCCTGGACGCCAAGGCGCTTGGCGCACGTTTCCTTGATTCAGACGCCTTCTACTTCAACGCGGCGGCAGACATTATAGCAAAGCACCGTGGCAAGGACCCGCTGTTTTTGCTTGTCTACACCGCACAGAACCATTTCCCATGGAGTTTCCGCTTCCGCCCCGACCTTGCTCCCGAATGGCGCGATCTCGGCAATCGGCCCGATGTCGATGAGTATCTGCGGCGCCAGCATCTGAGCGCTGTGGACTATCAAGCCTTTGTAACGCGGCTCATCCACGACTTTCCCGGTGAGCCCTTCCTAATTGTGCGCTTCGGCGACCACCAGCCCTATTTCGCGCGCAACCTGATCGACTCCGGGCAAGACGACTCCATGATTGCGCGCCAGGTCGCGGCTGGCGATCCTCGCTTTCTCACAACCTACTATGCCATCGACGCAATCAATTTCACGCCACGTGATCTCTTGTCTGCAGTAAATGCGCTTGATGCGCCCTACCTGCCGCTGATTGTGCTGGAGGCGGCCGGCATTCCACTCGATCCATCTTTCGCGGAGCAAAAAAAGATCTTGCAGCGTTGTCAGGGACAATTCTACCGCTGCAATGGCGGCGCCGAGGTCCGGCGCTTCAACCGGCTGCTGATCGACGCAGGGCTGATCAAGGGATTGTGAGGGTTCAAGGCCATGAAAGCCTTTCGTCACCTCGTCGCATCCATCCTGGTCACGATCATTGCCGTCGGGCTTGCGCAACGCGCCAACGCCGCCACCACTCGGATTAGCTTCGTCGTAGTCAGCGATATCTACCAGATGAGCGAGCAGCGCCTTGCCGACGGCATGATCCGAGGCGGCTTTGCCCGCCTCGCTGCTGTGGTGAAGGCAGAGCGGGCAAAAGGTCAGCCCGTCATCGTCGCGCACATGCTGGCGACACACTCTCGCCCTCACTGATGTCGGGTTCGAGCGTGGAGCCCGCATCATCGCCCTCACCCACATGATCGCGCCCGACATCTTCGTGCCGGGCAACCACGAGTTCGATTTCGGCAAAGCGGTATGCGCATGTGAGAGGCGACGTTCCCGCTTTATGCGGCAAACTTGCGGGGATCGGACGGGCTGAGTTTGCCGGCTTCAAGGACCGCGCCATTCAGACCTTCAACGGCGTTCGTGTCGGCATCACCGCAGCGACCTACGACGACGCGCCGAACGTTTCGAGTTCGGAGGACCTGAAATTCACGCCAACCATCGGGACGATTGAGATTGATACCAAGGCGCTGTGACGCCAAGGCGCGGATTCCGTTCGCGGTGATCCACGCCGGCCGCAGCCAGGACTATGCGCTCAACGCAACTGGCGTTCTTGACTTCATCCTGACGGGCCACGACCACGATCTGTTCATCAATTACGATGAGCGCAGCACCGTGGTTGAATTGAGTTACGATGCCCATCGCATCGTCGTCGTCGACGTGACAATCGCGTGGTGACCGTGGAGATCGTTGGCTGCGATGACCTCTCTGCTCTCGGCGACGTCTGCAGGGGGTGCTTACGAACAGTCCAAAGAGCGTTGCCAAAATACACGGCGCTATCAGATCGATTGCCGCGTTCACTACCGCTTGTGGCCCATCGCGAAGATCGACCAACGGCCGGTATCAGATCACACCGACCGATCGTTGCCAACATGATCGCGGTCTTGGGAAAAACCAGTCCATACAGTCCGTTCGACAAGAGCGCGGATCGGCGCCAGGATGCGACGCGACGCATCGGCAGAGGAACTGGGCACGACATGAAAGACGAATGCTCGAAGAGTTCTGAGCCGTCCTGGCTCGATCCACCCAACGACCGCAAGAGGCCGTACTCGGATGAAGAGTTGGACAGACTGACGGATGACCAAATCGCCATGATGGCGGACACGCCGGCTTGGCGGAATCGTGTCGCCGACGTCGGCTCGCAGCGAGCCAGAGAGATTGTAAGAGAGCGCCTCGCAGGTCGAGACCCGATCAGCCTGCTCAACTGGCAGCCGAGCGGCCCCGAGCACTGAACTGCGACTAGAGGCACCGCCCGGCGAACAGTTGCGATGGCCGGACCGACGCCAGCGGCGCTCGATCCCAGAAGCGGACTCTTGCATCTGCGAAGCGGGAGGTGTTTTTCTGGTCGC
>JANOHP010000088.1:0-51323 GCA_031406575.1 Hyphomicrobiales bacterium
GGTCGGACGCGTATCCCGAGCCATCGATGCAGCATCCGTGTTGTTCGACGGCAATCCGACATGGCGGAGCGTAGCGCAGCCTGGTAGCGCACTTGCTTCGGGAGCAAGGGGTCGGAGGTTCAAATCCTCTCGCTCCGACCACCACTCGGATATGACCACCCTTGTCATCGGCCCCGGTGCCGCAGTCCGTCCGTTTGCGGCGCGCGTCACCCTGTCGTAGCCTCGAGGCATCCAAAGGCGCACCGAGGAGACGACACGATGACGAGCCGCATTCATTTGAGCGTCCCCCGAGCTCGTGAACTTGCCGAAGGCGCCTTGCGGGGCCTGGGCTATCCGGGCGAGGACGCAGCGATCATCGCCGATCACGTCATCGACGCGGCGTTGTGCGGCTACGAATACTCGGGCCTCGCCAAGATCCTCAACATCCCCGACAGCAAAAATTTCGCCGCCCCCCGTCACCCCATGACTGTTCTGCGGGAAACGGCAGTCTCAATTGCCTTCGATGCCGGCAACACCGTCGGCATGCTGGCGCTGTATCACGCGGCCGAGGCGACAATTGCCAAGGCCGCGACGCACGGTATTGCGCTGGTGTCCGTGCACGATGCCTGGATGAGCGGACGCAGTGCCTACTACGTCGAGAAAATCGCCAAGGCCGGCCTCGTCGCCCTTCACACCGCCAGCAGCGGACCAGCGGTCGCGCCGCACGGTGGCACAAAATCGGTTCTGGGCACCAATCCGATCGCCATCGCCATTCCCTCCTCGCGCGGACCCATCGTGCTCGATATGGGAACGTCGGCCTTCATGATGACTGAAGTGATGTTGCGGGAGCGTCTGGGCGAGCTGCTGCCCGAGGGCGTCGCCCTCGGCCCCGATGGCGCACCCACGCGCGATGCCGGTGAGGCGCGACGCGGAGCACTTCTGCCGTTCGGGGGCTACAAAGGTTTCGGCTTGGCCCTGATGACACAAGCTCTGGGTCTGCTGGCGGGCGCCGGCGCCGCCGCCAAAAGCGACTACGGCTACCTCTTCATCGCGTTCCGCCCGGATCTCCTCGGGTCCGCCGATGTTTTCGAACACCACGTGTCGGAGCTGATCGATCTCGTCAAAGCAACGCCCCGCCAAACCGGTGTCGACGAAATCCGCATCCCTTCCGAACGCTCGTTCCGCACGCGCGAGCGGCTACTGGTCGAAGGTCTCGAAATCGATGGCCTCGTGCACGACGCGCTCCGCGGGCTCAGTGCGCGGTCCAATTCTGGCGCGCGTTGCAACGGAACTCGCCCATGACGCTCGGCGCGTCGGTACGTGCGCGGCGACGGTGTCTGCGGCCGACGCGAGAGATCAGCCCGGTACGACCTTTTTCCAAAGGGCGCTCTCACCCAGCGCCTCCACGAACGCGACGTGTGCAGCTTCGTCGTCGCAGGACAAACGGCTGGGCAAGGGAGCCGGGCGCGCCAGCGCCCGGTGCTCGCGTGAGGTCGTGACCATTGCCGCCGGGGTTCCGTTGCGCGCCAGCGTCAAGGTCGCCTGCCGCTCGCCCAACAATTCGACGTAGACGCCAGCCAGCAACCAGCTGTCCATCAGCGCGCCGTGTTTCGTGCGCTTCGAGGTGTCGATGCCATAGCGCTTGCAGAGGGCATCGAGGCTGTTGGGGCCGGCGGGATGTTTGCGCCGGGCCAGCATCAGCGTATCGACGACGCGCTCCATCGAAATCAGCACCATGCCCACGCGCTCGAGTTCCATATTGAGGAAGCCGATGTCGAACGACGCGTTGTGGATGACCAGAGGTGCGTCGCCGACGAAATCGAGAAAATCCCGCACCACCGATCTGAACTTCGGTTTGTCCTTCAGAAACGCTGTCGAGAGCCCATGGATCTGCTCCGCTTCGGGATGCACCTCGCGATCCTCGGGGCAAATGTAGGAATGAAACTCGCGCCCCGTCGGAATGCGATTGATGATCTCGACGCAGCCCAGTTCGATCAGCCGATCGCCCTTGCGCGCATCCAGCCCCGTCGTCTCCGTGTCCAGTACGATTTCACGCAGCATGCGTCCCCCGAAGCAATTCCGATGTCGAGCCGCGTCCAGATGGGCGCCGTCACGACTGTGACGAGTGTCACGCCCAATACGTTTCGAATGCCGTCCCGACGCGCAGCCGCACCGTCGCGACGATAGCATCGATCGCCGCTTCGGCGTCGGCAATCGCCCCACGCGTATCCACGACGAAATCAGCGCGGGCGCGTTTTTCCGCATCGGGCATCTGCCGTGCCACGATCTGCTCGAACTTCGCCTCCGTCATGCCGGGGCGCGTCAGCACGCGCGCACGTTGCACGGGTTCGGGCGCACTGACGACCACGACCTCATCGACACGCGGTGGACCTTTGGCCTCGAGCAGCAGTGGAATTTCGAGCACCACGACCGCTGTGCCTAGGGCCGCCTGCGTCCTCAGAAAATTCCGCTCTGCCGCATACACCAACGGGTGCACGATCGCTTCCAACCGTTTGAACCCCGACGGATCGGCAAGAAGCGCCGCGCCGAGCTTGGCGCGATCGACGCCCTCAGGCCCGGTCGTGCCGGGAAACGCGGCCTCGATAGAGCCGACAGCTGCCCCTCCGGCCGCATACAGCGCATGCACTTCGGCGTCCGCATCGCACACGGGAAGCCCCAACGCGCGAAACCGCTGGGCCGCTGTCGACTTGCCCATACCGATCGATCCGGTCAATCCAATGATGAGCATGAGGTCTGCTTTCCCGAAAGTCAGGAGGCGATCACTGTGCGGCGCCGCAGCTCGGCCAGCAGCGGCAGTAGCGGCAATCCCAGGATCGTAAAGTAGTCGCCGGCAATGGTCTCGAACAGTTGCAGACCCAGGCCCTCGAGCTGATAGGCTCCAACCGACGTGCAGACGGTGTCCCCGACCCGCGCCAGATAAGCGTCGAGAAACGCGTCGGAAAAGACGCGCATCGTCAAATGGGCCGCGTCATCGGCCTCCCACACGACGGCACCGTCACACACGATCGCCACCGCCGAGCACAGCACATGCGTGCGCCCGCGCAACTGCTGCAACTGTTCGCGCGCCTCGGCGAGACCTGCGGGTTTGTCGAAGGATCGACTGCCGGCATCCCCGCCGTCCGAAAGCAGCGTCAACGTCTGGTCCGCCCCGATGACGACCGCCCCGGGCGCTCGGGTGCTGACGTCACTCGCTTTTGCACGCGCCAACACGCGGGCCACCTCGCGACCCCACTCCGCGCCCTCCCCCGTCCCGCCGTGCCCGCTGTCCAGGTCGCGTTTGATCGCCGCTTCGTCGATCCTCGACGCGATGGCTTCAACGGCCACGCCGGCGGCGGTCAACATCTGACGGCGGCTGGCGCTGCCCGACGCCAGAATCAGGCGCGGCGCGGAGAGATCACCCATTCTCGGCGCTCCCCTCACTGTCCAAGTCGGGTTGGCGATCGTGCAGATATTGAATGATCGTTGCTGCCGTCTCTTCGATCGATCGCTGCGTCACGTCGATCACCGGCCAGCCGTGTCGGGCAAACAACCGTCGCGATTGCGCCACTTCGGCCGCGATCTGGCGCCGGTCCACATAGTCGCCCAGATCTCGATCGGCCAGCAGCTGCACGCGATTGCGGCGAATCTCGGCGATCCGGTCCGGACTGGCGAGCAGACCCACCACGAAGGCCTTGTGGGGTTGGGTCAGGACCTCGGGGGGATCGATGCCCGGCACCAGCGGCACGTTCGCCACCTTGTAGCCGCGCTGCGCCAGATAGATGCTGGTCGGCGTCTTCGACGTGCGCGAAATGCCCAAGATAATGATATCGGCCTGCTCCAGGTCCTCGGGCAAATGTCCGTCGTCGTGCGCCATCGTGAAATTCAACGCATCGATGCGGCGAAAGTAATTGGCATCGAGCACGTGTTGCCCCGCCACGATCGGCATTTGCGGCGCACCCAGATAGGACTCGAAGACATTCATGATCGGTTCGAGCACGTGCAGGCAGGGGATCTTGAGCTCGCGGCAGCGGCGCTCGATTTCAGCCGTCAAATCGCGATTGACGACCGTGTAAAGGACGATGCCGGGTGTCGCGGCCACCTCCTGCAAGACGCGATCGAGCTGGCGCGCCGAGCGCACGAGGGGATGCACATGCTCGATGGGACGCACCTGGCGATATTGCACGCCGGCCGCCTTGGCGATCGTGGTCAGCGTTTCGCCCGTCGCATCCGAGATCAGATGCAGGTGAAAATAGCTGAGCGATGCGTTGGCCATCTGGTGACAAAATCCTGGGTTATCCCCAGACCCGGCAAGGTCTGTGAGGTCAATGCCCGCATTCGGGACGGTTTTCAACAGCGCCGTCCCCAGTCGAACCGGCAGGGAGGACGAGAACGGTGGTCTGCGCCCGTTTGACCGCTCCTCGTGTGCTCTCCTGCGGCCATGCCAGCACTATCCACAGGTCGTGCTGGTCGAGTAGGCCTTGCCTCCTTCATCCAATATCATGTTTCAACTCGTCTTTTCGCTTCTGGTAGCGCGGTCGTCGGCGCGCTACCGCATGTGGACGTCGATCCGGGAGGCCGGGAACAACTTCTTTGCAAACATCGGGTAAAAAACAATTGCCGCAATCCCCAGCTCAAGAGTCTCAATAAAAACCTTAGACTCCCTTCGGTAAGATTAGAAAGTTCACAAGGGTCCCTTCCGCCATGTCCGCACCAAACCGCCCCTTCCTGGAACCCTTCGCTGGAGCAGCGGCAGCCTCGCCCCCCATCTGGCTGATGCGACAGGCTGGTCGCTATCTGCCGGAATATCGCGCGGTGCGCACCCAGGCGGGCGGCTTTCTCGATCTCGTCTACAATCCCGCCTTGGCCGCCGAAGTGACCCTGCAGCCCATTCGACGCTACGGCTTCGACGCCGCAATTTTGTTTTCGGACATCCTCGTGGTTCCCGACGCCTTGGGCCAAAGCCTACGCTTTGCCGAAGGCGAAGGTCCCCTGCTCGATCCGATCCGCAACGCCGGCGATCTCAGCCGCTTGCAGCTGGTCGCGACTCGGTCCAAATACGCCAGTGTTGCTGAAACGGTTGCGCGTTTGCGCCAGGATTTGCCGAGTGAAACAGCTCTCATCGGATTTTGCGGCGCACCCTGGACGGTGGCGACCTACATGGTGGAAGGGCGCGGCTCCAAAGATCAGGCGGCTGCGCGACTGTGGGCCTATCGGGACCGGGACGGGTTTGCAGCGCTGATCGATCTCCTGGTCGAAAGCTCGATCGATTATTTGGGCCAGCAGGTCGATGCGGGAGCCGATGTGTTGCAAATTTTCGATACCTGGGCCGGCTCGCTGCCCGACGACGAACTCGACCGCTGGGTGGTGGAACCGACGGCACGCATCGTCACCGCCCTGAAAGAAAAATATCCTGATGTTCCCATCATCGGGTTTCCGCGCGGCGCCCAAGGGGCCGCCCTGTGGTATGCGACGGAGACGGGCGTCGACGGCATCGGCTGTGACACGGCCATGCCACCCTATATGATGAGCGAAGGTTTTTCTGGGGAAACGCGCGTTTTTGGCCCGAGCGGCGAGGAGCCGATTGTCGTTCAAGGCAACCTCGATCCCCTGCTGTTGGTGGCTGGGGGTGAGGCGCTCGACGAGCGGGCGCGCCAAATTCTCGACCTCATGGCGGATCAACCTTTCGTCTTCAATCTCGGCCATGGCATTGTTCCCGAGACGCCTCCGGAAAACGTAGCGCGGCTGGTCGAGGTCGTGCGCGCTTGGAAGCGGGGCAATAATGCGATGGTTTGAGGTGCAGCTGCTCAATTTGATGTGGGACGCACGCTTATGGCTGGATCTCCCCTGATGCGCGCAGGTCTCGGCCTAGCGGTGGTGGCGCTGTCTGTCGGTGCCCTTTTCACCCTCGTGGGCGGTGGGGCCTTTGCCTGGATCAAGGCCCTTCACGTCATCGCGATCATCGCCTGGATGGCGGGGCTGCTCTATCTGCCGCGGCTGTTCGTCTATCATTGCGACGCACCGGCAGGCTCCGTGCAGTCGGAAACTTTCAAGGTCATGGAACGGCGGCTGCTGCGCGCAATCATGACGCCGGCGATGATCATCGCCTGGGTGCTGGGCGTGTGGTTGATGGCGCGCGGCGCTTGGCACACGGCCGGGTGGCTGCATGCCAAGTTGGCCTTCGTTATCGCCCTGTCGGGCGTGCACGGGTATCTTTCGGCCTCAGTCCGCGCGTTTGCCCAGGACCGCAACACACGTTCCACACGGCATTGGCGGATGGTCAACGAGGTGCCCACCGCGCTGATGATCGCGATCGTGGTCCTGGTGATCGTGATGCCGTTTTGAGGAGAGCTACAGTCGCACTTTGACTTCGGCGCCAAACTCGACTATTCTGCTCGCTCTTATTGCCCGTTCGGCGCCCGCCGATCGACGGGCCCCTGGGGATCGGACTCGACAAAACCGATCAACAGACCCGCTGCCCTCCCCGGGTAGCGCTGCACACCCCCACTTTTTTCGGTCCGGCTCTCGCCCGCGCGACGGCCATTCGAGCCCGGACAGCTCAGCGAGTTTCACATGCAAGATACGGTCGCCATCACGGAGATGAAGCTCCAGGACCTGAAGGCGAAAACGCCGACGGAGCTGCTGAGTTTTGCCGAGGAGGTGGGCGTCGAGAACGCGAGCACCCTGCGTAAGCAGGAACTCATGTTCGCAACGCTCAAGCAGCTCGCGGCCAAGGACATCGATATCATCGGTATCGGCGTCGTCGAGGTGCTGCAGGATGGGTTCGCCTTCCTGCGCTCGCCCGACGCCAATTATCTTCCCGGCCCCGACGACATCTACGTCTCCCCCACTCAAATCCGGCGGTTTGCCCTGCGCACCGGAGATACCGTCGAGGGCCAGATCCGCAGCCCGAAGGACGGCGAGCGCTATTTCGCCCTCATCAAGGTGAACCAGATCAACTTCGAAGACCCGGAAGCCACCAAACACAAAGTCCACTTCGACAATCTGACACCGCTCTACCCGACCCAGTGGCTCAAAATGGAAGTCGAAGATCCGACGGTGAAAGACCTGTCACCGCGCGTCATCGATATCGTGTCGCCGATCGGCAAAGGGCAACGCGGACTGATCGTGGCGCCGCCGCGCACCGGCAAGACGGTGCTGCTGCAAAACATCGCCCATTCGATCACCACCAACAATCCGGAAGTGTTTCTCATCGTTCTGCTGATCGACGAGCGACCCGAGGAAGTCACCGACATGCAGCGAACGGTCAAGGGCGAGGTCATTGCCTCGACCTTCGACGAGCCACCCTCGCGCCACGTGCAGGTCACGGAAATGGTGATCGAGAAAGCCAAGCGCCTCGTCGAACACAAACGCGACGTCGTCATCCTGCTGGATTCGATTACGCGGTTGGGCCGAGCCTACAATACCGTCGTGCCCTCTTCGGGCAAAGTTTTGACCGGCGGCGTCGACAGTAATGCCCTGCAACGGCCGAAACGGTTTTTCGGCGCCGCGCGCAATATTGAAGAAGGCGGCTCTTTGACGATTATCGCGACGGCCTTGGTCGATACGGGTTCGCGCATGGACGAAGTCATCTTCGAAGAATTCAAGGGTACGGGTAACTCCGAAATCATTCTCGATCGCAAAGTCTCCGATAAACGCGTCTTCCCTGCCATCGACGTGGCCCGCTCGGGCACGCGCAAAGACGAGTTGCTGCTGCCGAAAGATCAGCTGCGCAAGGGCCACCTGCTGCGGCGTATTCTGAACCCGATGGGCACGATGGACGCCATCGAGTTCCTGATCGACAAACTCAAGTCGACGAAAACCAACGGCGACTTTTTCAATTCAATGAATACCTGATCAAACAAAATGATCGCTTGGTTGGGCCGAAACTCGACAGTGAGTTTTGGCCCTTTTTTAACCGACCGGGGCGCACACCAGTTCGGGGATCCGATATAGTCTATCGATTTCACGTGAAACGATTTCGCCTTATTTCCCAATACAAAACCGGCTGAAGATCTGGCCCAGCACGTCCTCCACATCGATGCGACCGACGATTTGGCCGAGGGCATCGGCCGCAGTGCGCAGGTCTTCAGCGATCAGCTCGGGTGGCCTGTCCCGGTCAGACTGCACGCGATGAAGTGCGCTCGACGCGCGCTCGAGCAACTGACGATGACGCGCCTGCGTGATCAGCACCGGAGCCTCTGAGCCCGCCTCCAAATGAGCAGCGACATGGCGCTGAAGCCGCTCGATCAGGACATCGAGACCCTGTCCCGTGGTGGCTGACACAGCGATGGTGTCGCGCGAGCAATCCAGGAACGTGACCAAGTCGCTTTTGCTGAGAACAACGATCGTGAGTCCACGGCGGGTTGCGAGGTCGGCTGGGATGTCCCACACCGGCGCCGTCGCATCGACCAGCCACAGCATGACATCGGCGCGGACCACCTGCTCGATGGTCCGCCGAATGCCTTCGGCTTCGACGGCGCCGGCCGCAACCCGCAAACCTGCGGTATCCGTCAGCACCACGGCATAGCCACCCAGATCCAGACGAACTTCGATGACATCGCGCGTCGTACCTGCTTCCGGTGAGACGATCGCCACCTCACGGCGCGCCAGCGCATTCAATAAGCTCGATTTGCCGACATTGGGCGGCCCGGCCAGAACGACACGTAAGCCGTCGCGCGTGATCTCGCCGCGATGACCATCGGCGAGTGCTGCCGCGATCTCGTCGGCCAAGGCGGCGGCTCGGGCGTGGCCTGTGGCCAGCGCATCGTCGGCGACGTCGCTCTCATCGGAAAAATCGATGGCGGCTTCGAAGAGGGCGCGGGCCTCGATCAGCCGCGTGCGCCACGAGTCGTGGATGCGGCCCGCTGCACCACTGGCGTGTGTGATCGCCTGCCGCCGCTGCGCCTGCGTTTCGGCGTCAACCAGGTCGGCCAATCCCTCCACGGCCGTCAGATCGAGGCGTCCGTTTTCAAAGGCGCGGCGGACAAATTCGCCCGGTTGCGCCAAACGGCAGCCCGCAACGGATCCCAGCGCGTCGAGCACGGCGTGGATCACGGCGCGACCGCCGTGGACCTGTAGTTCCGCCGTATCTTCGCCGGTTTCGCTGCGTGGTGCGGGAAACCACAACACCAGCGCTTCATCGAGAACGTCGCAACTGATTGGATGCCGAATCCGGCGAAATGCTGCGTATCTGGGCTGCGGCCGGGGAGCTGCCATCACATCGAGTAGAGAACCGGCCGCCGGCCCAGAAATGCGGATGACGGCGACGCCAGCGCGGTCATGGCCACTCGACAGCGCGAAGATCGTATCGGGATTTGGCATGGGCGAGCGTCCTTCACGCAAACAGTCGTCGCTGCGCTGGTGTCGTGCCTCAGGTTCCGGGTCTTGTCTATCGCCCCCATGAGGTCAGTTTCGACGATTGCCGCCCGAACCCAGGATGGTAGGCTTCGATCGGCTTCCCATCCCTGGCTCTGCGAGGAACGACCCATGACCCAAGCCCTGACCGGCATTCGCGTGATCGATATGACCCATAATCAAGCGGGGCCCGCGTGTGCCCAGACGCTGGGCTTCTTCGGCGCCGAGGTGATCAAGCTCGAAGAACCCAAGGGTGGTGACATTGCGCGGGCGCAGAACAAGGACGAACTCTTCTTCCTCGTCTTCAACGCCAATAAGGAGAGCCTGACGCTCAACCTCAAGACCGACGAAGGCAAAGAGCTGTTTCGCAAAATCATTGCGCAGGCCGATGTCCTGCTCGAAAACTTCGGACCCGGCGCGTTGGATCGACTGGGGCTGGGCTGGAAAGATCTCGAGAAGATCAATCCCCGCTTGATTTACGCGACCATCAAGGGCTTCGGCACGTATGGTCCCTACGCCAACTTCAAGAGCTTCGAGCCGATTGCCCAGGCGATGGGCGGCGCCATGTGTGTGACCGGCCATCCCGGCAATCCTCCGACGTACGTGTGGCCGGCGATCGGCGACAGCGGCACCGGCCTGCACATGACCATCGGCATTTTGGCCGCCCTCCAGCAGCGCCACCTGACGGGGCGCGGCCAGCACGTGGAAGTCGCCATGCAGGATGCCGTGCTCAACCTGATCCGCGTGTCGCTGCGCGAGCATCAGCGCACGGGCGTCCAGGAGCGCACAGGCAATCAGCTGGGCAAGACGGTACCCGGCACGACCTATGCGTGTGCGCCCGGCGGTCCGAACGATTACGTTTTCATCTTCGCGCAGCCGCAGATGTGGCCCGGCGTCGTGAAAACGCTGGGCCAGCCCGAACTCGCCGAAGATGCACGCTTCAAGACGCCCGAAGCGCGATGGGAGAACCGTGACGCCTTGAACGGCATCGTCGAGGCCTGGACCCGTCAGCGCACCAAGCACGAGGTCATGAAACTCATGGGGGACGCGGGCGTGCCGTGTGGAGCGTGCCAGGACACCGCCGATATTCTCGCCGATCCCCATCTCAAAGCGCGCGATATGATCCTCGACGTCGCCTATCCCCCGCGCGGCACCTTCAAGACCATCGGCTGCCCCATCAAGCTCTCGGAGTCGCCGGTCACGGTGACCAGTCCTCCCATGCTGGGGGAGCATTCCGCCTCCGTCCTCGAACGCTTGTGCGGCGTGACCGGCGATGAGGCGAAACGCCTGAAAACCGCCGGGGTGATCTGATCTGCCCCGAGCCGCTCCACCGAACCGGGCTTGACGCCCTCGCAGCGCCCGATACGCTCGGGTTCTCGACCAAAGAGTCAATCGGGAGGACGCGTATGCGCAGTCGTCAAATCCATCGGAAGAGTCTGCGAGCCGTCGCGGCGGGCGTCGCCGCGTTGGCAGTGGTCGGCGCTGTTTCGCCGTCGCTGGCTCAAACGCCACCCAAAGCCATTACGTGGAAGCTGCAGTCGACGTGGCCTCAGGCAAACCTGCTGCAAGGTTCGCCACAGTCGATCGCCAAGGCTGTCGATGAGATGTCGGGGGGTCGCCTGAAGATCGATGTCGCTCCGGCCGGCCAGATCGTGCCGGCCTTCGAAGTTCTGGACGCCACGCACAAGTCGGTCATCGACGCGGCTCATAGCTGGCCCGGTTACTGGACCGGCAAGAACACAGCCGCTGGTCTCTTCGGCGTTCCTCCGGGTGGGCCGTTCGGCCTTGGTCGCGACGAATTCCAGTCGTGGATGTTCGCGGGCGGCGGGCTCGATCTTTACAATGAGATGCTGCAGAAAGAGCTGAAGCTCAACGTCGTGTGCCTGATCACCACGACCATTCCCTACTGGGAAGCGTTCGGCTGGCTGAGACAGCCCTTCGCGAACCTAGCGGAGCTGCGGCGCATCAAATATCGCACCTCGGGGCTCGGCCTCGACATGCTGCGCCACATGGGCATGACAGGTGTGCAGCTGCCCGGTGGCGAAGTGTTGCCGGCGCTCGAGCGGGGCACCATCGACGGCGCGGAGTGGGGCATTCCCTCGCACGATATTCTGATGGGCTTCCACAACGTCACCAAAATCTACTACATGCCCGACATGCGGCAACCGCCCGCAGTGCACGAATTTCTGATCAACAAGACCAAGTGGGACGAGCTCTCGCCGGATCTGAGGGCAATTGTGCGCAGCGCGGCCATGGCCGAGATCGTCCGCTTTACGGCACTCACGGTCGACCTCGACAGCATGGCGGCGGTGGAGCTACAGGAAAAACACGGCGTGAAAATCATGCGCACGCCCGATGAAGTGTTCAAAGCCCAGCTCGAAGCCATCGACAAGGTATTCGAAGCGGAATCGGCCAAGAACCCCTTCTTCAAGCGCGTGCTCGACTCTCAGCGAGAGTTCGCCAAGCGCGCCGTGCCCAACGCCGCCCGCATCCGCCCGCCGCTTGAGCAGGCCGTTGAACACTATTGGGGCAAGAAGTAGATCCTGATCGGGACCATTGGCCGTCGAGAGGCGATCAACAGCCCGATATGTTCCCGTCCGGGAACGTTCAAACGTGACTGTCAGAAAAGCCACTCTAAAGTCCCCGTCCGGGATCTTTTGGGTGGCTTTTTTAATTTCGTGCCCCTAAGTACCCGGACGGGAACAAGAGCCGGATCAATGACCGAATTAGACCAAGACCCCGACGTACCGGAAGACGAGCCGCAGACCTCTACGGCGCACGAAACCTTGCCGCGCGCGTTCGGTGCCTTATTGCGGCAGCGCCGTGGTGTGCTGGGGCTCAGCCAGAGCGATCTGGCGCTGGCGAGCGGTGTCGGCCGGCGATTCATCATCGAGCTGGAGGCGGGAAAGGCCTCGTGTCAGCTGGGCAAGGCCTTGGTGGTGGCGGAGGCGTTGGGAATAAGGGTGATCGAACTTCTCAAGCTCGCCCCTGCCTCAGCTTACCATCTGAACATCAATCCAGGCTCGATAAACGTCACAGGACAAGAAGTAAGGCTCACGGGTCCAACGCGCGACGATGACAGCATTCCCGACCTCCCCGACGACATCGATGAGCCCTCCCCATGAGCGCGCTCACCGTCTATTTCGAGACGCGCGTGGTGGGGCGTATCGAGGCCGGTAGCGTCGGGCCGACGTTCACCTACGAACCCGCGTGGCTGACGACGCGTGGGGCGTTCCCCATGTCCCTGCGCATTCCTCTGGCGCCGCAGCCTGTCGATCCCCAGGTGTTTTTGGTCTGGGCGATGAACCTGCTACCGGAGGGCTCCCAGCTCAAAACGTTGGGCACCATGCTGGGCGCCTCGCCCGAGGACGTGCTGTCCATCCTGAGCGAGATCGGTCGCGATACGGCCGGCGCCCTGTCGATCGGCCGTCCCGGCACGGCCAGTGCAGGCCACTGGCGCCCCGTCGCCACCGAGGCCGACCTCGAGCGCATCATCATGGATTTGCCCCGGAAACCCTTTCTGGCAGGCGAGGACGGTGTGTCGATGTCGCTCGCGGGTGTGCAGTCGAAGCTGGGCGTTGCGGTCGACGACGCGGGGCGCATCCACATTCCCATCGACGGGGCACCCTCGACGCATATTCTGAAACCCGACTCCGGCATGCTGTTTGGCGGCGTGCAGAACGAGGCACTCTGCCTGACGCTGGCGCGCCGCTGCGGAGCGCGAACCCCCGATCTGACGACAGGACGAGCGGGATCGCGCAGTTATTTTCTCGTGGCGCGCTACGATCGACGCCGGCAAGGCGATCGTTGGCGGCGCTTGCACCAGGAGGACTTCTGCCAGGCGCTCGGAAAACCGCCGTCGGCCAAATACGAAGCCAACCAAACCGGCATCAAGGGTCCGACGCTGGCCGATATGTTCGCCCTGACGCGGGCCCGCATGGGGGCGGCAGATGTGTTGCGGCTCGTCGATCACGTCATCCTCAACGTCATCGCCTGCAACACGGACGCGCATGCCAAAAACTACGCCCTGTTGTTGACCGCACGGGGGGCCGAGTTGGCGCCCGCCTACGACATCATGTGCGCCGAAGTGTGGGATGGCGTTACCCGCAATCTTTCGCAGAAAATTGCCGGCAAGAACCGCGGGGAACACCTGAAGCGGCGGCATTGGGAGGCGTTCGCGCGCACCTGCGGGCTCAATCCCACCCGATTGGTGCGGCGGGTCGGGCAGCTCTGTACCTTGGCACTGAGCGAAGTGCGGGCGGCGGCGACGCAGGTCGAAGCCATGCCAGCCGGCGGGCATCCCCTGCTGTGGCGGGCCGTGGAGGCGATCGAGACGCGGGCTCGCGTTCTCCTTGGGGCGCTGGAGGAGCGGGTTGCCGCGCCGCCGACGCCGCACCGGCCCGTGACCAAGCCCAAACAGGCGCCAAAAAAGCAGCCAGTGACACCCCGGCGGCGTGCCCCACGCAAGACCCCCGAGCCGGCGAAATAGGCGGCATCGGACTGGATACCGGGTCGCCATACGGCTATGACAACACCGTCATCGCCCAAAGCGCAGGTGCGCACCTGTTCATCGCAAAGCCGGTCATTCCCAAATGCAAACCGATCGTTTCGACGTCATCGTGGTGGGTGGCGGCCATGCCGGCACCGAAGCAGCAGCTGCAGCGGCGCGGATGGGCGCAGCAACGGCGTTGGTGACGCATTCTTTCGCGACCGTGGGCGAGATGTCGTGCAATCCCGCGATCGGCGGCCTGGGCAAGGGCCACCTGGTTCGGGAAATCGATGCTCTTGATGGCCTCATGGGACGGGCCGCGGATGCCGCCGGAATTCAATTTCGCCTGCTCAACCGCTCCAAGGGACCAGCCGTTCAGGGCCCGCGGGCCCAAATCGATCGCGCCCTATACCGCCGCGCCATCCAGGCCGCAGTGCGTAGCATCCCCAATCTGACCATTATCGAGGCCGGCGTCGACGATGTCCTCACCGACGATGACAAGCGGGTGACCGGCATTCGCACGGCGCAGGGTCGAGAGTTGCGCGCTGGCGCCGTCGTGTTGACCACGGGCACGTTTTTGCGCGGCTTGATCCATATGGGCGACACGCGCATTCCCGCCGGCCGCGTCGGCGAAGCGCCATCGGTCGCCCTTGCCGACCGGCTTTATGCCCTGGGCTTGCCCATGGGACGCCTCAAGACGGGTACGCCCGCCCGCCTCGACGGGTCCACCATCGCCTGGGACCGCCTGGACATGCAGGCTGGCGATGACCCGCCCGAGCCGTTCTCGTTCCTGACCGACCAGATCACGACGCCTCAGATCGCCTGCGGCATTACCCACACCAATGAGCAAACCCACGCCATCATCCGCACCAATCTCGATCGGGCGCCGATGTATTCGGGCGCCATCACGAGCACCGGGCCGCGCTATTGCCCGTCCATCGAGGACAAAGTCGTGCGGTTCGCCGACCGGACGAGCCATCAGATTTTCCTCGAGCCGGAAGGTCTCGACGACGACACGGTGTATCCCAACGGGGTCTCGACATCGCTGCCAGCCGACGTGCAGCAGGCCTTTCTCGAGACCATTCCAGGCCTCGAGCAGGTGCGGATCAAGCGGCCCGGATATGCCATCGAATACGACTACGTGGACCCGCGCGAACTCGACCCGACACTCGAGCTGCGCCGCCTGCCGGGCCTGTTTCTGGCGGGTCAGGTCAATGGCACGACCGGATATGAAGAGGCGGGGGCCCAAGGGATCATGGCCGGGGTCAATGCGGCACTGAAAGCCTCGGGGCGGGCTCAGGGCCTCGCGATATCCCGGGCCGACGCCTATCTGGGCGTCATGATCGACGACCTCGTCACGCGCGGCGTGAGCGAACCCTACCGGATGTTCACCTCGCGGGCCGAATACCGTTTACGCCTGCGGGCCGACAACGCGGATCAACGATTGACCCCCCTGGGGCAGGCCGTCGGCTGCGTCGGAGCCGAGCGGAGCCAGGCGCATGACGTCAAAGCAGCGGCCTTGGCGATGGGCCGTGCACGACTGGATCGATTGACGCTGACCCCGAACGAGGCGGCCCGCCATGGCCTCGCCATCAACCAGGACGGTCGGCGGCGGTCGGCGTTCGAGCTGTTGGCCCACGCGTCTGTGGATGTCACGGCCCTGCGCCGCATCTGGCCTGAGCTCGACAGTTTGGCCCCGACGACGTTGGATCAGCTGGCCGTGGATGCCCGATATGCCTCTTACGTCGAGCGCCAAGCGGCCGATGTGGCGGTTTTGCGCCGTGACGAGGAAACCCTCATTCCCCGGGATTTCGAGTATATGGGGTTGCCTGGGCTGTCGGTCGAGCTTCAAACCAAGCTCGCCCGCCAGCGCCCGGCGACGATTGCCCACGCCGCCCGCATCGATGGCATGACGCCAGCGGCTCTCTTGCTGCTTTTGGCGCACACCAAGCGCAGGGCCGAGCGAAAGTCGGCCTGACGCGCTTCGGCCCCCGGGAACACGCACCATGCCGTCCGTTGACCTGCTGCCGGAGGCCTTTGGACCCGCTGAGTTCGCAGCGGCATTCCCGGTTTCACGTGAAACCTCTGAACGGCTTGAGATTTATGCCGCTCGTCTGCGATTTTGGCAGAACACGATCAATTTGGTTGCCCCCACGACTCTCGACGATGTCTGGCGGCGGCATTTTGCCGACAGCGCACAGCTTCTCGATCATATCCCAGCAACGGCCAAATCCCTGGTGGATGTGGGATCGGGCGCCGGGTTTCCCGGGTTGGTGCTGGCAATCCTGTTGGCCAATCGTGGGCCTGGCCACAGGGTCGTGCTGATCGAGAGCGATTCCCGCAAAGCGGCCTTTCTGGCCGACGTCGTGCGGCACACGGGGATTGGCTCTGCAATCGCTGTGGACATAGTCAGCCAACGCGTCGAGACGGCGGCGACTCGCGCTAGAGTCGGCCCAACCGATCTTGTCACGGCGCGAGCGCTGGCCCCCATGGATCGGCTCTTGGGTTGGGTAGCGCCGCTATTCGGCCCGAACACGCACGGCGTGTTCTTGAAGGGGCAGGACGTTGAAACGGAACTGGCAAAAGCCGTGCAGAAGTGGCGCATAACCTACGATCTGGTGCCCAGCCGCACCGCCGCGCATGCGCGCATCGTTGTGGTGCGTCAGCTTGCAGCCAAAACGGAAGGGTGATGCCGTGACGGCCATGACCAAATCAGCTCCGGTGCTTCGCGTTCTGGCTGTCGCCAACCAGAAGGGCGGCGTCGGCAAGACGACCACGGCCATCAATTTGGGGACCGCCTTGGCAGCCGTCGGCGAGCGGGTGCTGATCATCGATCTCGATCCACAGGGCAACGCCTCGACGGGGGTCGGCATTGGCCCGGATCGTCGAGACGTCACCACTTACGACGTGCTCATGGGAGAATCGACGTTGGCTGCGGCCAGCATCGAAACCGCGGTGCCGGGGCTGTGGATCGTGCCCGCCAATGCCGATCTGGTGGGCCTGGAAACAGAGCTGATGTCGGAGCCGAGCCGGCCGTTTCGCTTGCGCGACGCGGTCCTGGAAATGGCGGCAGCTCAGCGCACCCTGCCGGCTGGTGAAGGCTTCACCTATGCCCTGATCGATTGCCCGCCGTCGCTCAGCTTGTTGACGTTGAATGCGATGGTCGGCGCCCACGCCGTCCTGGTTCCGGTCCAGTGCGAATTTTTTGCGCTGGAAGGCATTGCGCAGCTCAAGGAGTCGATTGATCAGATCCGGGGCAGCCTCAATCCCGGCCTCGAAATCCAGGGCGTCGTGCTCACGATGCACGATGCGCGCACCAGCCTGTCGCGCGAAGTCGCCGAAAACGTGCGCCAGTTCTTTGGGCCGAAAGTCTATCAGACGGTCATTCCGCGCAACGTCAAGGTCGCCGAGGCGCCCTCGCACGGCCAGCCGATCCTGGTCTACGACCAGCAATGCGTCGGTTCGAAAGCCTACATCGGATTGGCGCGCGAGATCATCGAACGCGAACGCAGCATCAAAGCGGCCTGAGCCGCACCGCCTGTCATCGGACCATGTCACGGGTCGCCGTATAGAACAGAAAGAAGGGGAAAGACCATGGCGACGCCATTGCAGCGCAACGTTCTGGGCCGAGGGCTCGCCGCACTGATCCGCGAAACCTCGGCGCCGTCCTCACGCCTGCCGCCCGAAGGCGAGCAGAAAGTCGTGGCCGTCGACATGGTGCGCGGGGGCCGCCTCAATCCGCGCAAGGATTTCCGGCAGGACGAACTGATCGAACTGTCGGAGTCGATCCGGCAGAAAGGTCTGGTGCAACCGATCGTGGTGCGCCCCGATCCCGGCGGCGGGTTCGAGATCGTCGCCGGTGAACGGCGCTGGCGTGCCGCGCAAATGGCTGGACTGCACACTATTCCCGTCATCGTCCGGGACTTGACCGATCAAGAGGTGCTCGAACTCGCGATCATCGAGAACGTGCAGCGGGCCGACCTCAACGCCATCGAAGAAGCAACTGGCTACAACGAGCTGATCGAGCGCTATGCCTATACGCAAGAACGTATGGCCGAAGTCATCGGCAAGAGTCGCAGCCATGTCGCCAATACGCTGCGGCTGCTGAAACTGCCCGAGAGCGTGCGGGCGCTGGTCCAGGACGGCAAGATCACGGCGGGGCATGCCCGGGCGCTCGTGGGCCGGGAGGATGCCGAGGCCCTGGCAGAGCGGATCGTCGTTCAAGATATGAACGTGCGCGCCATCGAAGCCTTGGTGCAGGACATCGATCGCAATGGCGAGCCGCGGCGGCCGCGCGCGAAAGATGCCGACACGCGCGCGTTCGAGCGCGAGCTGGCGGAGCGCTTAGGCCTCAAGGTGGAAATCAAGCGCGGTTCGGGGGAGAGCGGCGTCCTGTCGATCAAATACGGCAACTTCGATCAGCTCGACTATTTGCGCACGCTCTTGGTCGGCGGCGCATCGGCTGCCGAGTAAATCGGTGGTTGCAGCGCTTTTGGCACTTTCGTTCAGACCTTGTTTGCCATGACCAAGTACCGTCGCACGGCGTGATCGGCGGCAGTCGTTGCCCCCGATCCGTGCGTGGGGTGCCCAGGTGGGCCGTGTCGAGTCGGTGGTCATGGCGGTGCGTCGGAGTCGATGGATTTGTGCGGCGGGGGTCTTGGCGTGTCAGGTGTCGACCACGCCAGCGGGTGCTCAAGGGTTCCTGCAAAACCTCTTCAGCTGGGGCTCATCCTCGGCGCCTTCCAAGCCGCCCTCGTCGATAGCGCCACCCTTTGGGTACACGCCCTATTCGACCCGCGAGCCCTTGTACGACCCCTATCGACGCGACCAGCGCGGCACCGATACCTTCCGCACCTTGGGCGGGTCCTACCGAACACTGTGCGTGCGGCTGTGCGATGGATATTATTGGCCGATCAGCCAAGCCACAAACGGCGCCGGCATGGATCGCGACGCCACCACCTGCCGATCGAGCTGTGGCCAGGAGGCCCGCCTCTTCTTCCACGGCAGTACGTCGGGCGATGCCTCCGAGATGATCGATTTGCAGGGTCGGCCCTATGTGGCCCTGTCGACAGCCTTTCGCTATCGCAAAAAGATGGTCGAGGGATGCCGCTGTAAGCCCGAGGCCTGGACTGCGAGCGAACGCGAGCGGCATCGACGCTATGCGCCGTCTGCGCCCGCAGCCGATCGCGCCGACGACAGGTCTGTGGCGTTCTCTGGTCCACCCGTACCCTTGTTGCCGTCCGATGTGCGGCCACTCTTCGACTCGCACGGCGTGTCGCTGGCCGACGGCGACAGAGCCGATCCGTTCGACCCTGGGGATCGACCTCTCGTCGAGCCGGACGTGCGGTCGCCGGGCGTGGATGGGGGGGTGCAGCGACGCCAAACCATCAAAGGTGCGCCCGCAGCCTTCAAACCCATCCCACCCGGTCCGACCCAGCCGGCGGCACCGGGCGTTCGGGCGCCGGTCGGGCGCAGTGGTCCTCTGTCGGGCACATCCTGGCCGAGCGGCTGAGCCCGGTTAGGTCGACGCGGCGAGGCGATCCATCGCATGGGCCAGATCCACGTCGAGACGTGTCAGGCCGCCCGCGCTGTGCGTCGACAAGGTCACGTCGACGCGGTTCCAGACGTTGAGCCACTCGGGATGATGATCCATGCGCTCCGCCAGCAGCGCTGCGCGGGTCATGAAGCCGAATGCTGCGTTGAAATCCTCGAATGTGAAGCGGCGGGTGATCGCGTCGCGTCCTGGCACGCGCGTCCACTCGGGCAGGGTCTGCAGGGCTTGGTCGCGTTCGCCATCCGTCAATTTGTCCGCCATGGGCGATCCTCGCCATTGAAAGGTGCAGCGCGGTATAGGGGTGCGCAGTGTAGGGTCGGGTCGGCGGTTCGCCAATGCCGTGAGAGGGCGGCCGGTACCTTGCACTGTCGCGGCGACAGTTGCATTAATCGCCCCACTTCAGTCTGCACGTCCAGGAGTTCAATGCATGTCGGTCGAGTCAGACACCAGTGGGTCGCAACACCCGTTCCAGGCGGAGGTGTCGCGCCTCCTCCATCTGATGGTTCATTCGGTCTACACCGAAAAAGAAATCTTTCTGCGGGAGTTGATCTCCAACGCCTCGGATGCCCTCGACAAACTGCGCTACGAAGCGATTGCGCAGCCGGCTCTCATCGAGACCGAGCCGCGCTTGGCCATTCGCATCAGCGTCGATAAAGCCGCCCACACGCTGACCGTCGCCGACAATGGCATCGGCATGACCCAGCCCGAACTGATCGAGAACCTGGGCACCATCGCCCGGTCGGGCACGAAGGCCTTTCTCGACCGACTGTCGGCTGAAAAGGACGGGTCGAGTGCCTTGATAGGTCAATTCGGCGTCGGATTCTATTCTGCGTTCATGGTGTCGGATCACATCGAGGTGGTCAGCCGGCGGGCCGGTGCACCGACGGCAAGTGTGTGGATCTCGGACGGGGCAAACGGGTTCACCATCGCGCCGGCCTCCGAAGCCCAGGCCGCATCCGTTCCGCGGGGCACCGCCGTGACGCTGACGATCCGCAAAGAGGATGACGCGTTCCTCGAGGCCTCGCGGATCGAGCACATCGTGCGCACCTATTCCGATCACATCCAGTTCCCCGTCGAGCTCGTCGAACCCGACGGCAGTGTGCGACAGGTCAATGCGGCGAGCGCGCTGTGGCAACGGTCGAAATCCGAGGTCAAACCGGAAGACTATGCCGAGGCCTACAAGACGATTGCCGGACAATTCGACGAACCGGCGCTGACGATCCATTACCGGGCCGAGGGCCGCCAGTCGTATGCGGTTTTGTTGTTCGTGCCGAGCACGCGACCGTTCGATCTCTATGACGTGGGCCGTAAGGGGCGCGTGAAGCTTTACGTGCGCCGCGTCTTCATCACCGACGATGCGGACCTGATGCCGAGCTGGCTGCGATTCATGCGCGGCGTCATCGACAGCGAGGACGTGCCGCTCAACATCTCCCGCGAAACGCTGCAGAACAATCCGATCGTGGGCCAGATCCGCAAGGCGGTGACGGGTCGTGTGTTGTCGGAGCTCGAGCAGTTCAGAGATAAAGACGCCACGGGGTACGAAACACTCTGGGAGACGTTCGGCGCCGTCCTCAAGGAAGGCCTCTACGAGGACTTCGAGCGCCGCGATCAACTCCTGAAACTCGCCCGGTTCCGCTCGACGGCGGGCGGGGGGTGGCGGTCACTGAAAGAGTATGTCGCCGCGCTGCGCCCAGAGCAGGCCGACATCTACTACCTCGCCGGTGACAACCTCGATCGGTTGAAAGCCAGCCCGCAACTCGAGGCGGCCACGGCTCGGGGAGTCGAGGTCCTGCTGTTGACGGACCCCGTCGACAGCTTCTGGACGACGATGGCGCCGCCGTTCGAGGGCAAGGCGCTGCGCTCCCTGACGCAAGGCGAAGTCGACCTGTCGAGCATAGCGTTGGTGGACACGACACCTTCCGATGCCAGCGACACCTCTGATGTCGGTGCGCTCATCGCCATCATCAAGACGGCACTGGGGGACCAGGTCAGCGATGTGCGCGTCTCCAAGCGCCTCGTGTCATCGGCTGTCTGCCTCGTGGCGCCGGGTGCGGGGCCCGACTTGGCGCTGGAACGGCTGCTGCAACGGCGCAACGAGAGCGGGGCTGGCCTCAAGCCTGTCCTCGAGATCAATCCGGCGCATGCGATCGTCAAGTCAGCGGCGGCGAGTGCGGCCGCCCAGCGCACCGAGGATGTCGCGGAAATTGCGCACCTGCTGTTCGATCAGGCGCGCATTCTGGATGGCGAACTGCCAGCCGACCCCGCGAAGTTCGCCGAGCGACTGAACCGGTTCGTGTTGCGGGGGCTTTGACCGCAAGGATCAGCCCTCGTATCCCTCGATGACGATGACGTCGGCGGTCGACGTCGTGTTGCGGACGGCTTCGGCGGCTTTGTATTCGGGGCTCTCGTAGCAGGCGAGCGCCTGGGCGTAGCTGTCGAACTCCAGCACGACATGGCGCGCGCGCGGGGTTCCAGCCTTGGGCGTGAACTGGCCGCCGCGCACGAGGAATTTGGGCTTGTAGATCGCGAATGCTTTGGCGTTGAGCGCGACGTACGCCTTGTAGCCATCGGGATCCGATACGTCGACGTGGGCAATCCAATAGCCTTTGGCCATGGCGGGGTCTCCTGTGCGATGAAGGCGCGAAGAGACCGCATCGAGGGAAGAGATGCAAGGGTCCGCTGCGGGCAGATCAGACCTGCCCGATCGCTTCGATGATCACCCGGGCAGCGGCGCGTGGATCCGTAGCCTGCGTAATGGGGCGCCCGACGACGAGATGGCTGGCCCCGACAGCGACGGCCTTGGTCGGCGTCAACACGCGGGCCTGATCACCGTCAGCGCCGTCCGAAAGGCGAATGCCGGGCGTGACGATGAGGAAGTCTGGGCCGGTCGCCGCACGCACGGCGGCGGCTTCTTGGCCCGAAGCAATGACGCCATCGAAACCAGCGGCCTTTGCCAAGCATGCCCGGTGCACAACCAGCTCGGATGTTGTCGTGGACGTGATGCCCTGCTCGCGCAAGTCGGCCTCGTCGAGGCTGGTCAGGACAGTAACGGCAAGCAACTTCAACGTCGACGACCCGCGGCCCTTGACGGCCGCGTCGAGCGTCTTCCTGTCGGTGCCGTGAACCGTCAGATAGTCGAGGCCCAGGTCGGCGATATTGGCGGCTGCCTTTTCGACAGTATTGGGGATGTCGAGCAGCTTCATGTCGAGGAACACGGCTTTGCCGCTTGCCTTCAAGGCGGTCGCGAAGCTCAATCCACCAGCAAACATCAGTTCGAGGCCGACCTTGTAGGCCACGACATCATCGCCGAGTTGGTCGACCATGGTTTGCGCGCGGGCGACGGAGGGCACGTCGAGCGCGACGAACAGGCGAGCGCGGGGTGGTCCGAACGTCGTCACCTCACGCCCCCTTGCCCTCGAAGAACTCCTTCACGCGCGCGAAGAACCCCGATGACGCCGGGTTGTTTTCGGCCTTGCTTTCCGTCTCGAATTCTTCCAGCAGCTCGCGCTGGCGCCGCGTCAGGTGCTTGGGAGTTTCGACTTCGACCTGGATGTACATGTCGCCCTGCACCTTGGAGCGCAGCACCGGCATCCCCTTGCCTTTGAGGCGGAATTGCTTGCCCGATTCGGTGCCGTCGGGCACCGTCTTTTTTACGCGGTTGCCATCCAGCGTGGGCACTTCGATGGTGCCGCCCAGCGCCGCCGTGGTCATCGCAATGGGCACGCGGCAGAACACGTCGGCGCCGTCGCGCTGGAAGAACTCGTGCGGCTTGATGGACAGGAAAATATAGAGATCGCCCGTCGGGCCACCGCGCACCCCGGCTTCGCCTTCACCGGCCAATCTGATGCGCGTGCCGTCCTCGACGCCGGCAGGAATGGAGACCTGGAGCGTGCGCTCCTTGGTGACGCGGCCGGCGCCGTTGCAACTGGCGCAGGGATCCTCGATGTACTCGCCCCGGCCGTGACAGGCGGGGCAGGTGCGTTCAATTGTGAAAAAGCCCTGCGAGGCGCGCACTTTGCCGTGGCCCGCGCACGTGGGGCACGTCGAGGGCGTCGTGCCGGGTTTGGCGCCTTTGCCGGCGCACACCTCACAGGCGATGCTGGTGGGCACGCGGATCTGCGCCTGCTTGCCCCCATAGGCATCGACGAGCGAGATTTCCATGTTGTAGCGCAGATCGGCGCCGCGTTCGCGCCCCGTGCCGCGCGTGCGCTGACCGGTGCGGCGTCCGCCCATGAACTCGCCGAAGAGATCGTCGAAAATATCCGACATCGACGACGCGAAATCGGGACCGAATCCTCCCGGGCCACCTTGTCCCCGACCCCCTTCGAAGGCGGCGTGGCCGTACTGGTCGTAGGCGGCGCGTTTCTGGGGATCTTTCAGAACTTCATAGGCTTCGTTGATTTCCTGGAACTTTTGCCCCGCCGAGGCGTCTCCAGGATTACGGTCGGGATGATGATCTTTGGCGAGGCGGCGAAACGACGACTTGAGGTCGGTGTCGCTGGCGGCGCGCGCAACGCCCAGAACGTCATAATAATCGCGTTTGGCCATGTGCCGATATTCCGTTCGTCGATCCAGTCACGCAAACGCGGCTGATCATCATCGCAACGCCGTATGCCGAACAGACGCCCCACAACATCAGGGAAACTGAGCAAAGTGGGGAATGCCCCCGCGCGGCGCATTCCCCGTAATCGGATCAGGCACTCTTTTTCTTATCGTCCTTGACCTCTTCGAAGTCGGCATCGACGACATTCTCGGCGCCGCCCTTGCTGTCGCCTTTCGGACCGGACTTGGGCGCCTCATCTTCGCCGCCGTCGGGGTCACCGCCCTTGGCTCCGTAGATGGCTTCGCCGAGTTTCAGCTGGGCCTGCATGAGGGCGTCGGTCGTTGTCTTGATCTTGTCGACGTCGTCGCTGGAGATGGCCTCTTTCAAGGCGGTGAGCGCGGTTTCCACCGCCGTCTTGTCGGCGGGTGCCAACTTGTCACCGTATTCCTTGAGGTTCTTTTCGGCTTCCGACGTCAAGTGATCGGCGCTGTTGCGGGCTTCCACGAGGGCGCGCTTCTTCGTGTCCTCGTCCTTGAAGCGCTCGGCCTCTTCGGTCATGCGCTTGATGTCGTCGTCGGATAGCCCGCCCGACGCTTGGATGCGAATCGACTGCTCTTTGTTGGTCTTCTTGTCCTTGGCCGAAACCTTGACGATGCCGTTGGCATCGATGTCGAAGGTGACCTCGATTTGCGGCTCACCGCGGCGCGCCGGGGGAATGCCCAACAGATCGAATTGGCCGAGCACCTTGTTGTCGGCTGCCATCTCGCGCTCGCCCTGGAACACGCGAATGGTGACCGCGCTCTGGCCATCCTCGGCTGTAGAGAACACCTGCGATTTTTTCGTCGGGATGGTCGTGTTCTTGTCGATCAGGCGCGTGAACACACCGCCCAATGTCTCGATGCCCAGCGACAGCGGCGTCACGTCGAGGAGCAAGACGTCCTTGACGTCGCCCTTCAGAACGCCGCCCTGGATGGCCGCACCGATGGCGACGACTTCATCGGGGTTGACGCCCTTGTGGGGCTCCTTGCCGAACAGCTTCTTCACCTCGGCCTGCACGCGCGGCATGCGCGTCATACCGCCGACGAGCACCACCTCGTCGATATCGGCGGCTTTCAAGCCGGCGTCCTTGATCGCCTGCTCGCACGGCGCCAGCGTTCTCAGAATGAGTTCTTCCACAAGGCTTTCGAGCTTGGCGCGTGTCAGCTTCATCGTGAGATGGAGCGGCGATTGATTCTGCGGGCTCATGGAGATGAACGGCAGATTGATCTCGGTCTGCTGGGCGCTCGACAGCTCGATCTTAGCCTTCTCGGCCGCCTCTTTGAGGCGCTGCAAGGCGAGCTTGTCTTTCGTCAGGTCGATGCTGTTTTCCTTGCGGAACTCGCTGGCCAGATATTCGACGAGACGCATGTCGAAGTCTTCACCGCCCAGGAACGTGTCGCCGTTCGTGGACTTCACCTCGAACACGCCATCCCCGATTTCGAGAACCGAAATGTCGAACGTGCCGCCGCCCAGATCGTAGACGGCAATGGTTTTCGATTGGGTTTTCTTGTCGAGGCCGTAGGCCAGCGCCGCAGCGGTGGGTTCGTTGATGATGCGCAGAACCTCGAGGCCCGCAATTTTTCCGGCGTCTTTCGTGGCTTGGCGTTGTGCGTCGTTGAAGTAGGCCGGCACCGTGATGACGGCCTGCGTCACCGCATGGCCCAAATAGGCTTCGGCCGTCTCTTTCATTTTGCTCAAGATATCGGCGGACAACTGCTGCGGCGAAAATTCCTTGCCGCGCGACCGCACCCACGCATCGCCGTTCTTGCCTTCGACGATCTCGTAGGGGACGAGCTTTTTGTCTTTTTCTACCATCGGGTCGGCATAGCGCCGGCCGATCAATCGCTTGATGGCGAAAAACGTGTTGGTGGGGTTGGTGACGCCTTGGCGCTTGGCTGGCAAGCCGATCAACCGCTCCCCATCCTCGGTGAACGCGACGATCGAGGGGGTGGTGTTCATACCTTCTGCGTTGGGAATAACCTTGGGTTTACCGCCTTCCATGACGGAGACGCAGGAATTTGTAGTGCCAAGATCGATACCGATGACTTCGGCCATGGCGAACTCGTCCTTGTGTTTGTGGCAGACCGCTCGAACCCGTCGCCGAAGATCACGCCCGAGAGGTGATATCTCTCGATGGTCGGCGTTCACCTCTGACGTTTTTGGCGTCCGATGCTCCAACAGACCCTTACGGGTCGCCGAAAACGGTCCCCTGGAGCTGATTTCGACTACAGGTGGCTATATAGGCGGCACTTGGGGACGCCGCAACGGTTGAGGTGGAACAGCATGTGATAAAAGTGTCGCTGGAGCGGGCTGGAAACAACGCTGATGACGGGTGATACATCTCGACTGCCCGCGGGGGTCCGATTGATGGTGGGCCGGCTCGATCTCGCCCTCCAGCAACGGCTACTCGACGAAATTCGGGCTGTCATCCGGCGAGCGCCCCTCTATGTACCGACGATGCCGCGAACGGGTAAAGAACTGTCGGTGCGAATGACCAATTGCGGCTGCTTGGGTTGGATGACGGATCAAGCGGGAGGTTACCGCTATCAGGCCACCCATCCGGTCACGGATGTACCCTGGCCGCCAATTCCCGACAGTCTGCTCGATCTGTGGCGCGAGGTGGCGCCCGCAGCGGCTCCTCCCGAGGCGTGCCTCGTCAATGTCTATGGTGCCGGGGCTCGCATGGGCAGCCACCGCGACGCCGACGAATCCGACCTCACGGCTCCCGTCGTCTCGGTGTCCTTGGGGGACGATGCGATCTTTCACGTCGGCGGATTGCGGCGCGGCGACCCCAAGGTCGGGGTCACGCTGCGCTCGGGCGACGTCTTTGTCTTGGGCGGGCCCTCGCGGCTGGCCTACCACGGCATCGATCGGGTCTTGCCGGGAACCAGCACGCTGCTGCCGGAGGGCGGGCGGATCAACCTGACGCTGCGGCGGGTCTCCCCAGCCTGACTCCGCCAAGCCAACGCATCACGAGCGGTAGGCGTCCTGGGGACCGGGTGAACTCTCGCCGGTCTCGTCCTCTGGGAGCGGCGCTGGCGAGGCGGAGTCCCCAGGATGGCCCGGTCTGGCACCTCCTTTGGCGACGGAGACCATGGCGGGCCGCAACACCCGATCCTCGATGAGGTAGCCGCACTGGAACACCTGCACGACGGTGCCCGCGGGCACATCGAGGGTGGGCACTTCGAGCACGGCTTGATGCAGATGCGGGTTGAACGGCTCGCCCGTCGGGTCGATCCGTTTGATGCCGTGCCGTTCGAGCGCATTGAGCAGTTCGCGCTCCGTCAAGATCACGCCATCCAGAAAACTCTTCAGAGCGGGGGTTTCTTCCACCGCGCCGGGCGGTATGGTATTGATCGCACGCTGAAAATTGTCCCCGACCGTGACGACGTCGTGAGCGAACTTGGTAACGGCATACTTGTTGGCTTCAGATTTCTCCCGCTCGGTCCGCTTGCGAATGTTGTCCATTTCCGCATGCGCCCGCAGCAGCCGGTCCTTGAGGTCGGCAACTTCGCCCTTCAAGGTCTCGATTTGCAGCCGGGCCTCGCGCACGGCGCCACCTTCGTCTTGGGGCTGGGGGGCACGCGACTGTTGGGAGCCGTCCGGACCTTCGGATGGCTGACCGTCAGCGGGGGGGTGGTCGAACTCCGGGGGCGTGGTGGACATCGGGGAAAACTCCGGCAAAGGCGTGGGGCGGCGATCACGAGGGCTCGGCTGATCGAGCCGCAGTCGCGCACAGAAAGGCTGGTGAGCATATCATCCCGCAGCGCAAAAAAATCAAGCGAGGGTCTTGCTGATGAGGCGTGCGGTATAATCGACCATCGGGATGATGCGCGCATAATTGAGGCGCGTGGGCCCAATGACGCCCAGGACACCGACCACCTTGCGGTCCGTGTCGTGAAACGGCGCGATGATCAAAGACGACCCCGACATGGAAAACAGCTTGTTTTCGGCGCCGATGAAAATGTGCACGCCCTCGCCTTTTTCCGCCAGACCCAGCAGCTGGATCAGGTCGCTCTTGGACTCGAGATCGTCGAACAACTGACGAATCCGTTCGAGCTCTTCGATCGCCGACAAGTCTTTCAACAAGTTCGCCTGACCGCGCACGATGAGGCTCTTGCGGTCGTCCTGCGCGCCCGACCACGTCGCGAGCCCCGCTTCGATGACTTTTTTGGTCAATCCGTCCAGTTCGGCCTTGGCTTTGAGCAGCTCGGCTTCGATCCTGCGTGTCGCTTCGCTGATCGTCAGTCCGCGAATGTGATGATTGAGGTAGTTGGCGGCCTCGATCAATGCCGAGGGGGGCAGGCCCTTGGGGAAGTTGATAATCCGGTTTTCGACGGTCTGGTCCTCGCCGACAATCACGACCAGGGCTTTGCCCGGCTCCAAGGGCACGAACTCGATGTGCTTGAGGCGGGAGTCCGTTTTTTCGCTCAACACCAAGCCCGCGCAATGCGACAGGCCAGAGATCATTTCGCCGGCGTCGCGCAGCACTTGATCCATCGGGCGCGACCGCTGGGAGGAAATCTGCGCTTCGATCTGCCGGCGCTCGTCGGGCGCCAGATTGCCGATCTCGAGCAGGCCGTCGACGAACAGGCGTAATCCCGTATGGGTCGGCATACGTCCCGCCGACGTGTGCGGCGCGTAAATGAGCCCCAGATGTTCGAGGTCGGACATGACGTTGCGCACCGAGGCCGGTGACAAGGTCATCGGCAGATGTCGAGTCAGGTTGCGCGAGCCGACGGGATCGCCGGTCGCCAGGTAGGACTCCACGATCTGGCGGAAAACAGCGCGCGAGCGCTCATTGAGCAGTTCGACGCCGGTCTTGGGCGGTCGACCCAGGGATGCAGGGAGGGATCTGTCTGTGGGGGACATTTGGGAAGAGTAGCCTAGAGGTAGAACGCCGAAAAGGAGCGCGACGCGACAGTGTCGCATTTTCGACGCCGGGAACAAAGAGAAACGGTGATGTCGCAACGCCGCCGGGCGCAGACGAGCTGTTTGTGGGGATGCCGATGTCGACGGCGCTGGGGTGTACCGCGCGGCGTGCGGGTACTTGTCGGCCCTTCGGCGACTGGATCACGAACCGGCCGCGGTTTCCGTGCCGCCCTCGGTACTGTCGCGGCGGTTGCCAATGCTGGAGGCCTCGCATAGGTTGCCGACAATTCGTTTCCCTCACTGCCGGTCCCGGCCCGAGCCCCAGAGCAGATCATGCGTCCATCGAAACGCCAGCCGGACGAATTGCGTCGTGTCTCCATCGAGCGTGCGGTGTCCATGCACGCCGAGGGCTCCTGCCTGATCAAATTCGGCAACACCCACGTCTTGTGCACGGCGAGCCTCGAGGAGCGCGTGCCACCCTGGTTGAAGGGGCAGGGGCGGGGTTGGGTCACGGCGGAATATTCAATGTTGCCACGGGCCACCAACGAGCGCACGCGCCGCGAAGTGACGACGGGCCATCCCTCCGGCCGCACGCAGGAAATCCAGCGCTTGATCGGTCGCGCGCTACGCGCCGTCGTCGACCTGCAGAAACTGGGCGAGCGCCAGATTACCGTCGATTGCGACGTCATTCAGGCCGATGGCGGCACCCGCACGGCCTCGATCACCGGCGGTTGGGTCGCGCTCTACGACTGCATCGCCTGGATGCGCCATCGCGATATGGTCAAGGACGGCGTCATCCGGGATCAGGTGGCGGCCGTGTCGTGCGGGCTCTACAAGGGCCACGCTGTGCTCGATCTCGATTACCCCGAGGATTCCAACGCCGAGGCCGACGCCAATTTCGTCATGACCGGTACGGGCGGGATCGTCGAAGTGCAAGGCACGGCGGAAACGGTGCCGTTCAGCCAGGACAGTTTCGACCAACTGATGCTGCTCGCCAAGAAAGGCATCGGTGAGTTGGTCAATCTGCAGAAACTGACGGTTGGTTGAGACCGGTACGGCACGAGCATCCGGCGCAGCCAGGAGCGGAGCTCGCCTCATGCAACCCAACGATGTGCTCGAAACCGTGCTTTATGCGACCGATCTCGATCGAATCGAGGCGTTCTACCAGGACGTGCTCGGGCTCGTGGCGTTCTCCAAGATGCCGGGTCGACAGGTGTTCTACAAACTGCCCAACCAAGTCTTGCTGATCTTCAATCCAGACGCGACCCAGCATCCTCCCCCGCCTTCGGCACTGCCGGTTCCGCCTCATGGCGCGCGCGGACCCGGTCACGTCTGCTTCAAGGCGGAAGCGCGCGAGATCAATCTGTGGCGCGAGCACCTGGAGGCGCGCGGCATTGCCATCGAGGCGGATTTCATCTGGCCGGCATCGGGAGGCCGCTCGATTTATTTTCGCGATCCCGCCGGCAATTGCCTGGAATTCGCCGAGCCACGCATCTGGGGGTTGTCATGAGTGCCAAGCTGACGCGCGGCACGCGCCTCGTGGTGGCCAGCCACAATGCGGGCAAGTTGCGCGAAATTGATGATTTGATCCACCCCTTCGGGCTCGAGGCGGTGTCGGCCGGCGCGCTCGGGGTTTTGGAACCCGAAGAGACCGAGACGACGTTTGCGGGCAATGCGCGCCTGAAGGCCCTGCACAGTTCACGCACGACGGGACTGCCGGCGCTCTCCGACGACTCCGGCCTGGAGGTCGAGATATTGGGTGGTGATCCAGGCGTGCTGTCGGCGCGGTGGGCGGGTCCGCAGAAGGATTTCGACCTCGCCATGCAGAAGGTTGCCACGGCCATCGAGGCGCAGCAGGGATGGGCTGGGAAGGGTCCGCGCGCGACCTTCACGGCCGCCCTCTGCCTCGCCTGGCCCGACGGACACACCGACGTGTTCGAGGGGCGCGTTTTCGGCCATCTCGTGTGGCCGCCGCGCGGCCAGCGTGGCTTCGGTTACGATCCCATGTTTTTGGCCGACGGGATGTCGGAGACCTTCGGTGAAATGGAGCCCGCGCAAAAGCACGCCATCAGTCACCGCGCCCGCGCCTTCGCGCTGTTTGTCGCCGCGTGCCTGACGTGACCGCCGATCCGGGCTTTGCCGTCTACGTCCACTGGCCGTTCTGCGCGCAGAAATGCCCCTATTGCGACTTCAACAGTCACGTGCGCCACGCCGGTTGGGACGAAGATCGATTTCTGGCCGCCTATCGGCGGGAATTGCAGCATATGGCCTCCCTAGCCCCGGGCCGCACCGTGCACAGCATTTTCTTCGGCGGCGGCACGCCCTCGCTCATGAAGCCTGCGACGGTTGCCGCCATCCTCGACGAGATTGGTGGGCTCTGGCCCGTCGAGACCACCGCCGAAGTCACGCTCGAGGCCAATCCTTCCAGCGTCGAGGCGGATCGCTTTCGCGGCTATCGCGCGGCCGGCGTCAATCGGGTCTCGCTGGGCGTTCAGGCTTTGAATGATCCGGATCTGCGCCGGCTCGGCCGCTTGCACTCTGCCGCGGAGGCGCGCGCGGCCATCGAGATCGCTCGGCGGACGTTCGAGCGATTTTCGTTCGACCTGATCTACGCGCGCCCCCAACAGACCGAACAGGCGTGGACGCAAGAATTGCGGGCGGCGCTGGAGATCGCGGATCAACACCTATCACTTTATCAGCTCACCATCGAAGAGGGCACGCCGTTCGCCGCCCTCTACAACGCGGGAAAGCTTGCCATTCCGGACGCCGACCTCGCCGACCGGCTCTACGAGATCACGCAGGAGCTGACCGAGGCGCGGGGTCTTCCCGCGTATGAGATTTCCAACCATGCGACGGCGGGTGAGGAAAGCCGCCACAATCTCGTCTACTGGCGCTATGGCGAATATGCCGGCGTGGGGCCCGGCGCGCATGGCCGGTTGATCGTTGGCCCAGACCGCCACGCGCTGGTGACGCAGCGCCAGCCCGAGATGTGGGCGGAGGCAGTGGAAGGTGACGGCCACGGCCTCGTCGAAGACGAAACGCTGTCGCCGTCCGCGCAAGCCGACGAACTGCTGTTGATGGGATTGCGCCTGACAGAAGGCGTCGATCTCAGCCGTCTCGAAGCGGTCGGCGGTGTCCGCCCGTCGCGGAACCGCCGGTCGCGTCTGGCAAGCCTGGGAATGCTCGAGGAGCCCCAGCGCGATCACATCCGGGTGACGCGCGCGGGCCGCTTCGTGTTGAACGAAATCGTGCGCCAGCTGTCGCTGTCGATGGACGAGCCCGTTCCATCCGAGCGCGCGTAACACGAAACAAATTCGGTCCCGTCGTCTAACTGGCACGCCCGCGATGGGTTTCGGGGGCGAACAGCGCGAACGTCGCGCCGACGACCAACAGCAGGAGGGCCGAGACGCCGATTGCGGTATTGGGACCATAGAGATCGGCCATCACGCCCAGCGCGATCGGGCCGACCATGTAGCCGGCATCGCCGGTCATGCGAAAGGTGCTCATCGCCGCCGCGTTCATGCCCGCAGGCGCGGAATCTGCAGCATACGCCGACGGCGCGGTTCCTCCCACGGAACTGGCCACACCCCATACGATGCAGGCCATCAAGAACCACCCGTAGGATGGTGCAAAGCAGAACAGCCCCATCGATACACCGGTCATGATCGTCGCCGGCGCGATGACGGCTTTGCGGCCCAGGCGGTCCGTCAGCCAACCGGCGGGATAGGCAGCAATCAAGCCGGACACGCCGCCCACCATCAGTGCAAACCCAATGACGCTGACCGACAGACCGAGCCGCTCGGTAATGAGCAGCGGGATCAACACGAACAATCCGCCCGTCCGTACGACGGCATTCATCAGCGCGATCACACTGACGAGGACGAAACCGGTTTGCCCGCCGAGCAGCCGTAGTTGCGTGGTGAAAGGCGGCAGAACTGCGGGTGGACCCGAGCTGGTTTTGCCGTCCTTCATGCCGCGCGTTTCGGTAATCGCAAACCAGGCGACGATCGTGGCGATCAGAGCGGCGACGCCGTAGGCCACGAAGGGGGCGGCCAAGCCGTAGTATTCCGCCAGTAGGCCGCCGGGGAACGGTCCCACGCCCACGGCGAAGATGAAGGTCGCCTGATAAATGGCGATGGTGCGACCGCGCCGTTCGGGCGTGCTGATATCGGCCAAGACCACCTGTCCGGTGGTGACGATCAAGCCCGCACCCGCGCCGGCGACGAACCGCGCCAGGATGAATTCGGGATAACTCGTTGCCCACGCGCACCATAGATTGCCGAGCGCTGAGATCAGTCCTCCGATCGCCAAGGTCGGCCGTCGCCCCAGTCCATCCGAGAGTTGGCCTGCGGGAAGGGCGATCACGAATCGCGCCAGTCCGTAGACGGCGACGGCCAATCCGATCGCCGACGCCGGCACGCCGAACGATTGCGCATAAAGGGGCAGCGAAGCCATCATGCCGCCGAACCCGAGCTGGTTGACGGCGACGAGCACGCACATCCAGACGAGCACACGTCGTTCGTGCGTCATGCGGGTCATGGCCAATGGGTCAGGGGGTTCATGGGGCAGCGCGCGGCAAGGCGCGCTACGGGCGAAAAATCATCGGGAGTGTCGCAAGCGTATGCACGTTCTTCGCCACCCGGGTGCCCCGAGTCAAGGGTGCGCCAGCCGGGTGGCTGCGAAGATACCAGCGGAGAATCCCAGGTGCCGCATTGACGCCGCGCCCCACACATAGACTATTGCGCCCACGTCGAGGGGGACTGCGCAATGTCGACCGTTCAGCCATTGGGATTACTAGCGGCGTCGCTGACGTCGCTGCTGCTCGTCGGCTGCTCGTCGGGACTGCCTGGATTGACGACGGGATCGACACCCAGCTCTCCCCCAGCCCAGGCCGCGCCCGCACCGGTCAAGCCGACCGACCGGGCGATGCAGGTTGCGTCTGTTTCGGCGAAGGCAACGACCTGCGGCTATAATTTCGACGCTGTGCGGCTGCGCACCACGTACCTCGCCTCCGAAACGCAAGCGGGTTCGGCCCCGGGTGAGGTGGCGGCGCTGGAGAAGCTGTACGACACCACGCGCGCGCGCGTCACCCAGACCATCGGCAAGGCCGATGAATTCTGCGGCGATGAGCAGACAGCGCGGATCAAACGCGATCTCGTGCGTCATTTGGCAGGCGATTTCACGCCTCCACCCAAGGTGGTCGCCAGTTCGGATTGGTTCGGTGGGTCTACGAAAAAGGCTTGGGATCCGAAAAAGGCTGTGTTCCCCAACGAGGTGCGGGATTGATCGATCGACGTCTGTGCGACGCCATGTGCGTGATGCGTGATCAGCGCGTGGCGGCGGGCAGATTGTCGAGCGAGTCGATGTACCATTTCTCCGCTTCGACGATCGCCGGGTTCTCACCGTTGGCGTAAATCCAGCTATCGACCGCCCATTTCTGGCCGTTGGTCGTTTCGCGCAGCACGGCCGTCCAATGGGGCCACCCGGCGACGCCGCGCAGCAGGTTTTCCTTGGAGAACGGCGTGCCGACGGTGTGGTGGCGCAACAGGTTGTTGTGGGCGAGCACGAGCAGATAGCTCGTCGTGTTGGTGGCTTCGTCGACGCAATCCTGCTGCGTGGGGTCGCCTGACGCGGCGAAGTCCATGCCCGGGCGGTCGGCGCTGGTGCCGATCGTGTCTCCCACGCGCCGCTCCATCCAACCAATGGCATAGGCGACGGCGCGGCGTTCCTCGGCCGGGGTGTCGGCGGCCCTGGTTTTGGCCATGAGAGTGGCGAGGGTGGTCACGTCCTCGTCGCGAAAGCGAAACCGGCTCTGTATCTTACACCCGTAGGCGTGGCACACGTAGACGGTGTTGCCGGCCGGCGGGCGCGTCGTGAAATCGGCGAAATGTGCCGACACCGGTCCGCTGCGCTCGTGGGTACACCCCGCCAGCAGAACGCCGAAGACAACAAGTGCTGCAACCCGTTTCATGCTGACTCCGCGGCAACCGGTAAGGGCGCATAGCAGGACGCCGATTCGTTCAAAACCAGAACTGTTTGAGCACACACAGGAAATGCACTAGAAGGCGGCGATGAGCCAGGTCGCACCCATTCATGTCATCGGCGGCGGCCTCGCGGGGTCGGAAGCCGCTTGGCAGATCGCGCAGGCCGGTGTGCCGGTCGTGCTGCACGAGATGCGCCCTGTTCGCGGGACCGACGCTCACAAAACCGACGGTTTGGCCGAGCTCGTCTGCTCGAATTCCTTTCGTTCGGACGACTGGACGGCCAATGCCGTAGGTCTGCTGCACGAAGAAATGCGGCGTGCGAACTCGCTGATCCTCGCCATGGGCGATCGCCACAAACTGCCGGCGGGCGGGGCGCTGGCGGTCGATCGCGATGCCTTTTCGGCCGATGTCACGGCGGCTGTGGCGCACCATCCCCTGATTACGCTCGAGCGGAGCGAAATCGCGGGCTTGCCGCCGGACGACTGGACGAGCGTGATCGTCGCGACGGGGCCGCTCACCTCGCCGGCGCTCGCCGAAGCGATCGGGCGCCTCACGGGAGAAGCCGAACTCGCATTCTTCGATGCTTTGGCGCCCATCGTGCACCTCGAGTCGATCGATCAGAGCATCGCGTGGCGCCAATCACGCTACGACAAGGTCGGGCCGGGGGGTACGGAGGCCGATTATCTCAACTGTCCGATGACGCGGGAGGAGTACGAGGCGTTCCTCGATGCGCTCCTCGCCGCCGAGAAGACGGAATTTCGCGAGTGGGAGGGCACGCCCTACTTCGACGGCTGCCTGCCGATCGAGGTGATGGCCGAGCGCGGGCGCGACACGCTGCGCTTCGGGCCAATGAAACCTGTCGGGCTAACCGATCCCCGCACGGGCGCGCGGCCCTGGGCCGTCGTGCAACTGCGCCAGGACAATGCGCTGGGCACCCTGTGGAACATCGTCGGGTTCCAGACCAAGCTGCGCCACGGCGAGCAGACTCGCGTGTTTCGTTTGATTCCTGGCCTCCAGGAGGCGGAGTTCGCACGGTTGGGGGGCTTGCACCGCAATACCTACCTCAACAGCCCCAGGCTGCTCGATGCCAGTTTGCGGTTGAACGTCGCGCCGCGCTTGCGCTTTGCGGGCCAGATCACGGGCTGCGAGGGCTATGTCGAGAGTGCCGCGATCGGCCTGCTTGCGGGGCGGTTCGCGGCCGCCGAGCGACTTGGGCGCGCGCCGTCCATACCACCGCCGACGACGGCCCTGGGCGCCCTCCTTAATCATATCACGGGCGGCCACATCGAGAGTATGGAAGCAGGGCCACGCTCCTTCCAGCCGATGAACGTGAACTTCGGATTGTTTCCACCGCTCGACGTACCGGCTGTCGGCGCTGCGGGGGCCAAGCTCAAAGGCAAACAACGCGGTGCCGCCAAAAAGCGCCTGATCGCGGATCGCGCGCTGGCGGACCTGGGGACGTGGCTGGCGACGCAGACCTTCTGAGCCGGACAGTCGGACAACGGAACTCCCGGTCATCAACGGCATTGCATCGAAGAGGGCGCGCGCGGCGTGCCGTGCGCTTCGAACCGGTGTGATGGCCATGTTGACTGAGATCGCGTCGGTGCTTCTCGAAACCGCCAAACGCTGGTGGAGCCACGATCCCGGCCGTTTGGGTGCGGCGCTCGCCTACAACACGATCTTTTCCATCGGGCCGTTGTTGCTCATCGTGATCGCCATCGCAGGGCTGGTGCTGGGCCGACAAGCCGTGGAAGGCCAGATCGTCGGGAGCTTGTCTGGCATGATGGGTCCAGCGGCGGCGAACGCCATTCAAGGCACGCTAGCTGGAGCGAGTGATTTCGGCACCAGCGTCCTCACGCTCGTCATCGGCGTCGCGACATTGATTGCCTCGGCCGTCGCCATCGTTATTCAGTTGAAGGCGTCGCTCAACATCGTGTGGGGTGTCGAAGACAAGCCCGAGCAAGGGTATTGGTCGATTCTTCGGCACTATGTGTTTGCGCTGCTGGGCGTGCTGGCGGCGGGTCTTTTCGTGATGCTTTCGCTGATGGCGACGGCGCTGTTGTCCAGTGTCGGGGGGCTCGTCTCGCAGACCGTGTCGGTGCCGCTCGCGGCCCTCATCGATCTGGGCATTTCGCTCACGATCTTGACAGTGCTGTTTGCCGCCATGTTCAAGTTTCTGCCCGATGCACCCGTCGCGTGGAGCGACGTGTGGATGGGCGCGGCTGTGACGGCAATCTTGTTTCTGATCGGCAAGTGGGCGATCGGCTGGTGGATCGGCCGGCAAGGCCTCGACTCCACCTACGGGGCCGCTGCCTCCGTCGTGGTGTTGCTGGTGTGGGTGTATTACGCGAGCCAGATTTTATTTTTCGGTGCGCAATTCACCCGTGTATGGGCGGATCGGCGCGGATCGCGCCAAACCGCGACGACAGGCGTACCCGCCAGCGCGTGAGAGGCTGCGCGTCCCTCAATTGTCTTCCATTTTCAGCGCCGCGATGAAGGCTTCCTGCGGGATCTCCACGGAGCCGAACTCGCGCATCTTCTTTTTGCCCTTCTTCTGCTTGTCGAGCAGCTTGCGCTTACGTGAGATGTCGCCGCCATAGCACTTTGCCAGCACGTCTTTGCGCAACGCGCGGATGGTCTCACGCGCGATGACCTTGGCGCCGATCGCGGCCTGGATCGGGATCTGGAAGAGGTGCGGGGGAATGAGATCCTTCAACTTCTCGCACATGGCGCGCCCGCGCATCTCCGCGCGCGTGCGATGCACGATGATCGACAGAGCGTCGACCGGCTCGGAATTGACGAGGATCGACAGTTTGACGAGTTCGCCTTCCTCGTAGCCCTTGATGTGATAGTCGAACGAGGCATAGCCGCGCGACACCGACTTCAAGCGATCATAGAAATCGAACACGACTTCGTTGAGCGGCAGGTCGTAGACGAGCATGGCGCGCGTGCCGACGTAGGTGAGATTCTGCTGGCGACCACGCCGGTCCTGGCAGAGTTTCAGCACCGCCCCCAGATGGTCGTCGGGCACCAGGATCGTCGCCTCGATCCACGGCTCTTCGATGCGATCGATTTTCACGACGTCGGGCATGTCCGCCGGGTTGTGCATTTCGATCATCGAGCCGTCATTCATGTGCATGTGATAGATGACGGACGGCGCGGTCGTAATCAGATCGAGGTTGAATTCGCGCTCGAGTCGTTCGGTGATAATCTCGAGGTGCAACAGCCCCAGAAATCCGCAACGAAAGCCGAACCCCAGGGCCGCCGAGCTTTCCGCTTCGAATGAAAAGCTCGCATCGTTGAGGCGCAGGCGCGACATCGCCTCGCGCAGATCTTCGAAGTCGGCAGCGTCGACGGGAAAGAGGCCGCAGAACACCACGGGTTGGGCAGGCTTGAAGCCCGGTAGCGGCTCGGCCGTCATGTTCTTGTCGTCGATGATGGTATCACCGACGCGGGTATCGGCCACTTCCTTGATCGCTGCGGTGAAGAAGCCGACTTCGCCGGCCGCCAGCTCCGACACCGTTTCCTGTTTGGGGCGAAAAATGCCGACGCGCTCGACCGGATAGGCGCCGCCGGTGGCCATCATCTTGACCTTCTGGCCCTTCTTGATGCTGCCTTCCTTGATGCGCACGAGCACAATGACGCCGAGGTAGGCGTCATACCAACTGTCGATCAGCAGGGCCTTCAGGGGTGCGTTGCGATCGCCGGTCGGAGGCGGCAGGCGCTCCACGATCGCTTCGAGGACCTGGTCGACGTTCAGGCCCGTTTTGGCCGAGACGCCGATGGCGCCCGACGCATCGATGCCGATGACGTCCTCGATCTGCTGCTTGACGCGCTCCTCGTCGGCCGACGGCAGGTCGACCTTGTTCAGGACGGGGAGAATTTCGAGATTGTTCTCGAGCGCCTGATAGACGTTGGCGAGCGTCTGCGCCTCGACCCCCTGGGAGGCATCGACCACCAGCACCGCGCCCTCGCAGGCCGCCAGCGAGCGCGACACTTCGTAGGCGAAATCGACGTGGCCGGGCGTGTCCATCAGATTGAGTTGATAGAGGTTTCCGTCCTTGGCCTTGTAGTCGAGGCGGACCGTCTGGGCTTTGATTGTGATGCCGCGCTCGCGCTCGATGTCCATCGAGTCGAGGATTTGGTCCTTCATCTCGCGGTCGGTGACGTTGCCGCACAGCTGGATCAGCCGGTCCGACAGGGTCGACTTACCGTGGTCGATATGGGCGATGATGGAGAAATTGCGGATCAGGGAGGTCTCGGTCATGCGCTGGCGTGTATCACCGCCGCCGCTGAGATTGAAGGGAAAAGGCACCCAACGCCCCCTGAGACCGCTGCGGACGGACAATCAGGGCCGCCGGTGAGCGACGTTCACGTTCAGGTCTTGGGCCGAACATCGCGAATGGGGCCGTAGATGATGAGCGCCACCAGGGCCATAGCGGCCTGCGCCGCAAAAGCCGTTCGATAGGCCTCCTCGGGCTGGAGGCCGCCGACGGCCGGAAACAGGCCGACAATCCAGCCGAACGCGAATTGCATGCACGCGACGCCCGTCATCATTCCCATATTCGCGACCGCCACGCCGCGCCCCAGCAATGGGGGCGGCACGAGTCCGCGGGCGTGCGCCATGGCAATGGCCGGATAGGTGCCGCACACGCCCGTGAGGCAGAAGAGGCCAATGACCAGTGTCAACGACGGGCTCGAGATCAGCGCCAGGCTCGTCGTCGCCGCGATGATGCCGATGGACCCAGTAAGGATCGCCACCTTCATCGAATTGACCCGGCGCGCCAGGATGCCGAGCAGGGTGTGGCCGCTCATGCCGCACAGCGCCATAGCGAGCAGCACGTTGCCCCGCCCGATGTCGTCGAGGCCGTGCACGTCGCGCAGATAGGGTGCACCCCAGGTCCCCGCAATGGTGCTGGCCGCCGACATCGGCAATCCCACCGTCAACAGGCGCACCATCCCCGGTTGGCAGGCGGCGGCCCACACGCCACTCAGCACCTCGCCGAAGGTCTCGCGCGTGGTGGCGTGCAGTTCGGCTTCAGGGGGACGATCACGCACCAGCAGCGCCACCAAGATCAGCAGCACCAGCACCCCGGCCGTGAACAGCCCATAGCTCTGCCGCCAGCCGATCACCGCGATCAGCGCCGCCAGCGGTGTGGTCGCTGCAATGTTGCCCAGGGACGCGAAACTGTTCAGCGTGCCGCTGGTCGAGACGACGCGGTCGCGCGGCAGCCACAGGGCCAGCACATAGAAGGCACCGGTGAAGATTCCCGCGCAGCCGATGCCCATCAAGACACGGCCCGCGGCCAGCATCGTGCCCGAGGTCGCCGCCGCGAACAGTGCCGTACCTGCCGTCGTGAACAGCAGCATCGTCGCCAGCGTGCGCCGCGCGCCGAAGCGGTCGAGCAGCACGCCGGTGGGCACCTGCATGGCGGCGTACGCGAAGAAAAACGCGCTGGCGACGCCCGACACCTGGGCCGGCGTCAACTGCATCTCCACGCTCAAATGCGGCGCCATCACGCCGAAACTCGAGCGCAAAAACAGGTTCGTGAAGCCCAGCACGTACAAAATAGCGAGCACGGGCAGAAACACCCGGGCCAAGCGCGCGCCTGACATCAGACGAGCGCGATCGGACGCACGGGACAGCCGGTGGCGCCCTTGAATTTTACTGGCGACAGCATGAAGCAGAAGCTGGAAATGCCGCGCGCAATCAGACCGTCCATGACGAGATTTTCGATGATGTGCACGCCGGCTTCGGCCAAGCAATGCTGGTGCACGGGCATGATGGTGGTTGGATGGTCCGTGCCGGGCAACACTTCCAGCGCCATGTTGTCGGCCGCAATCGCTACCACGTCTTGGGATGTGAGCCACTGGGCGCACTCGAGATCGATGCCGGGCTCGCCTTCCAGATAGCGCGCGTTGTCGGTCATGAAATAGCGGCCCCAGCCCGTGTTGATGCACACGACATCACCGGGCTGGATCGTGAGCTTGGCCACCTCGAGGGCGCGCGCGAGATCGTGCCGCGTCACCGCCCGCCCCGACTCCAGATGTTCGCCGCCGTCGAAGCGCGACACGTCCAAACAGATGCCGCGCGTCACCATCGGTGGGCAATGCTCGATGCCGAGGTTGGCGAGACCGAAATCATCGACGGTGAGGGCGGCACTGTAGCCGCCGTACATGCGGTCGCCCTGCGTGAAGTGGCCCAGGGAATCGATGTGCGTGCCGACGTGCGTGGTCAGCTCGATGCGCTCCAGATTCGAGCCCGCATCATTGGTTGCGCCCATTTTGCGGCGACGCCGAACGCTGCCAGCCGAACTGGGGCCCGACTGGATGTGATAGGGCGATTGATTGGGCGCCATGCGTGGCGCGCCGATCTCGATCGTATGGCTCATGTCGATGACGTGGCCCTCGCGCACGCGGCGCAGTGCGGCCAGCGTGCGTTCGGGCGTCAACAGATGTCCCGCACCGAGCTGATCGCCCCGGCCCCAACGGCCATGATCGTGAATGCAGTTGGTCATCGCGCGCCCCCCCCTCAATCGTTGTGAATCTTGTACCGAGACCTATGATGACGAGTGCGTGCCGCCGGCACAAGCAAGAGGAGCAGCGACCATGATCATCGCCGTCGTCCAAATCCCGATGCCACGCCGGCCCAAGGAGCAGGCCGTCGCCGCGCAGACCAAATCGGCCCCGACGTTTCGCGCGCTCGTCGACAAGGGGCTGCTGCGAAAGGATTAACTCAACGGTGAGGCGGGTGGTGGTGGTGTGTATTATTGGGCAACGCGCGAGGCGGCCGAAGCTTGGTACACGCCCGCATGGTTTGCGCAGGCCGAGCAGACGTTCGGCGCGCGGCCAGTCGTCACCTATTACGAGACCTATGTGACCGTCGACAATGTCGCGGGCGAAACGGTGGTGCGAGGGTGAGGGTGGTTGTCGAAGCCCCATTCCCCGGCTGAGATGGCTGTTCGGCCAGGATCTGAGGCTGGCCGTTGGGCTCGGGTGGACGACGCCCGTTGCAACATCTGCGGCGAATGCGGCCAGTTGTGTAAGAGTCGCAGTCTTTCAGCCGGGGAAAGTGGTCGAAGCTGGATCGCTTTTCAAGGATCGACGATCCTTGTATGCCAAGCAGGGAAAAAGTAGCGCATGATTGGAGGCGACGATGACGAGTGAACCCAAGTGCCCATTTTCTGGCGGAAAGCCCACTGCGGCGGCGGCGGGCGTGAGATCGGTGCGCGACTGGTGGCCCAAGAGGCTGAACCTCGACATTCTCCACCAGCATTCGCCCAAATCAAATCCGCTGGGCGCCGAGTTCGACTATGCTGCAGAGTTCAAGAAACTCGACCTGAAAGCCGTCAAGGCCGACATCGTCGCGTTGATGACCAGCTCGCAGGACTGGTGGCCGGCTGATTACGGCCACTACGGACCGTTCTTCATTCGTATGGCCTGGCACAGCGCTGGCACTTACCGCACGGGTGACGGCCGCGGTGGTGCCAGCAATGGCGCGCATCGCTTTGCGCCCGAAAATAGCTGGCCCGACAACGGCAACCTCGACAAGGCCCGCCGCCTTCTGCTGCCGATCAAGCAGAAGTACGGCAACAGCTTGTCCTGGGCGGACTTGATGATTCTGACGGGCAATTGTGCGCTGGAATCCATGGGCTTCAAGACCTTCGGCTTCGGCGGCGGCCGTGCCGACATCTGGGAGGTCGAGAAGGACATTTATTGGGGCAACGAGAACGTGTGGCTCGCCGACACGCGCTACAGTGGCGACCGGGAGCTCGAGACGCCGCTCGCCGCCGTGCAGATGGGCCTCATTTACGTCAATCCCGAAGGGCCGAACGGTAAGGCCGATCCGGTGGCCTCGGGCCGCGACATTCGCGAAACCTTCGCGCGCATGGCGATGAACGATGAAGAGACCGTCGCGCTCGTTGCCGGCGGGCACACGTTCGGCAAGGCGCACGGTGCGGGTCCCGCATCGAACGTCGGGCCCCCACCCGAAGGCGAGAGCCTCGAGGCGCAGGGTCTGGGCTGGCTCAGCACCTATCGCAGCGGCAAGGGAGTCGACGCGATCACCAGCGGCATCGAGGGCGCCTGGAAGCCGAACCCGACGACGTGGGACAACGGCTATTTCGACACCCTGTTCGGCCACGAGTGGGAGTTGGTGAAAAGCCCCGCCGGTGCACAACAGTGGCGCGCCAAGAACGTCGCCGAAAAGAACTTGGTCCCCGACGCGCACGACCCCTCCAAGAAACACGCGCCGATGATGACGACGGCGGACCTGGCGATGCGCATGGACCCGATTTACGAGCCCATTTCACGCCGTTTCCACAAAAATCCGGCCGCGTTCGCCGATGCGTTCGCCCGCGCCTGGTTCAAGCTGACCCATCGCGATATGGGCCCAAAAGTGCGGTACTTGGGCCCTGAAGTTCCCAGCGAGGAATTGCTGTGGCAGGATCCCATTCCCGATGTCGACCACAAGCTGATCGATGCGGCCGATATCGACGCGCTCAAAGCCAAGATTTTGGCCTCGGGACTGCCGGTTGCGCAGTTGGTCGCGACCGCTTGGGCGTCCGCCTCGACCTATCGTAACTCCGACAAGCGCGGTGGGGCGAACGGTGCCCGCATTCGCCTGAGCCCGCAGAAGGATTGGGTTGCCAATCAGCCGGCACGATTGGCCGAAGTGTTGGCGACGCTCGAAGGCATCCAAAAGGCCTTCAATGCCGCGCAGACGGGCGGCAAGAAAGTGTCGCTGGCCGATCTCATCGTGCTGGCGGGTGGAGCGGCCATTGAAGCGGCGGCGAAAAAAGCCGGGCAGACCGTCACGGTCCCCTTCATGCCGGGTCGCACGGACGCGTCGCAAGCCCAGACCGATGTGGAGTCGTTCGCGTTCCTCGAGCCCGTCGTCGATGGGTTCCGCAACTACGCCAAGGCCACCTACACCGTTCCGGCCGAAGAGCTGTTGGTCGACAGGGCGCAATTGCTGACGTTGACGGCGCCCGAGATGACGGCGCTGATCGGCGGTCTGCGGGTCCTGAATACCAATGCCGGTGGCAATAAACACGGGGTGTTCACACAAACGCCCGAGACGCTGACCAACGACTTCTTCGTCAACCTGCTCGACATGGGGACGACGTGGACACCGACCTCGGACGCCAAAGACACGTTCGAGGGTCGTGACCGCAAAACCGGCGCCGTCAAATGGACGGCGACGCGCGTCGATCTGGTGTTCGGCTCCAACTCCGAGCTGCGCGCCGTTGCGGAAATCTACGCCAGCACCGACAGCAAGGAGCGCTTCGTGCGTGACTTCGTGGCCGCCTGGACGAAGGTGATGAACGCGGACCGGTTCGACGTCGCCTGATTTTTCGAACACGTCGTCCAGAACAAGAAGAGAAGGCCTGCTTCCCGGTGATTGGGAAAGCAGGCCTTTTTCATGTCGCCTGTCGTCATGCGGTACTGCGCTTGGGCTGCCGCATCATCATCGTCAACGGAATGCCGGCCGCTGCGCACGCCGCGAACATGTAGAACGCGATGATGTAGCCGTTCATGGCGGCCTGACGTTGGACTTCATTGGCGACGACGGCGAGCCCGCTCGCCGACTCGAGGTTCCACATCCCCAGAACACCGGGAAAAGCCAGCGCGCGATTGTAAAGCGAGACGTTCTCCGAGAGCATCGCGTAATTCGACGCCGTCGCACGCACGAGCACGATGACGGTTGCAGAGATGAAGACGCTCGAACCGAAGTTGCGCAGCGCATTGAACACGGCCGTGCCTTCAGCCGCCCGTGAGGTCGGCAGCGTGGCGAAAGTCAGCACAGCCATCGGGGTGAACGCGAGGCCGAAGCCGAAGCCCTGCAGCATGTTCGTCAGAAAAACGTCGCGCGACGTCATGTTGAGGTCCAGCTGCGCCATCCACACGCCGGCAATCGCCTGTGCGGCGAGCCCGGTGATGATGGCGAGCCGGGGGCGATATTTCGTGAACGGCACCACGATCAGAAACGAGCACCAGTTGCCGACACCGCGTGCCGTCAACACCACGCCGATGAGGCTGTCGGGATAGCCCTTGAGATCATGCAGCAGGCTCGGGAAAAGCACGAGAGCGGTAAAACTCAACATGCCCATGATCAAGCACACGACGAGCCCGCAGGCGAAGTTGCGGTCGCGCAACAGGGTGGGATCGAGCAGCGGTTTCTTCGCAGTCATACTGTGCGCCACGAACACCCACAGACTGACGACCAGCACCAAAGCTTCGATCTGAATCTCGAGACTGTCGAACCAGTCGAGCCGCTGGCCGCGATCCATAATGAGCTGCGCCGACGACATGACGAGCGACAGGGCAATAAAGCCCGTCCAGTCGAGCGCCGTGGTGCCGCGCGTGGTGTGCTCGCGCAGCGCGAACCAGATGCAGGCCATGGCGGCCAATCCCGGCGGGATCAGCGCGAAAAACGCCATCCGCCAGCCCCAGGATTCCGCGATGACGCTGCCCAGGATCGGCCCCAGCACCGGCCCGAACACACTGCCCAGACCCCACAGCATCATGACGAGAGGCTGGAGCGCGCGTGAGAACGTCGCCAGCAGCACCGCTTGCGCCATCGGCTGAATGGGGGCGCCGAACAGCCCCTGTCCGATGCGCCATCCAACGAGCGCCTCGAGACTGCCGGCCATCCCGCAGCCCAGCGAACACACGGTAAACCCGGAGACGGCGGCAAACAGCAGATTGCGCCAGCCGACCCGCTGCGCCAGCCAGCCCGTGATCGGCGTGCCGACGGCGACGGCGACGAGATTGGCCGTGACCACCCAGGCGATCTCTTCTTGCGTCGCCGACAGCGTACCCTTGATCTGGGGCAGCACCACGTTGGCGAGCGTGATCGCCATGCCGAACAGCAGCGTCGAGAGTTGGATCGCCACGAGCACCAGCCATTGGCGCGGGCTGATGCTCGAGATGCGGCCATCGCCGGCTGCTGCTGCGGACGCCGTCATGGAAGGCCTCCGCTCAGATCACGTTCGGCGGGTGTGTGAGTCTCACTTGTCCAACCACACGGCGTCGAAGCGCCAGTGATTGTAGAGGCTGTTTTCGTGGTGCACGTAGCCCTTCACGTGCGGGTGCCAGCAGGTGGCGGCGCGATTGTGGTAGATGATCGGGCGCGCCACGTCTTCGGCCAGCACGCGCTCGAGCTCCCAAACGATCTTGCGCCGCTTTTCGATGTCGGGTTCCTGCGACTGTTCGTCGAGCAGCTTTTCGACCTCTGGGCGGCAATACTGCGTGTAGTTCGCCTCCGACTTGCAGGCATAGGCGGCCTTCAACACCACGTCGGGGTCATCGATGCCGACGCCCGAGGTGTTCATGCCGACGCTGTAATCTTTCTTGATCAGGCGGCTGTGCCAGATCGAGGACTCGACGATCTCCATCTCGGCGTCGGAATGGATCTTGTTGAGTTGGTCGACCAGAATGACGGCGGGGTCTTTATAGGAGGAAAAATCCCGGGTCGCGATTTTGAGTTTCAGACGGTTGTTGGGGCCATAGCCCAGGCTCTCCATGATCTTCTTGGCCTAGGCCTGCTGCGTGGCGACGTCGCCGTAGCCGGGCAGCGTTGCGAGCACCTCTTTGGGCATCCCCCAAGTCCCCTCGGGCAGCGCCATCATATTGCCAGCGATCGACGCCTTGCCGCCCGTAATGATGTCGATATAGGCCTGCCGATCCAGGGCCAGATTGATCGCCTTGCGGATCTGGGGATTGTCGAACGGCGCGCGGTCGCGGTTGATCAGAATGTTTACGGGCACGTTGGTCGGCACCAGACCGCACTGGGCATCGGGTTTCTGCTTTTTCACGTCGCCCATCAACGGCACCGTGATGTCGGCGACGAAGGTCATGTCGAATTCGCCGGCGACAAAGGCGAGCACGCGGGTGGAGCGGTTCGCCACGATGCGCCATTCGATGGCGTCGAGGTAGGGCTTGCCCTTGTCCCAATAGTCGGGGTTTTTCACGTGCCGGATGGACTCGTTGGACCGGAATTCCTGGAATGTGAAGGGCCCGGTGCCGATTGGTTTGGTGCGCATGTCGCGCGCCGAGACGTGGCAGGGATAGACGGGCGAGTGGCCCGAGGCCAACATCGCCAGCATCGAGGGTTGGCGTTTGGTCAGATGAAACGTCGCTTCGTGGTCGCCATTGACGGTGACCTCTTTGAGATTTTCATACCAGATGGCGCGCGGACTGCGGCGGAAGTAGTCTTTGTCGATACCGTTGAGGCGATGCCATGTGCACTGCACGTCTTTCGACGTGAAGGGCTTGCCGTCGTGGAACGTGACGCCTTCACGCAGCGTGAAGGTCAACTTGGTGCCGCTCTCGTCCCAGGCCCAACGCGTCGCCAGTTCGGGCACGATCGTATCGAAGCTGTTGCGCGGCTTCATTGGATCGTAGCGCACGAGGCTGTTGAACACGGCCATGAACGGCATGTTGGTGGCGACGGTGGACTCTTCGTGCGGCGAGGCGCTCGGCGGTTGCGTCGTATTGTAAATGCGCAGCGTGCCGCCCTGCTTCTGCGCCTGCGCCATTGACGTCGACAGGGCCTGTCCGAGCCAGCTCACAGCCAGTGCCGCACCCAAAAGGGTGCTCCGAGAGAGACCGTGCATGTTTCCTCCGCCTCGGGTTTTCGTCAGGGCTCAGCGACGACAGAGCCAGCGCACCGCCGACCCGATCGGCGCCTGCGCGAACGGGGAGCGTACCAGTTTTCCGATGGACCGGAAGCGGGAACACCGCGCGACGTCGTGGACCCCAGGAGACAGCGGGGTTTCCTGCGGGCGTGTCGCTCGCTAAGGAAGTGGAACTGGGGCTCCGTCTACACGGATCGGGGGCAAGCGACGGGGACGGATGGCGGACGATGATGCACAGATCATGGGCAACACAGGGGCCGGAGGCCGACGATGTCGGCACCGCAGATCGCGTGATGCCCGACAAAATTCTGGTCTGCGTGACGGAAGACTGGTTCACGCTGTCGCATTTCCAGCCGCTGCTGCGCTGTCTGCGACGGCTGGCGCGGGAGGTGGTTGTCGTCGCGCGTGATTCGGGCCGCATGCAGGAGCTTCAGGCGCTCGGTGTGCGAACGATTGCGCTCGATTACAATCGCGCATCGCTGAACCCGGCCCGCGAACTTCGGACCGTGATGGCGCTGCGGCGCGTCATCGCCGCCGAGCAGCCCGATGTCGTGCACATGATCGCCATGAAGCCCATCGTGCTGGGCGGGTTGGCGTTGTGGGGCGCGCTTGGACCGCGCGCGGTCGTGCACATGACGGGTCTTGGGTTTCTCGCCATCTCCGATACGATCAAGGCGCGCCTCGCCTGTCGGGTGGCGCTCGCCATCATCGCGCGCACGGTGCGGCGGCCGCGGAGTTGGCTGCTCGTCGAGAACCCCGAGGATTTGGCGTTTCTGCGAAGTGGCGGCGCAGATCCTGGCCCGCGTGTCACGATGCTCGGCGGTGCCGGCATCGATCCCGTGGCCTATCCCGCGCGCGCCGACCCGGCCAATCCTGTTCCTGTCGCCGCGTTCGTCGCCCGCATGATTCGCTCGAAGGGCGTGCACGTGCTGATGGAGGCGGCCGGACTACTGGCAGAGCGCGGTGTCCCGCTCGTCATCGACCTTTGGGGCGAGACGGATGATGGCAACCCCGACGCCATTCCCTGCGAAATGCTGGCGCGCTGGAGCAATGACGCCCGCACGCGCTATCGGGGGGTCACGCGCGACGTGGCGCGGGTGTGGAAAACGGCCGACATCTTCGTGCTGCCGGCGATCAGCCGCGAAGGCATGCCGCGCGCGCTGCTCGAGGCGGCCGCCTCGGCGCGCCCGCTCGTCGTCACCGATGTACCGGGCTGCCGGCATTTCGTCACCGATGGCGTCGAAGGTCTGATCGTGCCATCGGGTGATGCGGTCGCCCTCGCCGATGCGCTGGCGCGGCTGGCGGGCGATGCCGCACTGCGCGCCCGACTGGGAGCCGCAGCACGCGCAAAGGTCTTGGCAGGCTATACGGAGGACGCCGTCGAAGCGGGTGTGGAGACGGCCTATCGCGCGTTGATGGCGATCCCTTGAGCGATCATGCGATCGCTTCGGCGGCGACGCGCAATCCCTCCACGCTGGCGCCCGAAATCAGCATGGTGCCGATGCGATTGCCGGTGGAGGCCGCCTTCCAATCCTTCAACCGCGCCGTAATGCGGTCGGGCGGGCCGACCAGCGCGATCTCGTCGATCAGCGCATCGGGCACGGCGGCAGCTGCATCGTTGCGACGGCCGGCGAGGAAGTCGTTCTGGATCTTGACGGCGGCGTCTTCGTAGCCGAGGCGCTTGGCGTAGTCGTTGTAGAAATTCTTCGTGCGCGCGCCCATGCCGCCGATGTAGAGCGCAAGCTGCGGCTTGATGCTGTCGCGGCACGCCTGCAGGTCGGGCCCCATCGCCATGCGCACGTAAGGCGCGATGTCGAAATGCTCGAGCGAGCGCGGTTTGCCGGCGGCTGCGATGCCGTCGAGCACGGGCTCGGTGACGAGGCTGGTTTTTTCCGGGCTCAAGTAGATCGGCAGCACGCCATCGGCCACTTCGCCGGCGGTGCGCAGGCCCGCTGGCGCGATGGCCGCCGTGTAGATGGGCAGGCCGGGCAACGCCTTCATGATGCTCTTGAGGGGTTTTCCCAATCCCGATGCGCCGGGTCCCTTGTAGGGGATCTGATAGTGTTCGCCGGAGTACTCGAGAGTGCCGGTGCGATCGAAAATCTTGCGCATGATCTCGATGTATTCCTTGGTGCGGGCGAGCGGCTTGCCGTAGGGCACACCGTGCCAGCCTTCGATGACCTGGGGTCCCGAAGGGCCAATGCCCATCAGAAAGCGATCGTTGGACATCGCTTGCAGCGTCATGGCGGTCATGGCCGCGCAGGCGGGTGTGCGTGCGGGCATCTGCATGATGCCGGTGCCGGCTTTGATCTTCGTCGTTTGCGACAGCACCCAGGTGATCGGCGTCACCGAATCCGACCCGTAGGATTCGCCCGTCCACACGGAGTGATAGCCCAAACGCTCGGCCTCGAGCACGAGGCCCATGTCCGGCCCACCGGCCTCACCATCATACCGCAACAGCAGCCCGAGCCTCATGGTGGTCTCCCATAATAACCAGATCGTGTCGTCGATGCAGATCGTGCACGCCTCATCGACACCTGGCAACAGGGCTAGGGCCAGACGAACGGCGTTCGGTTAGAAATTCCGGTTTGGGAGATGACGCCCAGGGTCCATCGAACCGTGCAGAATTCGAACAACGAGAACCGGATTGGCCAAGTTCACGAAGTAGACGACGTGGCGCAAACACTCGTATCGCAAGAAAAGCTGCGTCATTCCCCCGACGGGCCTTCCGAGCCTCGGGTCATTGGCAATCCGGTCCAGACATTGTGCCAGCTCGGACTTGTACCTTTCTGCTTGGCCAAGCCCGAATCTATCGATCGAGTATTCGAAGATCTCCTCGAGGTCTGCCACTGCCTGTTGCGTCAAGCGGTAGTCAGCCCTGATCCGCCCTAACCTTGGCGGTGTTCCAGATATCGTCCAAACTCTTGTCGGAGACCCCACTTGACGCAGCATGCTCTAAGGCGTCGATCAGAGCCGCGTCCGCAAGGCGATCGCGCCGCACGAGATCGCGCAGATAGTCGTTCGCGTCGACATAGCGACCCGATTGCACCTGCTCGTCGATCCAATCGCTGAGGGCGTCGGGCATCGTGACGTCAAGCCGAGCCATGGGGATCACCACTTCTCCACGTCCTCTCGCCTACGGCGGAACGATCGCCATGAAGCGAACGTTCCGCACTCGCTCACGCCACGGCGGCCAAATTGCGCAGCACGTAGGGCAGGATGCCGCCGTGCTGGTAGTAGCTGAGCTCGTCCTCGGTATCGATGCGGCAGAGGACGGGGATGTTCTTCGTGGAGCCGTCCGCGAAGATGATGTCGAGGGTGACGTCCTGGCGCGGGCGCAGCCCCTGCAGGCCGCTGATGCTGATCAGCTCACCGCCCTTGATGCCGATCGATTGCCAGCTCTCGTCGTTCTTGAAAACGAGTGGCAGCACGCCCATGCCGACGAGATTGGAGCGGTGAATGCGCTCGAACGATTGCGCCACCACGGCGCGAATGCCCAGCAGGCGCGTGCCTTTGGCGGCCCAATCGCGCGACGAGCCCGTGCCGTACTCGCGACCCGCGAAGACGACGAGGGGCGTGCCGTCCGCCTTGTACTGCATGGCCGCGTCGTAGATCGACGTTTCCTTGGAGGTCGGCACGTGGAAGGTGTTGCCGCCTTCCTTACCGCCCAACATGGCGTTCTTGATGCGGATGTTGGCGAACGTGCCCCGCATCATCACGTCGTGGTTGCCGCGCCGGGCGCCAAACGAATTGAAGTCGTTGGGGCGCACCTGCCGCTCGATCAAGAAGGACGGCATTGAAGCCGGTCCTGCACCTCCGCAGGCGGACGCTCCTGATCCTACCGCAATCGACGCCTTGAAGAAGTCGG
>JANOHP010000090.1:0-23855 GCA_031406575.1 Hyphomicrobiales bacterium
CAGCGGCCCGCGCAGAATTTCCGCATCGAGCACCCCGACAAACCGGCGCGTCCGCTGTGGAAAAAATGGCTCGGCCGTCCCGAGCGGCACTACCACCCGTCGATCGGCTTCTACGAGCATATGCCGGCTTGGCGCGTGCGCACCTACGTCGGTGAGGACGTGTGGAAGCGCTATTTCAAATTCTCGTTCGAGCGCAATCCGTGGGACCGGCAGGTCTCGTGGTATCACTACAAGACAAAATCGAAAGCCGCCGCCGCCAAGCCGAGTTTCACGGCCTTCAATGCCGATCGCCGGCGCGCCTGGGTCGAGAATTGGGAGCTCTATACGGACCGCGACAAGGGTTCGATCCTTCTGGATCACGTCGGGCGCTATGAATCCCTCGATGAGGACTTCGACCGTATCCTCGCCGAGATCGGCCTGCAGGGCCAAGTGACTCTGCCCAAGGCCAACGTCTCCAAGGATCGTCGCGCCTACGCCGGCTATTACGACGCTGCGAGCCGCCAGCTCCTCGCCGACTGGTACACCCCGGAAATCCGCCACTTCGGTTACGAATTCTAAGCTGCTCGCGCCACCCCACGCGCACGTCACAGCCGTGGCGGCGATGCCACGCTCCGTCGACTGTTCGCGCAATCCGCCGCCGGTTAGCACAATGGTAATCATCCCCGCCTAGCGTTCGTCAATCGAGCCAGTTCCTGTACCAGGTGGGTTGTTCATGGGCATCCTGACGTCTTTCCCTCTCGACGAGGTCCGGGCGCGTGGCAGTATCAAGGACGCAGATGTGCTGCGCCTGCGCCGTGCGTTCAATGACGATCACACGATCTCCGCCGACGAGGCCGAGTCTCTGATCGCCCTCAACGAGGCGTGCCCCATCAAGGACCCCTCGTGGGCCGCCTTCTACATCGAGGCCCTCACCGATTACTTGGTGTTTCAAGCCAAACCCGAAGGCTATGTCGTCGCCGACAACGCCAGTTGGCTGATCGAGCGCATCAGCCGCGACGGACACGTCGATGACCACACGGAACTCGAAGTGCTCGTCAACGTGATCGACAAGGCGCGCTGGTCGCCGCCGAGCCTCGCCCAATTCGCCATCGAGCAGGTCAAGCTCGCGGTCATGACGGGGGCGGGACCCCTGCGCTCGGGCCAGCCCATCGAACCCGGCACCATTATGCCAAACGAAATCGCCCTTCTGCGCCGCATCCTCTTCGCCTTCGGTGGCGACGGCAGCATCGCCGTCACGCGGATCGAGGCCGACGCGCTGATCGAGATCAATCGCCGCCTCGCGCCCGGCAAGAGCCCGGTCGCCTGGACGGACCTGTTCGTCAAAGCCGTCGGCAACGCTGTGCTCGCGGGTCTGGGGCACGTCGTGCCCTCGCGTGAGGACGTTCTGCGTGCGGAAAGCTGGCTCGACGATGCCGACGAACGCGACGGCATCGACCTGTTGGGGGACAGTTTCGGCCGGGACGCGGATGCCTCCTCGGCGCGCGACCGCATCGGCGGGTTTCTCGGCCGCATGATCGTTGGTCCCGGTAGCGTCTGGTCCAGCATGCGCGCGCAATCGCCCGAGGAGCGCGCCTTGTCGCGCTTGGAACGCCAACGCCTCGAGATCGTCGCCAACGAGCGCATCGACGAGGTCGAAGAAACCTGGCTTGTGAACCGCTTCGGCGGCGACCGCCCCCTCGACGACAACGAAGCGGCGCTGTTGGCGTTTCTGCAGCGGGAAGCGAGTGCCCTGCCGGAGTCCATCCGGGCGCTGACGAGCAAGGTGACGGTTGCGGCTTGAGGGTGGGGGTTGGGACGGTCGCAACGTCCCCAGAACCCGACCTGACCGCGACGTAGTTGTCGGGGGCTTTACGGCGAATAACGTCGCATCGCCTCTGACGGTACGCGCTCTTTAAAACCGCGCCGTCCCGACATCGAGGCCGAGTGCCATCCGACCGGCGATGATGTAACTCGACGGGTTCATGGCTATATGCTTGACCGCTGCATGAACATCGCGCACGGCGCGTTCCAATGGGCAGGCCTCAAAAATCGCCGCTGAGCCAGCGTCGGCCGCGACAATGTCGACGATACGCACTGCGCTTTCACCTGCATGAGCGCAGGCGACGCGAAATCGAGCGCGAGCTCTGACGAGCCGTTCACCACCGATATCTGTCGCGCTCATCAGCTCGGTCATTGCGTTTATCAAGAAGGCGCGAGCGGCCTCCAGCAAGGCTTCCGCCCGGCCGACATTGCTCTGCACGATCTCGCGATCACGCATCAATCCCGAAGTGCCGAGGCGTGATTTGGCACTGGCAAGTGCGGCGAAGGTATCGATGGCCCCTCTCGCGATGCCGAGCGGCACGACCGACACCGTCCAGGCAAACACAGACAGCGGCGGCATCCGGTAGAGACGGCCCGCATGCGTCGGCTCCAAGCCGATGAACGGATGCGTCTGCTCAACCGGTATGAATGTGTCGCGCACCTCGAAGTCCGAGCTGCCGGTGGCGCGCAGGCCTGACACATGCCACGTGTCGTGGATCGCGACGTTTTCCCTCGCGACATAGCAGCAAAGGCGTGGCTGCTCGGGAGACGGACTGCCGCCGACGGTTGCGAGCCCCATGAAATGGGACGCGTGGGGTGCACCGCTGCCAAATGGCCAGCGTCCGCTCAAGCGATAGCCGCCATCGACGGGCGTCATCGTTCCAACAGCGCCGGTGGCGCTGACGACGAACGTGCGCGGGTCTGAAAACCAAGCGCGGGCCACCGAGACAGGGAGGTAACCGCCGACTCGGCTCATGCCGCCACCGTTACCAACCAACCAACCGACTGACCCGTCGAGTGCGGCTGCCGCCTCGACCACCTGCATGAACCCGAGCGGTGACAAAGCCGGTCCACCGAGCTCCTGTGGGAGCCAGAGCCGAAACAGTCCAGCGTCCGCCAGCGCATCAAACACAGGCGTGGGCAAGCGGCAATCGCGGTCGAAGGCTGAACGATGCTCGGCGATCAGTGGGACCAGACCACGGATAGCATGGAGAAATTCTGAAACGCGATCAGTCTCTTCATCGACCATGGGTCCAATCCAGTCCGCGAATGACATCGCGTGCCAGTGTCCCTGACTGACTGCCCTTGATGCAAGTTTGAAAAATTCAACAACAGATGAAGCCAATTCATCTACAAAGAAGCATGTGGACCCTGCCTCCTTTGACCGAACTGCGCGCTTTCGAGGCCGCTGCGCGTCACTTGAGCTTCAAGCAGGCAGCTGCTGAGCTTGGCGTCACGCCAACTGCCATCAGCCACCAAGTCAAGCTTCTAGAGCAGCACTGTGGGCAACCGCTGTTCCGACGACGACCGCGCCCCCTTGTATTGACCAGGGCCGGCGAGCAGTTGTTTCCTGTCATTCGAGATGGCTTCGTAGCCTTCGCCGAAGCTCTAACTTCATTGCGCGCTGGAGGAGCGAGCGAGCGGCTGCAATTGACGGTAACGAACGCTTTTGCCGCTCGATGGCTCGTGCCGCGTTTGGCAAAGTGGCACGAAGCACATTCGCGATTGAACCTGGACATCGTTGGCACTGATGAGGGGCGCGATCTGAAGGCCGGCGAGGCCGACATCGACATCCGCTACACGCGGCGATCGCCGCGCGACGGCCCGAGCATCGAGCTGATGCGTGATAAATTTCTCGTTGTTGCAAGTCCCACGCTCACTGGTGGCAAATGCCGGATGCTCAGTCCGGCCGAGATCGCGCGTTTTCCGCTGATCGAGGCCGAGTGGCCGTCATCGGATGCCGACGCACCGAACTGGCGGCGATGGAGGGCAGTTGCACAGACCCGGCGCAAACGGGTTCCAGATTTCGCAGCGCTCGTGGGCAGCAGCTTTCGCGAAGAGCTTCATGCCATCGAGGCCGCAATTGCCGGACAAGGCATTGCGATTTGCAGCAACGTGCTGATTGCCCCGGACCTTGCGAGGGGTGCGCTCGTGCAGGTGTCGCCGATCGAGCTGACCGGCTACGGCTTTTATATCGTGCATCGCGCGGCCCACCCGAAACTCGCAGCAATCGAGGAATTCATGACATGGGCGCGAACCGTCTTGTGATTCTGAGGATTGGTTCGGAAGCAGACGAAATCAATCACGCAACGGGCCCGTCTGCTGTACTGGCGGTAACGGCCCAGGCCACGCCTCCGACCTGCGCCCAACGCTCCCCACTCCCCATCCCCCTCCGTTCGCGCTACGCTCTCCGCGCACCAGCAGCCCTCTCCAACGGAGCTCCCCATGCCCGGATATCGCCTTGCAGGTAAAGTCGCGTTCATTACGGGTGCGGGGGGCGGCATTGGTCGCGCGACCGCCGAGCGGTTCGTGGAGGAAGGCGCCAAGGTGGTCGTCGCCGAGATCAACCGTGAGCTCGGTGAAGCAGCTGCCGCCTCGGCGCGCGCCAAGGCCGGCAACGGCGGCGGCGACGCGCACTACATTCTGTGCGATGTCACCGACAAGGCGAGCGTCACCAAAGCCGTCGCCGAGACCGTGCAGCGCTGGGGCCGCCTCGACGTGCTGCACAACAATGCGGGTGGCTCCACGCCCCAAGACGGCAGCGTCGTCGACGCCTCCGACGAAGAATTCTGGCGCGTCATCAAGCTCGATCTCTACGGCACGTTTCTGTGCTCCAAGATCGCGATTCCCCATATCGCCAAGGCCGGCGGCGGGTCGATCATCAACATGGCCTCCAATCTCGCCCTCATGGGCATCAAGGGCCGCGCGGCCTATACCTCGGCCAAGGGCGGGGTTGCATCGATGACGCGCGCCATGGCCGTCGACCACGCGGCACAGAAGATCCGCGTCAACGCCATCGCGCCGTCGGTCACGCTCTCGGACCGCGTCAAAAAGCTGATGGCGGGCAATCCCGGCATCGCCGCCATGGGGGACCAGCACCTGTTCGGCCTGGGCCAGCCCATCCACATCGCCAATATGGCCGTGTACCTCGCCTCCGACGAGGCCGCCATCACCACCGGCCAAATCTTCCCCGTCGACAGCGGCGTCACCGCCACCTGACGCTCCCTGGATCCCCGACCGAAAAAAATCGCCCCAAAGTTATCCCCGCCGCTCCAGCAGCCCCCATACTCCACGGACCGATCTGTCCTGGAGCTGAGCGTCGATGAGTTTGGAAAATGCCGAGTGGGGAGAGCCCACCACCTCTCCTTTGTTTCCCGGAGAGAGCGCGCGTCGCGCGTTCATCCGGGATCGCGTGGATTCGTCGATGGGCGCCGCCCTTCCCATGTTCACGGCGACGACCAGCCGTGCCGTGTTCCCGACGGACGCGACGCGATCCCGGATCGAAACCGCGCAGCACGGCCGCGCAGTCTCGTCCGGGAAGCAGGAGCCGACCGCGGAATGTCCCGAAGAGCCCTCCGACGCCCCATCCCAGCCGTTCTCGACCCACTCAAGGCTCGGGACCGCCGCTACGGGCGGGCTGCGCCGTCTGACCGAACGGGTGCACGCCGTCCTCGTGTACCTCACCGTCGCTTTCCGTCGCCTCCATTGTCGCTATACTCGCGCTTTCACCCGCAACCGGATCGGGAGCCGCGCCATGGTCGCCACCACAGCCCGCGAGACCACCGCCAACAGCACACTCGGTGAAGCCCTCATCACCGCGCGGGCGCAGTACGCCAGCGCCAACCCGAAGAGCCAGGCGATGCATGATACGGCTTCGCGTTACCTGCCCGGCGGCAACACGCGCACGACGTTGTTCCACGGTCCCTACCCCCTGCGTTTCGTCAAAGGCGAGGGCTGCCGGCTGTGGGATGCCGACGGCCACGACTACGTCGACTTCGTCGCCGAATACACGGCCGGCATGTTCGGCCACTCCCATCCCGCCATCCGCCGCGCGATCGAGTCGGCGCTGGACTTCGGCATCAACATCGGCGGGCACACGCAACTCGAAGTGACACTGGCTCGCGCGGTTACCGAGCGTTTTCCCTCGATCGAGAGCGTGCGCTTCACCAACTCGGGCACCGAGGCCAATCTGATGAACATTGCCGCCGCCCGGGTCTGGACCAAACGCTCCAAGATCATGGTCATGCGCGGCGGCTATCACGGCGGCGTGCTCTATTTCCGGCATGGTGGAGCAGCCATCAACGCGCCGTTCGAAACGGTGCTTGCAACCTACAACGACATCGAAGGCGCCGTCGCCATGGCGCGCGCCAACGCCGCCGACCTCGCCTGCATTCTGCTGGAGCCGATGTTCGGATCGACGGGGTGCATTCCCGCCGACCGCGCCTTCCTGTACGCGCTGCGCGACGTCACCACCGAGATCGGCGCGCTCCTGATCTTCGACGAAGTCATGACCTCGCGCTTGGCCCCCGGTGGCCTGCAGAGTGTGCATGGGATCAGCCCGGATCTGACGACGCTGGGAAAATACGTCGGCGGCGGCATGTCGTTCGGGGCTTTCGGCGGACGCGCCGACATCATGGCGCTGTTCGATCCCGCCCGCCCCGACGCGCTGCCCCACGCCGGCACCTTCAACAACAACGTGCTGACGATGAGTGCCGGCATTGCCGCCATGGAGGTGCTCACGCCTGAAACCGTGATCGCCGTCAATGCGCGCTGTGATGCCCTGCGCGAGTGCCTCAATGGGATTGCGCGTGCCGCCGGTGCGAAGATGCAGTTCACGGGACGCGGCTCCATGCTCGCCGTGCACTTCCTCGACGGCCCCATCCGCAATGAAGCCGATGCCGATCGCGGCAACCAGGACCTCAAAGAACTCTTCTACTTCGACCTGCTCGAGCGCGGCGTCTACATGACCCGGCGCGGCATGATCATCGGGTCGCTCGCCCAAGACGCCGACGCTTTCGCAAAACTGGAGTCCGCTGTCGAAGAGTTCGTGCGCGTCCGCCGCCGCTTCCTCTGACCCTCGGAAAGCCCCCATGCCCACGCGCATCGCGCTCATTCATGCTGTCGCCGTTGCCATGCCGCCGGTTGCGGCCGCCTTTGCCGAGCTGTGGCCGGAAGCCGAACTCGTGAACCTGCTCGACGACTCGCTTTCCGTCGATCGCGGCAGATCTGCGGACTTGTCGCCGCAGATGCACCGGCGCATCACGGCGCTGGCCGACTATGCGCATGGGCTGGGCGCCGATGGCATTCTCTACACCTGCTCGGCCTTCGGCGAGGCCATCGAAGCCGCCGCCCGCGCCAGCAAGAAACCCGTGCTCAAGCCCAATGAAGCCATGTTCGAGGCGGCGCTGGCCGCCGGTCATCACATCGGCCTGATCGGCACCTTCGAGCGCTCGCTGCCCGGCATGGAGCAGGAATTCCGTGACCTCGTCGCCGCGCGCGGTGGCGATGCGCGGATCACGTCCCTGTGTGTGCCCGCTGCCATGCCCGCACTCCAGCGCGGCGATCGCGCCACCCACGATGCCCTCATCGCCGACGCTGCGCCTCGACTGGCGGGCTGCGATGCGATCATGCTGGCGCAATTCTCGACGTCGGTTGCCGCGCCTGCGGTGCAGCAGCGAGTCTCGTGCCCCGTGCTGACAAGCCCGGGCAGCGCCGTCGCCAAAATGAAACGGCTGCTGCTGGCGGCGTGATCGCCCTCAGGTGGCGGACTTCGTGCTCGTGCGCACCCGTTTGAGGGCATAGAGCGCGTCGAGCGCTGCCTTCGGCGTCAGGGTGTCGGGCTCGAGCGCATCCAACGCGGTCTCGACGGGCGAGGGTTCGCTGCGCGATCCGAAACCGCCTTTGGGTCGCGCAGCGGCAAACAGCGGCAGATCTTCGAGGCTCGCTCCGAGGCCCGGACCGGAGGCCTTGCGGCTCTCCGCCTTCTCCAGCAAATCGAGCACCTCGCGCGCGCGCTCCACCACCGGACGCGGCAGGCCCGCGAGCTTCGCCACCTGAATGCCATAGCTGCGATCGGCCGCTCCCGCCTTGACCTTGTGCAGGAACACGATCTCCTCCTGCCATTCTTTCACGTCGACCGTCGCGTTGGCAATTTCGGCAAGCCGGCCCGCCAGCGCGGTCAGCTCGTGGTAATGCGTCGCAAACAACGCCCGGCAGCGATTGACATCGTGCAGATGCTCGACGGCGGCCCAGGCAATCGACAGGCCATCGAAAGTCGCCGTGCCACGCCCGATCTCGTCGAGGATGATAGACTTTTCTCCGTCGCCTGAGTGAGGATGGCGGCCGTCTCCACCATCTCGACCATGAATGTCGAGCGGCCCTGCGCCAGATCATCGGAGGCGCCGACGCGCGAAAACAACCGATCGACGACCCCGATCCGCGCCGACCGCGCCGGCACGTAACTGCCCATCTGCGCGAGCACGACGATCAACGCGTTCTGGCGCAGGAATGTCGATTTGCCCGCCATGTTGGGGCCGGTGACGATCCAGATCCGCTTGTCGGCCCGTTCGTCGAAGCCGGTGCCGCGCGGATGGCTCGACGTCGGTAGCGGATAGGCCGTATCGGCTGTCGACGGGGGCGCGCGGCCCAGGATGCAATCGTTCTCGACGAAGGGACCCGCACGCGCCGCCTTCAGCGCCTGTTCGACAACGGGATGGCGACCACCCTCCACCTCGAAGCCGACACCATCGTCGACCCGGGGGCGCACGTAGTTTTCCTGCTCGGCCACTTCGGCCAGCGCCGCCAGCACATCGAGTTCGGCCTGCGCCTCGGCTGCGGCCACCAACCCCTGCTCGGCTGTGGCGACCCGTGCGGCCAGCTCGGAAAACACCTCCTGCTCGATGGCCAAGGCTCGCTCGGCCGCCGACGCGATGCGCCCTTCGGTCTCTTCGAGCTCGACCGTTGTGAAGCGCATGGCATTCGCCATCGTCTGGCGATGGCGAAACGTTGCGTCGAGCGGCGGCGTCTGCATCGGCTTGGCGTTGGCCACCGTCGTCTCGATGTAGAAGCCCAGAATGTTGTTGTGCCGGATCTTCAGTGTTTTGACGCCGGTCGTCTCGATGTAGCGGGCTTCCAGGCCCGCCATGATGCGGCGACTGTCGTCGCGCAGGCGCAGCGCGTCGTCGAGATCCGCGCGGTAGCCTGTTGCCACGAAACCACCGTCGCGGCGATGCACGGGGGGCTCCTCGACCAGCGCGCGCGCGAGCGTCTGGTGCACCGCATCGGAGACGCCCGACAAGCGCGTCGCGATCTGCGCCAACGCCTCGGGCAATCCCATGGCGCCCGCGCTGTCCAGCATGGCGCGATTGCACCGTCCGGCCGCCTCCAAACCATCGCGCACCGCGCCCAGATCGCGCGGGCTGCCCCGCCCCAGTGCCAATCGCGACACCGCGCGCGCCACATCGGGCGCCGCCCGCATGATGGCCCGCAGATCGTCGCGCAATGTCGCGCGCTCGATGAGAAACGCGATCGCATCGAGGCGCACATCGATCGCGCGCACGTCGCGCAGCGGGCTCGCCAACCGCGCCGCCAGCTCACGGGCGCCAGCCCCCGTCACCGTGCGATCGATGGCGACCAGCAGACTGCCGTCGCGCCCGCCCGACGTGGAGCGAAGCAGCTCGAGGCTCGCGCGGCTCGCGGCGTCGATGACCAGCAGGGCTTCTGCCCCGGACCGGCGCGGAGGCCGCACCAGGGGCCGGGCACCGATCTGCGTCAAGTCCACATATTTCAACAGCGCGCCCACGGCCGCCAGTTCGGGTCGCGTGAACGCACCGAACGCGCCCAGCTCCGTGACGCCCAGCCGCTCCTTCAAAAGCCGCTCGCCCGACAGGCTGTCGAAGAACGCGCCCGCGATCGGTGCGATCGCCGCACCGACCGCCTTGGCGAGACCGATCAGAGTGGCATCGTTGGCGACCGCATCGGCGACCAGAAGCTCGCCCGGCGCCAGTCGCGTGATCTCGCCCCCCAGATCGACCACATCGATGTCGCCCACTTCGAATTCACCCGTCGACAGATCGAGCGACGCCATCGCCACACGTCGGCGACTGCCGTCGGGACCGGGCGCATGAAAGAGCGCAGTCAAATAATTGCGCACCTTGGCGTCGAGGAGGGAGTCTTCGGTGAGCGTGCCCGGCGTCACCAGCCGCACGACATCGCGCCGCACGATCGACTTGGCGCCGCGCTTGCGCGCTTCGGCGGGGTCTTCCATCTGCTCGCAGACGGCGACGCGAAAGCCCTTGCGAATGAGCCGTTGCAGATATTCATCGGCGCGATGCACCGGCACGCCGCACATCGGAATATCTTGGCCGATATGCTTGCCGCGCTTGGTCAGCACGATGCCCAGCGCCTGGGAGGCTGCGACCGCATCCTCGAAAAACAGCTCGTAGAAATCGCCCATCCGATACCACAGCAGGCAATCGGGATTGGCCGTCTTGATCTCGAGATACTGCACCATCGAGGGCGAACCGCCGGCGGCGACGACAACAGCGGGCTCGGCCATGGCCACGCCCGAGTGATCGTCCCCATCTCCACCAGCACGGCTCGTCATTTTGGGCGCCATCCGACGATCAACCGACGAAGTGCACGAAGTTTTCAACCGGCTCACGCTCGGTGCGAAACGTGTTCACTTTGGCGCTCGTGTCGGGATAGCCCAGCGCCATGCCGCAGATCACCATCTGCTGCTGGGGAATCGCGAGGCGGCGACGGATGATCTCGTGGAAGTTGGCGAAAGCGGCCTGCGGACAGGTCTCCAACCCGAATTGGCGGGCGGCGATCATCACCGTCTGAATAAACATACCGCAGTCGAGCCAGGACCCCATCTCGAGGTCACGATCGATCGAAAACACCAAGCCCGTCGGCGCGCCGAAAAAGTCGAAGTTCTGCCGGCGCTGTGCGTGCATGCCGGCCTTGTCCTCGCGCGTGAGGCCCAGCGTTGCGTAAAGCCCCCATCCGCACGCCCGCCGCCGGGCCTGATAGGGCTCGCGCCAAGTGACGGGGTAGTAATTGTATTCCCGCGTGGCTTCCCCCGATGTGTCGTAGGCGTGGAGAATCTCGGCGCAGAGCGCATCACGCGGCGCGCCATCGACGACCCACACGCGCCAAGGCTGGATATTGGAACCAGAGGGCGCCCGCGCCGCTGTCTCGAGGATACGCTGTACGATATCGCGCGGCACCGGCGTCGTCTCGAACGCCCGGATGGATTGGCGACCGCGAATGGCGTCCTCGACAGTGAGATCGGGGCGCTCGCGGTTGGTGGGTCGATTCCGATCGATGGCAGTCATGTGGGGTTGCGTCTCCAGGCTCGCGGTTCGCCCGCGCATTTAGGCCGAGCAGCACGCAAACGACAACGCTGTTCCGCACGGGCTCATCGCGACGCGTCGAATGGCCGTCTTGCTGGCGGCGTTCGCGCACCCGACATCGAGACGCGTGTCGTTTCCCTCATCGAGAGTGCCAATCCCGTTGCCCGCTCGCACCCCCACAGGACTGCTCTGGCCGACGATTGCCACAGGTGTGGCGTTTGCGCTCCTGATGGTCTTAGGATCGTGGCAACTCGAGCGCAAAGCGTGGAAAGAGGGCTTGATCGCCCAGATTAGCGCGCGCCCCCACGCCGTGCCGCTCTCTCTGGATGACGCGATCGACCAAATTGCGAGGGGCCGCAACCTCGAGTACGCACGCGTCAGCGTCAGCGGCCGGTTTCATCCCGACAAAACGCTCTATCTGTTCGCACCTGAGGCCGGCGAAACCGGCTGGCATGCCTATGTGCCCCTCGAAACAGCCTCTGGACGCCTCGTCCTCGTCAACCGGGGGTGGATCAGCAAGGCGCGGCGGAATGAGCCGTCTCCGCCCTCCAACGCCCCGCAGCCAGAGGTCCATCTCGTCGGCCTCCTGCGCCATCCGGGCTCGGCGGGAACATTCACGCCCCCCAATGATGTCAGTCGCAACATCTGGCACTGGCGCGATGTGGCCGCGATGGCGCGAGCGGCGTTTCCCGCCGAGGCGAGCAGGGTTCTACTCTTTACCATCGATCGCGAAGCCGATCCTGCGGGACGGGCCGAGCCCGGCGCCCCCCGCGGCGGCGTCACCCGGGTCGTCCTGCCCAATCGCCATCTGGAATACGCCCTCACGTGGTACGGATTGGGACTCACGCTCCTCGGTGTTTATGCTACGTTCTCTTGGTCGCGATGGCGCTCGCGGCGACGCTCGTCTACAACGAGCCCCAGTCGTGGCGGGTTATAGGGAAACCGGTAACCTTGATTGCTGGTTGCCTTGTGGCCCAGCCGCTTCTTTACCTACTGTCGGGCGTCTGTCCCCACCCCTTACTGGAGCTTCGTCGAGTCCCGTGAAATACGTGAGCACTCGCGGGTCCGCCCCCGCGCTCGGCTTTGAAGACGTGCTCCTCACGGGCTTGGCTCGCGATGGCGGCTTGTACGTGCCCGACGTGTGGCCGCGCCTGACGTCGGCCGAAATCGCAGCCCTCGCCGGCCGGTCCTACGAAGATGTGGCGCTCGAAATCATGCGCCCGTTCATCGGCGGCGAAATTCCGGACGCCGACCTCGCCACGATCATCACCGACGCCTATGCGACGTTCACCCACCGCGCCGTCGCGCCGCTGGTGCAAATGGCACCCAACGCGTGGATTCTCGAGCTGTTCCACGGGCCGACGCTGGCGTTCAAAGACATCGCCATGCAGGTGCTCGCGCGTCTCATGGACCGCACCCTGACGCGTCGTGGCACCCGCGCCACGATCATCGCCGCCACGTCCGGCGATACGGGCGGGGCCGCAATCGAAGCCTTCCGTGGCCGCGAGGCGATCGACATTTTTGTCCTCTACCCGCACGGCCGCGTCAGCGACGTGCAACGTCGCCAGATGACGACGCCGACGGAAGCCAATGTTCATGCGTTGGCGATCGACGGTACCTTCGATGACTGCCAGAATTTGGTGAAGGTGTTGTTCAACGATCACGCCCTGCGCGACACGCTGGGACTGGCAGGGGTGAATTCCATCAACTGGGCGCGCCTGATGGCGCAGATCGTCTACTATTTCACGGCCGCCGTCGCCCTGGGAGCACCGGGCCGGCGCGTCTCCTTTGCGGTGCCGACGGGAAATTTCGGCGATGTGTTTGCGGGCTGGGGTGCCCAGCGCATGGGGCTCCCCATCGACCGCCTCGTCATCGCCACGAACATGAACGATATTCTGGTTCGTAGCCTGGAAACGGGCCGTTATGCGCCGTCCGGCGTCACGGCAACCCTCAGCCCGAGCATGGACATCCAGATCTCCTCCAATTTCGAGCGCGTTTTGTTCGAGGCCTGCGGCCGCGACGCGGCACGCGTGCACGCCCAGATGGCGGCGCTGGCACAAGGTCACGGTTTCGACGTGACCCAGGCACAGCTCGCCGCGCTGCGCGGCGCATTTGCGGCTGCTCGTGTCGATGAAAGCGAGACCATCGCCGAAATACGGCGCCTCCATCGCGAGACGGGCTATATCGCCGACCCCCATACCGCCGTCGGCATTGCCGCGGCCCGAAAGATCGCTGGCGATCGGGCCATTCCCCTGATTCATCTCGCCACCGCCCACCCCGCCAAGTTCCCCGATGCCGTGGCCACAGCGATCGGTGCTCTACCGGGCGTGCCACCGATCATCGACCAGCAACGCACGCGACCCGAACGCACCACACGACTGCCGAGCGATCGCACCGCGATCGTCGATTTCATCAGGGCGCACGCACGCGCCGGGAGAACTGCATGACGATGACGATCTCCCGCTTGTCGAGTGGCCTTCGGGTCGTCTCGCACGCCATGCCGCACCTGGGCACGGTGGCTCTGGGGCTCTGGGTGCAGTCGGGCGCCCGCCACGAAGCCGAACGCGAGCACGGCATTTCGCATCTGCTCGAGCATATGGCCTTCAAGGGGACCGCGCAGCGCAGCGCCCGCGATATCGCCGAAGAGATCGAACAGGTCGGCGGCGATCTCAATGCCGCAACGAGCCTGGATACGACGCACTATTACGCCCGCGTCCTGAAAGACGACATCAATGTCGCGCTCGAGCTGCTGGCCGATATCGTCCAGAACCCGCTCTACGAGCCCGACGAGCTGGAGCGTGAGCGCGACGTGATCCTGCAGGAGATCGCCGCCACCCGCGACAGTCCCGACGACCTCGTCTACGATCTCCTCCAGGACGCCGCCTATGCGGGCCAACCACTGGGTCGCTCGATTATCGGTACGCCCGAAAGTGTCTCGGCCTTCACGACGTCGGATCTGCGCGCCTTTTTGGCCTCGCACTATACGGCGGGCCGGATGGTGCTGTCGGCGTCCGGCAACGTCGACCACGACAAGCTCGTGCGCGCCGCGGAGCGCCTGTTCGCCGCTGTGGCGCCGGGTGCACCGGAGTTGGGCGATCGCGCCCGCTATCTGGGGGGGCCCCGCCATTCGGAAAAACCCTTCGAGCAGGCGCATGTGGTCATGGGCTTCGAGGCCATGTCCTACCTCGATCCCGACTTCTATGCGGCTCAGGTGTTTTCCGGCCTGTTCGGCGGCGGCATGTCGTCTCGCCTGTTTCAGGAAATTCGCGAAAAGCGAGGCCTGTGCTACTCGATCTATTCCTCGGCCTGGGGCCTGAACGACGCTGGCCTGCTGACCATTCATGCGGCGACGGGCGCCGACATGCTCGACGAGCTGATCGGGGTCGTCAATGACGAGCTCGCCCGGGCCGCCGAAGACAAGCCCAGCGAACGCGAAGTGCAGCGCGCCAAGGCCCAAATCAAAGCCGGCATTTTGATGAGCTTCGAAAGCTCCGTTGCACGCGCCGAACAGATTGCCCGCCAAGTGCTCGCCTTCGATCGGCTCGTGCCAACCGAGGAACTGATCGAACGTGTCGAATCGGTCACACCCGAACGCGCCCGCGACACCGCGCGGCGCATCGTGCTGGGATCGCAGATGTCGATTGCCGTTGTCGGTGCAGGTAAAAAAGGGCGGGATATCGCAACACAGGCAATGAAGCGTATAAGCGTCGAGCATATCTAGGGGTCGCCGCCAGCGACCGACAGCGGCGCCGCGCGGTGCCACCGGTCGGTGTCGAGTGGCAGACCACTGGACCGAGGGGCATTTGGTCGGGGCGCATGTCGGACACATGGTGTTTGTTCGTCCATCGCCGTTTTTGGAACCGTTCCCGGTACTGCGGGGCGCGGGTGTGGTGCTGCGTCCACCGACACTGTCGGATTACGAGGCCTGGGCCGAGGTGCGGGCGGCCAGCAAAGCCCAGCTCACGCCTTATGAACCGCGATGGACGTCCGACGAGCTGTCACGTGCCGCCTTCAAAGCACGCCTCAAACGCTACCAGCATGAGACGCGCAATGACTTTGGTCATGCCTTCTTCGTGTTCGACCCTATCGACCGAACACTGATGGGCGGAATTACCCTGTCCGGCGTGCGCCGGGGCGTCAGCCAATCGGCGTTCGTGGGCTATTGGATGGGGACACCCTACACGCGCCGAGGCCATGCCACCGCCGCCGTGCGCCGCGTCGTCGATTATGCCGTCGCGGAGCTGCACCTGCACCGGCTCGAGGCCGCCTGTATGCCGCGCAACGACGCCTCACTGCGGGTTCTGGAAAAAGCCGGATTCGTGCGCGAAGGACTGGCTCGTGGATACCTCGCAATCCACGGGGCGTGGGAGGATCACGCATTGCTCGCACTGCTGGCCGAGGACCGCGTCCCATGACATCGAGGGGGGCACCGGACTGGGGTTTTGGCGTTTGCGCACGGGCGGCGCGGCGGCTGCCTGCCTTGCTGCTCGTCGTGGTGATACTGCTGTCGTGCGCGGCTCCCGCCCGGGCCTTGGACCCGATCACTTTGTCCCCCGACCAAGACCGCATCGAAATCACCTCGCGCAGTGAAGCCTACGAAGGCCGCGGCGATTCCCTGCAAGTCGAAACGGCGCCGGGACCCGACGGCGCGACGGATCGCATCGTCGTGCGCTCGGCCACCCCCGGCCTCAGTCCCAACTGGCTCGTCTTCGCCCTGCACAACCCGACCGAAAAAGCGATGGAGGTTTGGCTGACGGCGGATCGCTACACCGCCGTCGGCTCGGGTGCGATTTTACCCGACCTCGACTCGCGCCGCATTACCCAGGTGACGCATTCTGCCGGCTTCGCGCCCGAACGCATTCGCAACGACCGTGTCGACATCTTCCGCCTGACGATCGAACGCGGACAAACGGTGACCTATGTCGCCGAGTTGGCCACGGAGCGGTTTGCGCGCGTCTATTTGTGGAAACCGCTCGAATTCGAGCAGCGCCAGCGCGACCGCCACCTGTTCAATGGCGTCATGCTGGGTGTCATGGGGTTGATGGCGCTGTTTCTCACCGCCGTGTTCGCCGCCAACCACAAGATGATCTTTCCCAGTGCGGCGTTGGTCGCCTGGTGCATGCTGGCGCTGTTGTGCGTCGACTTCGGTTTTTGGCACAAACTCTTCCAGATGCGGCCCGAAGACAACGCCCAGTACCGGGCTGCGGGCGAAGCCGCCGTCGCCGCCAGCCTCGTTATTTTCCTGTTCACGTTCCTGCGCGTGAATTTATGGCATGGGTTCGCCCGTGTCCTGTTTGTCGCCTGGATCGTGGGTCAACTGAGCGTCGTTGCGCTGGCGGTGCTCGACCCACGCTTGGCGGCCACCGTGGCGCGCTTGTCGATCGCCGTCATCGGCGTCGTCGGCGCGGTCATCATCGGTTTTCTGTCCGTGCGACGCCTGGAGCGCGCGCTGGCGCTGGCACCGACCTGGATCTTTTTTCTGGTCTGGCTGTTTGGTGCCGCCGTCACCCTCAGCGGCCGGCTGCCGGGCGAGTTGGCGATCTCGGGCTTGGTTGCGGGCCTCGTCCTGATCATGGTGCTGATCGGCTTCACCGTTACTCAGTTCGCCTTCCGCGCCAATGAACCCGTCTACGGTATGAACCCGAGCCTGCGCCAGCTCAAGCTCGCCGCCATCGAGCAGTCGGGCGTCTCGGTTTGGGAGTGGAGCGCTCGGCGCAACGAAATCAAGTTCGATGCCGAATGCGAAGTGGCTTTGGGGCTCGTGCCGGGTGAACTGCCCACCAAGGTCGAGGATTTCCTGCCCTTCCTGCATCCCGCCGACCGAGAGCGGTTCGACGCCACCCTGCAGAGCATACGGCAGAAAGAAGGTGGCGCCCTGCGCCTCGACGTACGCGTGCGGCACGCCGACAGCTCCTATCGGTGTTTCGAACTCGATGGCGCGACGGTGCCCACCCGCGACCGGCGCGCGCTGCGCTGTGTCGGCATCGTGCGCGACGTCACCGATGCCAAGCGCTCGCAGGAACGTCTGCTCACCAATGCCGTGCACGACAGTCTGACGGGCCTGCCCAATCGCGAACTGTTTTTCGATCGACTGGACATCGCGCTGGTTCGCGCCCGCAGCGAACGCGGTGTGAACCCGACCGTGTTCTTCATCGATCTGGACGCCTTTCGCGCCGTCAACACCTCCGTCGGCCTGATCGTCGGCGACACGCTGCTGCTCACGGTCTCGCGACGTCTCGCTCGTAGTTTGGGGCCACAGGACACGCTGGCCCGCATCGGCGGGGATCAATTTGCCCTTCTGGTCTTGGGTCAGCACGACGCGCGCGAACTGGCGCGTCTGGCCGATCAACTCCGTTTGGCGCTGCGATCGCCGATTCGCATTGCCAACCAGGACATCGTCCTCACGGGGTCGATCGGGATCGCCGTCTACGATCGCACGCAGCCCGACGCGCGCGCACTGCTGCGCGACGCCGAGGTGGCCATGAGCCGGGCCAAGAGTGCCGGCGCCGATCGGCTGGAAATCTTCCGGTCGGAGATGCGCGCCGATCAAGACGATCGCGATGCGCTGGAAGGTGATCTGCGCCGCGCCATCGGGGGCAACCAGATCAAAATTCTCTATCAACCGATCGTGGCGCTCTCCAACGAGGAATTGATCGGTTTCGAGGCTCTCGTGCGCTGGGAACATCCCACGCTCGGCACGAAGTGGCCCGTCGATTTCGAGCCGTTGGCGGAGGACAGTGACGTCTTGGTGCAATTGGGCACTTGGGTCTTGAGTCGCGCGGTCGCCGATCTCGCGCAGTGGCAAAAGGACCTGCCGCGGCCCGATCAACCTTTGTTCGTCAGCGTCAACATCGCGGGCCGTCAGCTGATCAAGCCCGAACTCGCCCAGGAAGTGCGCCACGTCATCGGCCGCGCCGTTATTCCGCGCAGCTCGCTGCGTCTGGAAATCCCCGAAGCGCTGGTGATGTCCAACCCCGAGCAGGCAACGCAAATTCTGAGCTTGTTGCAGGAGGCCGGTGTCGGCTTGGTGCTCGATGAATTCGGCACCGGATATTCGTCTCCCGCGTTCCTGGCGCGCTTTCCCTTCGATGCGGTGAAAATCGACAAGGCGCTCGTTCAATTCAGCACGCAAGACGAGGGCGGCGCGGCCATCATGCGCTCGATGGTGGCGCTGGCGCACGAACTGGGCAAACGCATCATTGCCGACGGCGTGGAATCGCCCGAAGACGCGGCCTTCCTGCGTGCCATGGGTTGTGAAACAGCGCAGGGGTTCTACTACGGTGGGCCGATGAGCGAAGGCGAAGTCGGGCGCCTGCTCAAGCTCGTGCGCAAATCGGATCGGCGCATGCGGCGGCGCGGATTGGTCCGCACGCCCGACAAGAAAAAAGCGGCCCTTCCCCCGCCCCGAACAGAGCCGGATATGGCAGCGCCCTCCACGCCACCGGTGCGACCCCATCCTGCCCTTGCCAACGCCACGGCCAGCACGGTGCGGCTGCCGGGGCCACCGCCTCTCCTTGCCAGTCCGCCTCTCCCACAAGCGCCGCGCGCACCTGGTCGGCTGCGCGCCGATGCGGGAGGGTCGCCAGCGACCACTCCTCAACCCCCCGCGCGCTCGACACCCCGGCCCCTACCCCATCAGTCGCAGCCGCTCCCCATGAGTGCGCCGCGTCCCGACCCGCACACCATCGCCCGGCGACTGCCCACGGCCTCCGCGTCCCCGCAGCTTTCGAGCGGCGCGCCCAGCCGGCAACCGAAAAGCGGAACGCCCCTTCCGGCACCCAGAGCCGCGCATCCTCAACCGCCCGCGATTGCGTTCCCCGTGCCCCAACCGCGCCCCCTGCCATCCACCCCACCGCCCAGGAGCGCGCCGCAGCAAAGTGCAGCCCAATCCCTCGCGACGCTGCAGGCGACATTGTCCTCCCCCGCCCCCAGTGACCCGAAGGCGGCGGCACTGGTCCGTCTACCAGGGCCGGAGCTGTCGTCGGGCCTGCGTGCGACACTGGATAAAATCTCGGGTCACGCACGTGGGCTGAACGCTGCAGCGACGCCGGGACAAGACAGTCCCGAAGCCAAGCCCCCCGCCTTGAGCCCACCCAAGACCGCTGCGGAATAACGCAGCGCGCCCCCGCCGCCTGACCAGGCGTGGGGACTGGAAGATCTCAAATCAACGCTGATGACACCTTTGCAGTCGGACGACGGCCACCTGCGCCGGCCAGTGCCGCATGTTGCGCACAGCTCGGCGCCGCTGCACCGCCCGTCCTGTCGAGCGACAACGATCGGGGCTGTGGCGACGCGCAGCACCGATCGAACGGGTCGTGCTCAGGCGGCGCCCTTGATGTGGCGGAACATGTTCTTGCGCGCTTCGGCGTCCATATCCGTCTTGAACGTGAACTTGTCCTTGAGCGCCACGGCGCGCACAGCCGCTGGACGCGCCGTGATCTCGTCGTGATGTCGCTTCACGTTCGGCAGTTGAGCGAACGCCTCCGCCCCCAGGATGAACGGGATCATCCGGCTCCAGCCCCACAGCGCCATATCGACGATGCTGTACGCGCCGCCGACCATGTAGGTGTTTTTGGCAAGGTGCGCGTCGATGATCTTGAAGTGGCGCATGGCCTCGTACTGATAGCGCTCGGTGGCGTAGGTGTGATCGTGCTGCTCCTTAGGCGCAAAGTGCTTGAAGTGCACCGCCTGCCCCGAGAACGGACCGACGCCCGTCGCCACGAACATCAACCACGACAGCATGTCGCCGCGCGCTGCCGCCGGCGGCATGAACTTGCCCGTTTTCTCACCGAGGTAGAGGAGGATGGCGTTGCTGTCGAACACGGTGGTGGCGCCATCGACGAGGGCCGGCACCTTGGCGTTCGGATTGATCTTCAAGAACGCGGCGTCGAACTGATCGCCTTTGCGCACGTCGACCGGCACGGGTTCGTAGGCGACGCCAGCCTCTTCGAGAAACAACGCCACTTTCGTGGGATTGGGTGAGCCGTTGAAATAGAACTTCATGAGTTTCGTGTCCTTTCAGGTGAACGTATCTGATCTTCGACCGACCGGCAGGGTACGACGAGAGCGAGACTCGCCGGCACGATGACCAACGCGGCAGTATCGAAGCGACGGCGGCGCGGCGCGTCAGGTCAACGGCGCCACCGATAAACCCTTGACCTTGTGCTTGGCAATGAAGCTCGCCACGAGCCCCGTGCGCTTGGCCTCTTCGACGAAGGCCGTCAAGAAGGCTGCGGCGTTCTGATTTTTCTTCGGCGTGCCGACCGCCTGCTGCACGGCGGAAAACTGACCATCGAGAATGCGCCCGCCAGGCACCTTCTCGATATCCGTCAAGAGGCGCGGCCGCAGCCCCGCCAAAACATCCATTTTTTGCGCGAGGAACTGCTCGAGCGAGCTGTCGAGCGTATCCGTGCGCTCGAGCGTGGCGTGCTTGATATTGTTCTCGAGCCACAGGCCATAGGCGCTGCGTCCCGTCACCGAGATGCGAATGCCGGGTTTGTCCACATCGGCGATGCTCTTGATCGGCGAGCCGGCGGGCACGAGATAGGTCGACTCGATCTCCGCATAGGCGGCCGTAAACGCAATCGTCTGCGCGCGCTGCGGCTCGGCCCCGATATTGCCGATATCCCAGACGTTGTTGCCGGCCTGATCGCCGAGTTCACCGGGTGATTTGAAGGCAATCAATTTCAACGGCACTCCGAGCCGTTCGGCGACGGCCGCCGCCATATCCGGCGAGACTCCCACGGGATCGCCGCTCGCGGTCTTGCCCGTCACCAGCAGGAAATTCGACATGTTGATGCCGGCCCGCAGCACACCCGTCGGCGTGAGTTCGGCAATGACGTCTTTGGTGGGGGTTACGAGTGACATGCGGGGATGCTCCGTGGGAGAGTGTGGGTGGTCGATGAGGATTGATCGCATTTTAGGCGCAAGGCGTCGATGGGAGCAAACGTGCAGACAAAGCGAGCGGGATCGACCTCGCTCCGGTCACCGGCGTCGAGTGCGATGCCTATTCGACGACCGCCTCGATCAGTTCGATATCTTTTTTCAAAAGCTCATTGACGAGCTCATTCAGGGTCTTCCCCCGCGCCTCTGCCCGCGCCGTCAGGTAGTCGAGCACCTCTGGCTCGAGGTGAATCGGCGGGATGAGAACAGCATCCGCAGAAAAGAATTTACCTCGTACGCCGGAGGAAAACTCATACTCGGGCTTCATGTCGTCTTCATCGGTCATTGTTGCCACTTTCATAGTCCTGAACCTCCGCCTTCGTGGGCTTCCTCGCAGAAATGATCCTGATTTCGGCCCGCATTGCGGAAAGCTGCATGTGCGTATGGACGACGAGTACGAGCCGTCCCCTTCGGCTCATGCCCAATGTAATCCATCGTTCTTCGAGTGATGCGGCAGCTTCATCATAAATGGTTAGCGCCAAACGATCCGCAAAGACGGTCATAGCTTCTTCGAACGAAATACCGTGCTTATGGACGTTCGTCGTTGCTTTGACGGGATCCCAATCGAATTCGTCTTGCACACGAATGCTCCACCTCGGTTGGGTCAGGCTCAGTAGCGCCTGACCCATCTCCGATGTTTACGTCGCATACCGCGTAAACGCCGTCGTCGTGGCGCGGGCTTTCCAGTCGGTTACGACGCACACGAGGGCTGGTTGGCCGGCGGCCACTGCCTTCTTCGCCCGCTCGAGGGCGGGGCGGATGTCTTCGGCCTTCTCCACGTATTCACCGTGCCCACCGAAGCACTCGGCGAACTTCTCGTAGCGCGGATAGCCCAGATCGCGACCGGGCTTGTTCTGCTCGGGATCGCCCGTCCAGCCGCCGTTCTGGCTGATGATCGTGAGGATCGGCAGCTTGTGGCGGCAGGCGGTGTCGAACTCCATGGCATTCATGCCCCACGAACCGTCCCCGTGCAGCACGACCACCTGCTTGTCGGGCAACGCCACCTTGGCACCGATGCCGAAGGGCATGCCGACGCCCATGGTGCCGTAGGCGCCCGAATTGATGCGATGCCGCGCCGTGTACTGCGGGATGGCTTGACGCGCGTAGTTGAGCGTTTCCTGCCCGTCGACGCACAGCACGGCATCACGATCGATGAAATCGCGAATTTCTTTCATCAGGCGCAAGGGGTGAATCGGCGACTGATCGTTGGACATCGCCTGCTCGGCTTCGGCCAATTTCTGCACGTTGCGCGAGCGCAACCGCTCACGCCACGTCTCGTAATTGGCGGGCGTGACCTTGCCCTTGATGGCGTCGGTGAGCTGACCGAACGCAATTCTCGCGTCGGCCACCACACCCACATCGAGCTTGCGCGGGGTCGAGGCAATCTCGGTGGGATCGACGTCGATGCGCACCAGCTTGGCGGCGGCGTTCCAGCGCGGCGGCGCGGCGTTGCCGATCACGTAGTTGACGCGCGTGCCCACGACGATGATCAAGTCTGCGTCTTTGAAGGCAGCCGCACGCGAGGTCAAATAGGAGTACTTGTGATCCTCGGGGATGACGCCGCGCCCTTGCGGCGTGGTGTAGAAGGGAATGCCCGCTGCATCCACGAACGCCAGCATCTCGCGCTCGGCTTGCGACCACTGCACGCCCGAGCCCGTGACGAGAACGGGCTGCTTGGCCTTGCTCAACAACTCGACGATTTCCTTGATGTCAGCGGCGTTGGCTGCCGGGCGCGCGCGCTTGGCGTAATCGAAGGGGTCGGGGTATTCGATCTTCGACTCGTCGACTTCTTGATAAAGTACGTCACCGGGCAGATCGAGATAGCAGGGGCCCGTGCGGCCGGTCATTGCCTGCGCGATCGCCAAATGGATCAGTTCGGGGATGCGGCGGGCATGATGCACGCGATCGGCCCACTTGGTGATCGGCTTGAAGAGAGCCAGCTGATCGGTGTCCTGGAAGGCGCCGTTGTGCCAGGTGGAGACGGGCGCGGCACCGCCCAGCGCAATCACGGGCGTGCAATCCGCCCAGGCGTGCGCGATGCCGGTGACGAGGTTGGTCGTCGCGGGACCCGAAGCGGCCATGCAGAACGCCGGCTTGTTGAGCAGACGCGCATATGCAAATCCCGCCATGGCCGCGGCCTGCTCGTGGCGCACGTCGACGCCGCGCATGCCCAGCTTCAGGGCGGCCGACTCGACCGCCAGCATGGGCCCGCCCATGATGAAGAAGAAGTCTTTGACGCCTTCGTGCTGCATCGCTTTCGCGACGATATCGGATCCGATTGCCATCTGGGGGGTCCTCTCTGCTGCTGATCGATCAGGCTCTTTGGCTCCGGACGTCATGACAGGCGGTCGGGAGCGGCCGTCGAGAGGCATCCTAAGCCTTTTGGAACACCTCTGACCAGAGGTTCAGCTATGCCTCGGCGATGTGGAACCCCGCTGAACGCATCCGCCATCCTCGCATCCATGGACCGGCGTGCCAGCTTTCGTCGGAGGCAAACGATGCCGCGACGCGCCTCGAGCGGCTCGGCGGTTTTCCGATTGCACTCCCCAGCGAGCTGGGCTAGTGCACACGGGTTACTGAGCCGGTGCCGCGAATTCGGTCACCGGGCCGGCACTTCGGCCTGGAGACGCTGAAAACGTCGATGCGCGGGAAGCGAGATGGGCGGTTAGCTCAGCGGTAGAGCACTACCTTGACATGGTAGGGGTCACAGGTTCGATCCCTGTACCGCCCACCATCTCCCTCACCCGGCAGCGTGCG
>JANOHP010000097.1:0-48063 GCA_031406575.1 Hyphomicrobiales bacterium
GGCTGATGCCTTCGCCCAACCTGATCGCCAGCTCGCTCGCGCGCCGCACCACCGACACGGCGCTGTGCGTCATGGGCAATTCGCTGGCGCTCTACAATCCGCCGACACGCGTGGCCGAAGAATTCGCCATGATCGACTGCATCTCGGGCGGCCGGCTGATCGCGGGCTTCCCGGTCGGCTCGCCGATGGACACCTGCTACGCCTATGGCCAGAACCCCAGCCTGCTGCGCGAGCGCTACCTGGAAGCGCATGACCTGGTGAAGAAGGCCTGGATGGAGAAGGAAACCTTCGCCTTCTCCGGCCGCTTCAACCAGCAACGCTATGTCAACATCTGGCCGCGCCCGATCCAGAACGACCCGCATCCGCCGATCTGGATTCCCGGCGGCGGCTCGATCGAGACATGGCGGTGGTGCGCCGAGATGGACTACGTCTACTGCTACCTCTCCTACTATGGCTACAAGGCCGGCCTGGCGACGATGCAGGGCTTCTGGAACGAGATGGAAAAGCTCGGCAAGGACCGCAATCCCTACCGCGCGGGCTTCCTCCAGTTCGTGGGCGTCGCCGAAAGTCGCTCCGAAGCCATGGAGCGCTATGCGGAAGCTGCCGAATACTTCTACGGCCGATGCTTGCACATCGATCCCAGGTTCGCAGCGCCCCCGGGCTATACGACCGAAGCGACGCAGCGCGCGGGCCATCAGAGTCAGGTGGGCGCAGCGGCGGAAAAAAGTGGGCCACAGGTCGTGGCGCGCGGGGTCACTCCACGGGCGCGGCCGACACAAATGAAGGAGATCGTCGACGACGGCTACGTCATCATCGGCACGCCCGACGACGTGGTCGAGCAGCTGCGCGAAGTCGCGATCAACATGAACGTCGGCAACTTGATGATGCTGCTGCAGTACGGCAACATGTCGAAGGAACTGACGAAGTACAACACGAAGCTGTTCTCCGAGAAGGTCATGCCCAAGCTGCAACCCCTCTTCTCCGAGTGGGAGCACAAATGGTGGCCCAAGCCCATGGCCAACGCGGCGCGCGCGGCCGTGCCAGGGTTCACCCCGCGTGTGCAGGCGGCGGAGTGAGTTGACGCCAATTGTCAACGCGACCACCGACGGTCAAACAGAGCCAAGCCCGAGTGCAAGGAAGATCGACGTGTCCGAACCAAAAACCACCACCATCGATATCAATGGCCACCCCTGTCGCGTGTGGACCAAAGGCAGCGGCCCCAAGCTCGGCTGGATCGCGGGGCTGGGGGGCCTGCCGCGCTGGATCCCGTTCCTCGACAAGCTGGCTGAAACCCGGACCGTGATCGCGCCGTCGCTGCCGGGATTTCCGGGAGCGACGGGCCACACCTTGCTCGACACGCATCTCGATTGGATCATCGCCGTTCGCCAGATCATCGAGCGCAGCGGGCTCGAGGGGGCCGATCTCGCGGGCAGCTCGGTCGGCGGATCGTTCGTCGCGGAAATGGCGGCGCTGTGGCCCATGAGCGTCCGGCGCATCGCGATGATCGCGCCGTTCGGTCTCTACGAGGACGCCAATCCGCCCGCCGATGTCTGGGCGCAGCGTCCCGACGATGTGGCGGGCCTGATGTGCGCCGACCCTAAGACGTGGACCGATTTCAAGGCGATGCCCCCCGGCGCCAACTCCGTCGAATGGCCGATCGAGCAAGTGCGCGCCTCGGAAGCGGCTGCCCGCATTTACTGGCCGCTCGGCAATACCAAGCTCGACCGGCGCTTGCCGTTGATCAGCGCGCCGACACTCCTTCTGTGGGGCGAGACGGATCGAGTCATGCCGCGCGCCTACGCCGAGCGCATCGCCAAGGCGATGAAGGGGCCAACCGAAATTCGCACCATTGCCGGAGCGGGCCATCTGGCCGAGCTGGATCAGCCGGACGCGACGGCGGCGGCCATCGAGAAATTTCTATCGTGAGCGCATCGGCGCTCTTCCATTCCCACACAGCCTGCAGGTGATCCCATGCCAGCCTCTCTCGACGCAGACAGTCAAGCCTTCCTCGACCTGATCAAAAAGAGTGGAAGGCCGCCCATCGATTCACTCCCCCCCATGGAAGCGAAAGAGGTCTTTCGGCGCGGCCGAATGGTGACGCAGCCGGATTTGCCGCAAGTCGACCGCGTGAAGGAATATGCAGCGAAGGGCCCGCACGGCGACATTCCCGTTCGCTTTTATCGGGGCGCGGGGACGGCCGACATGGGGCCGCTGCCCTGCCACATCTACTATCACGGGGGCGGCTGGGTTCTGGGCGACCTCGACAGTCACGACTGGGTCTGCCGCAGAATCGCCAACGGCGCGCAGTGCGCGGTGCTCTCGGTCGATTATCGCATGGCGCCCGAGCATGTGTTCCCGGTGGCCTACGACGACTCGCTGGCCGCCGTCGAATGGGCGGTCGCCAATGCGGGAATGCTGCGCATCGATACAGCGCGCCTGTCGGTCGGTGGCGATAGCGCGGGTGGCAACCTCGCGGCGGCCGTCGCCATAGGGCTGCGCGACGCCGGAAAAATTTCACTCAAGGCGCAGATCCTGGTGTATCCGGCCGTCGATCTGTCGATGAGCGGGGATTACTACGGGCGCTTCACGAAGGACTTGATCCTCACCGACGACACGATGCGCTGGTTCATTGATCTCTATGTGCCCAAGGCATTAGATCGAAAGGACTGGCGCGCATCGCCTCTGCTCGCCAAGAGCCTGAAAGGCCTGCCGCCCACGCTCGTTCTGCTCGCCGGCCATGATCCCCTGTGCGCCGAGGGTGAAGTCTATGCCGCGCGATTGAAGTCGGAAGGCGTCTCCGTCACGACGAAAATATACCCGGGCCAGATCCACGGATTCCTCTCCAACGGCAAGCTGCTACCCAAGGCCAACGAGGCCATCGATCACATTACAGCGGTGATGCGAGCATCCTATTGAGCCGCGTCGGTGACGACGGGCGGCGAGGCTGGAGAGGCTGATAAGCAGCGATTTCCGGTCACGGCACTTCTGGCCAACCTCGCCGTGCAGACCCTGGCGACGGCGGCGGCCTATTCGATTCCCGCCGTCGCACCCGAGGTGGCGCGCCACCTCGCCATTCCGCCGGCTTGGGTGGGATTTTTCATTTCGATCGTCTACGGCGTGGGCATTCTGTCGGCGTTGCTCTCGCCGCGTATGATCCACGCCTATGGCGCGGTGCGGGTCAATCAAGCCGTGATGCTGGCGACGTGCGCGATGCTCGCGGTGGCGGCGGCCGGAAGTTGGCCAGCCATCGCACTGGGCGCGGCGCTGATGGGCCTCGCCTACGGTGCCACGGCTCCCGCGAGCACCCACATGCTGGTTCCCTTGACGCCGCCGCGCGTGATGAACGTGGTGCTGTCGCTGCGCCAGATCGGCGTGCCCCTGGGTGGCGTGTTGGCTGGGCTCGTGATGCCGCCGCTGACGCTCGTACTCGGCTGGCAGACGAGCCTGCTGATCGAGATCATCCCGGTCCTCCTGCTCCTCGTGATTTTGGAGAGGGTTCGACCGCGATGGGATCGACGTACTGCCCAATCGCTGCCAGCAGCGGCTCACGCGGCCCCATTTCGCCTGTTGAGGGGTAGCAGCCCGTTGCGTCGGCTGTCGGCGGCCGTGTTCGTCTTCTCGGGTCTGCAGCTGTGCTTCATCGTCTTCATGACGACACAGCTCACGACGGTGATCGGGCTGGACCTGGTGACGGCGGGTCAGATGCTGGCGATCTATCAGATTTCCGGCGTTGTCTCGCGGCCGATCTGGGGCTGGATTGCGGACCGGTTTTTGGCGGCGCGCTGGCTGCTGGTCGTGCAGAGCATCATCATGTTCGGCGCCGCGATCGTGGCGGCGAACTTCGAGCCGGGGGCGTCGACGGGTCTCGTCGTCGTCATGGCGATCGCGGGTGGTGCGAGCGCCAGCGGCTATACGGGCATTGCCTATGCCGAGTTCGCCCGCATCGGCGGGTCGAGGCGAACGGAAGCGACGGGGCTGGGCGCGGCGGCGATGTTCTGTGGTGTTCTGGCATTGCCGTCGCTGATGAGCCTCGCGGTGATCTACCTGGGTGGATATTTTCTCGCCTATACGTCGATTGGCGTGGCTGCTTTAGCGGCGGGAGTGCTGCTGGCCCTACCCAACGCAGCGGCCGATCGCGCACAGCACCCGTCGCCATCGGCCGGTTGATAGCACCGGAAATGAAAAGAGGCCCGATTGCTCGAGCCTCCTCTCGTCCAACAGGGCTCGAGCCGGATCAGGGCGCATTCTTTTCGAGATCACCGAAGACGCCGTCCGAGCGGGGCGACGTATCGCGGATGTCGTCGAAGATGGTGCGCGGCGCCGTGTCCTGGATCTGATCGAAGGGAGCGCGCGGGGCGGTGTCGCGGATGTCGTCGAAGACCGAGCGCGGCGCCGTGTCGGCGAGTGTGGTGAAGGGGGTGCTGGCGGCGGCCGAGCCGGCGAAAAGGCCCAATGCGATGAGAGTTGCGAATGCGGTTTTCACGGTCGTCTCCTGTTTTGCGAATTGTGTATTTGCGACGTGCGACGGATGTCGTGATTCCGATCAGGGCGCCGTCAGTTCCTGCTTGCCGAAGACGCCATCCGAGCGGGGCGACGTGTCACGGATGTCGTCGAAAATGGTGCGCGGCGCGGTATCGCGGATGTCGTCGAAGACCGAGCGCGGGGCGGTGTCGCGGATGTCGTCGAAGACCGAGCGCGGCGCCGTGTCGCCCAGGTTGACAAAGGGACTGCCGCCGGCGAAAGCCGAACCGGCGAACACGCCCAGGGCGACGAGGGTGGCGAATGTCGTTTTCATGATCATCTCCGTTCAAGTCTGGTTCACTTCGTCTGGATCGATACTGTTTTGTATCGTTTCGATGAGCCGTATATGAACCTCTCCACGATCTTTCGCAATTCACGTCTTATCACGAGGCTGTTATCGAGTTGTTATTCACTGTGCGGAGATTTTCGTGGGTGAAAAATGGAACTCGGTCGCCGAATCCCCTTCTCTCGAGGCCCAGGTGGGCATATATAGGTACAGAATCGTATCGAGGACTAAGCCATGCCACGCCCGGCGAAACGCGACGAATTGATCGACTTGGCCATGCAGCTCTTCAACCGGCACGGCTATCGTGCCACCGGCGTCGACCGGATTATGGAAGAGACGGGCATCGCCAAAACAACGCTCTACCGGCACTTCGGATCCAAAGAAGAATTGATCGTGGCCGCCTTGGCGAAGGTCGACGAAGACGCTCGGGACGAGTTGCGCACCTTCGTGGAGCAGGCGTCGAGTGATCCGCGTGAGCGATTGCTGGCGACCTTCGGACAGCTCGCGCTTTGGCTCGAGGATTGCGAATTCAATGGCTGTCCGTTCATCGCGGCGGCCGCAGAATACGGCGACCGAACCGATCCTGTGTTCCAACAGGCGCGGCTGCACAAGCGGCTGACGCTCGCTTATTTCGAAGAACTGGCTCGCGCCGCCAAGCTGGCCGATCCCAAAACCATTGCCAAGCAGATCATGATGCTTCACGAAGGCGCCATCGCCTACGCGCAGGTGCTGGGATGCCAGGGGGTCGTCGATACCGCAAGACACGCCGCCCAACGCTTGATCGACGCCGCGACCGCTTCGCCTACCGACGGTCGCACGCGCTGACGCCTCGTCTGGGCCGCGGTCATCCGCCCGTCGTCGACTTGGCTCGCGCCAGCACGCGCGTGGCAAGTTTGAGGTGTGGCTTGTCGAGCATCATGCCATTGAGGCTGGCCACACCCGTGCCCGATTGGCTGAACGCTCCAACCACGTTTTCGGCATGCGCAATTTCATCGGCTGTCGCTGTGAACACCGCGTTGATCGGCTCGACCTGATCGGGATGGATCGCCATTTTTCCCGTGAAACCATCGCGTTTCGCAACCAGCGCCTCGGCGATCAATCCGGGCGTGTCGCGAAAATTGACGTAGACGGTGTCCATCGGTTCGGCGCCCGCCGCCGACGCCGTGATCAGGCACAGATCGCGCACGAGGCGATAGGGCGACGTGACGGCGCCCGTTTCGTCGCGGTTGGCGAGCGATCCGATCACGGCTCCCAGATCTTCTGCACCCCAGCTCAACGCCAGAATGCGCGCGCTCGAGCCCACGTAGGTGTGCAGTTGCAGCACCGAGATCGGCACTTCCGTGACGATCGGCAGAATGCGTGTTCGTCCAGCTTTCAGGCCATGCTGGGATTCTGCATGACCCAGCGCGATCGACAAGCGATGCACATCGGCGCCCGACTCCGGCTTGGGCAGGATCACGCCATCGGGACCCGCCGCCATGACACCCGCCAAATCGGCTTCCCAGTCGGGCCCGTCCAGCGGATTGATGCGCACCCACAATTGCGGAATGCGGCCGCCGCTCTTGCGCGCCGATTGGATGAATTCGCTGACCATTGGCCGCGCAATCGGGCGGCGCTCGGCTGCAATCGAGTCTTCGAGATCGAGAATGAGCGCATCGGCGGGGGACGACAGCGACTTGGCGAGTTTGCGCTCGCTGTCGGCTGGAACGAAGAGCATGGAGCGCATGGAGAGGTGTCCCTGCTGTTGGCAGTTGCAGTGGTTGCTTTGCGGGTGAGGTGTCAGAGGACCGGCTTCTTGTGCATGAAGGCCTGCCGCCGGCATTCCGCCACGAGCGTGCCCTTCTGATTGTAAGCGCGGTGAATGAAGTCGACGACGCCGGCGCCGGGACGCGATTTGCTCTCCCGCTTGGCCGCGACCTCGGTTTCGCAGTGGATCGTGTCACCGTGGAAAACGGGATGGGGGAACTTCACGTCGGTCATGCCGAGGTTTCCGATCGTCGTGCCGAGCGTCGTATCACCGACCGAGACGCCGATCATGAGACCCAGCGTGAACAGGCTGTTGACGAGCGGCTTGCCCCATTCTGTCTTCGACGCGAAATCGGCGTCGAGGTGCAGCGGCTGCGGATTGTGTGTCAGGCACGTGAACAGCACGTTGTCCATCTCCGTCACGGTGCGCGTGATGGCGTGCTTGAACGTTCTGCCGATTTCGAATTCCTCGAAGTAGAGGCCGCTCATCTCTTTGGCTCCTGCTGTCGCGCCTGCCGGATAATCTGGTGCCGAAGTTGTGCGACGCCTTCGCCCGGCTGGCAAGGTCCAGCAACGCATCGCGCTTGCCCGGAACGGGATTTGACGCCAGTGTCGTCTGATCCCATCCTCGACGCGAGGAACCCAGCGATGTCCGATGGCGCCGCTCGAGACGCATCGACCACCCCGATACTGACCATTGCCCACGGCCGCGCGCACCTGCGGCTCAACCGGCCCCGAGAGCACAATCGCCTCGAGCCAGCCGATTTGGCGAGGCTCGTCGAGATGTTCAATTCGATCGATGCCGATGTCTCGATCCGCACACTCGTCATCACGGGTACCGGCAAGAGTTTTTCTTCCGGCTTCCACATCGGCGCGCTGGCGGAACGCAAGAAGGACTCGTCGACCCCGCACGATCCCGATGCGTTCGAAAAGATGGTCGACCGCCTGGAAGCCCTGCGCGTACCGACGATCGCCGCCCTCAATGGCGGCGTCTACGGTGGCGCGACCGATCTGGCGCTCGCTTGCGATTTTCGGCTGGGCGTTCCCGACATGCGCATGTTCATGCCGGCGGCGCGGCTCGGCATCGTTTATTACCCCAGCGGCCTGAACCGCTATGTCACGCGGCTCGGATTGGCGGCGGCCAAGAAAATGTTCCTCACCGCCGAGCCGATCGAGGCCGACGAACTGCTGCGGGTCGGCTACCTCGACGAGATCGTCCCCGCCGATCAACTCGCCACGCGTGCCGAGACATTGGCCGCAACGATCGCCGCCAATGCACCGCTCGCCGTTGCCGCGACGAAGCGCGCGCTCAACCAGGTGGCCGCGGGCAAGCTGGATTTGGCAGAGCTGCGCGACGCCCGTCGACGATGCGCACAATCGGGCGATCATCGCGAGGGTCTGTCGGCGTGGGCCGAGAAGCGCAAAGCCGTGTTCCAGGGCATTTGACATGTGCGCGCGGATCGCGGGCGGCCCGTGGCGCGCTCGACACTGCTCGGGGAAAAGTGACCTCCCACCGGTAATTGGCCTTAATTCGCCGCCCCGCGCGCGCTACGGATCGAATCCGGCTGGCGCGCGCGCTGCGTCTCGTCGGCGCGGACCAACGATCGATGAAAGGGGCACATCATGAAACGAGCGATCACCGTCGTTACTGCCATTGCCGCGCTTGTCGGCATCACCGCCAGCGCAACGCCCGCCGATGCCCGGTCATGCGCCATGATCCGCGCGAAGGGCTACGGCTTGACCGACGGCATTTCGAAATGGATGGCGACGCAAGCCGTCGCCAACAGCGCCTACAAGTGGGCCGGCGAGAAGAAGCACAAACTGTCTCCGGTGAAGGTCTCGTGCGCCACACCGTTCGAGTGCTCGGGCGCAGCCAAGGCCTGTAAGGCCTGAAAGTCAGGCCTGCCCACCGATCGCGTGGCGTGAAGACGCGGATCAGTGGGCAGGCATTGACACTCATCGCCAGAACAGCGCGCGTGCCATCAACGCCACGCCGACGAGAATGAGCAAGGGGCCACCGAACCGCAGCCGGGGCGCCCACCGTGCGTGCCATTTGGCGGCCTTCTTCGCATCGAGGCTCGCCGGGATCAACCTGAGGTAGACGAGCGTCATGTAAATACCGATGCCCAGCGGGACCAATCCCTCGAGCCATCCGGGGTAGGCAGTGGCCACCAACATGCAACTTTCTCCCTCGCCGTCGCTCAGGACAGACGCTTGCGCATCAAAATTTCCGTCTGCCCGTCGAACACGAGGCTATCCAGAAGGCCCGATTCGGAGAAGCCGTGCGCTTCGTAAAACCTGCGGGCGCCCGTGTTGAAGGCTGAGACGCACAGCCACAGATTGCGACCTGTTCCCCGCCCTTGGGCCTCGTACCAACGCAGCGCCACATCCCCGACCCCCCGGCCTTGAGCCTGGGGCACGACACCCAGAAGCTGAAGGTAGGGTCCGTGCAGCCACACGCGGCGAACGACCATCACGCCGATGGGTTCGCGTCCGATCAGGATGCCATAGCGCGCAACGTCGGGTTCTCTGGCAGTGAGGAAGCCAACGAAATTTTCAGCACTGTAGCCGACGCGCGCCCACGGGTCGATCGCGGCTAGTCGCGGGGCCAGATTGGCTGCGCTCTGCGCCGTGATGTCGGCGAGCGCCACAGGCGCGCCGTCGCGATCGTGGCCGATGCGGCCCGGCTCGGGACCATAAGGTTGCGCCGAGGGGGCCGGCTGATTGCGATGCGTGGCGCTTGTTCCCATGGCGCGCTCATAGTTCACTGTGCGGCGGCGCACAACACCCAGGGGCAAAGCCATGGACATCGATTGGCAGGGCAAGACGGTCGAAACTGCGGAACTGCACATCAATTACGTCCGCGCGGGTAGGGGCACACCCGTCGTCTTCCTGCACGGCTGGCCCGAGTTCAAGCGCACGTGGCTGCACAACATTCCCGCCCTCTCCGAACGCTTCGACTGTATCGCGCCGGATTTGCGCGGCTTCGGGCGGACCGTGTCGAAAGTCGCGCGTCCCGCCGATGGCTCGCCGCCCCAACTGCTCGCCAAGGACCTGCGTGATTTCGCCGATGCGCTGGGGCTCGAGCGCATGGCCATCGTCAGCCATGACGTCGGCTCGTTCGTGGCGCAGCAGTTCGCTTTGGCGTGGCCGGAGCGCGTATCGAAGCTCTTCTTCTTCAACTGCGCCTATCCCGGCGTCGGGTCGCGCTGGGGCGATTACCGGCACTTCCCCGAGACCTGGTATCAGCAGTTCCACCAGAAGGACTTCGCCGCCGCCCTCGTCGGCTCGTCACGGGAGGCGGCCCGCATCTACTTTCGCCATTTCCTGACGCACTGGAGCCATCAGAAGGCAGCGTTCGACCCCTACCTCGAAGAATGGGTCGACAATTTCCTGCTGCCCGGCAATCTCCAGGGCGGTTTTGACTGGTACATCGGTGTCTCGAAGTTCCGTCGCCGCCTGATGGAGGGACCCGTGCAGATCCCCAAGATCGCGGCGCCCAGCTTTTTCCTGTGGGGCGCTCACGATCCGGTGCTGCGGTTCGATTTCTCAGACAAGCTCGCCGACTATTTCGAGACTTTCACGCTGGAGAAGGCCGTTTCGACCGGCCATTTCACCCACTTCGAAGACCCCGACTTGGCGAATACACGCATGATGTCGTTTCTCGCGGACTGAGCGTGGCTCAACCGGCGATCACCTTCGCCGTTTTCAGCGCTCCGATCGCATCGCGATCCATCTTCAGCCAGTCGGCCAGCACATCGCTGCTGTGTTGGCCGAGCAGAGGGGCCGGTCCCACCTTCGGCGGCTCGCCTCCGAACCGAACGGGCCAGCCGCTCATCACGTACTCACCGACGGCTGGGTGCTGCATCGTCTGGCGGATCTTGCGGTCGCGCAGCGTCTGGTCATCGGCCAGTTCGCGCGTATCGAGCACGGGACCTGCCGGAATACTGGCACCGCTGATCAGGCGTGTTGCTTCGTGCTTGTCGTGCTTTTGCGTCCAGGTCGTCACGATGGCGTCGACTTCGGCGCGATGCGCGGTCCGCGCCGCCGGCGTGTCGTAGCGCGTATCACCGATCAAATCCTCGCGGCCCATGACCTTGAGCAGCCGCGTCCAGTGCTCGGGATTGGCGGGGCTCGTGAACACGTAGACCCAATCGTTGGGGCCACCGCCCTTCGTCGGGTAGACGCCGATCGGCGGATTGCCGCCGCCCACCGTTTTGGAGCCCGCGCGCGGCGCTGGCTTCATGTCCGTGCGTTCCATGTAGCAGAAGGCATTGCGGATGTAGTGCAGGATCGAATCCTGCATGGCGACCTGCAGATGCTCGCCCTTGCCGGTGCGCAAGCGGCGTACGTAGGCCCCCAGGATGGATATCGCCATCACCATGCCGGTGCCGGTGTCGCCGATCGTGGCGCCCGGTTTGCACGGCGGTCCATCCTCTTCACCCGTGATCGACATGAGGCCACCGCACGCCTGCGCGATCATGTCGAAGGCGAGCCCTTTCTCGTAGGGACTGCCGGTACCGAAGCCCTTGATCTGGCAGAAGATGATGGCGGGGTTGATCGCTTTGATGACGTCGTAGCCCAGGCCCAGCCGCTCGATGGCGCCGGGCGCGAAATTCTCGATCATGACGTCGGCGTGTTTGGCGAGGTCCTTGACGATTTCCAGACCGCGCGGGTCCTTGAGGTTCACCGCCACCGAGCGCTTGTTGGCATTGTACTGCAGGAAATACGCCGCATCTTTTTCCGGATCGGTGCGACCCGTAGTTCTGCCGGGATCGCCCGCACCTGGATTTTCGACCTTGACCACATCCGCGCCCATCCACGCGAGGGCCTCGGTGCACGACGGACCGGCTTCGAATTGGGTCAGGTCCAGGATCTTCAGCCCCTCGAGGCAATTCTCTCCGCTCATGGCAATGCGCTCCCGGTTGCAGCTCTGGTGGGGAGCTTACGCTGCGCAAACGGGAGCGTCGAGATCGAGCTGGCTACAGGCACCGCGGATCGTGCTGGGACATGCCGAATCGCTCGACCCGCCCTGCCGCAGCGCCCAGTTTCACGTACCACCTCGGCATGCCGATATTGACGCCCTGCACGCGGTGCTCGATCAGTTCGACAATGGCCCCCAACGAAGGCCGCGCATCGATGTAGGCGACGCGCGTTCGATGGCCCTTCGCGAACCAGATGGAGCCGTGCTGGACCGCGCGCAGCCCCTGCGCAGCGAGGCGCATGCGGTGTGCCTCCACGCTGTCGACGACGTATCCGAAATGATGCGGTGTCGCCTCGGCATCGCGCGAGGGCCACTCGAAGATGCTGCCCCGCCCGGCATCCCGCTGGATGAGCTCCACTTGAACCGCGCCCACATAGCCTACCACGATGATCAAGGGCACATCGATCGGCCGCGAGTCGAAGACGAGCTTCTGTTTGACGACGCGCGGCCGGTACCACGCCCCGACGCCCAGACGCGCGCCGATGCGTCGACACGCTGCGTCCATATCGTCCACCACGAAACCGAGCTGACGCGCACCCGTCAACCCCAATTCGCCACCGATGCGCTGCGCCGTCGCCAGCGACGGATCAGAACGCGGGTCATGTCGTCTTGAAGGGTGCATCGAGGGCATCGGATCGTCCACCACAATTGGAGATCGAGCAGTGTGCACGCGGAACGCTCACTGCGCAGCACTTTGGACGACTCATTTTAGACGGCTTTCGATCTCTCTGCCACCCATCCCTGCATAGCCGGCAGCACAACCAGCTGGGCCATTCGATTTTTCCCGTCCTGGTCCAGGATCCGCGCGTTCTGGGCGCTTCAGTTGCACACTTCGCAACCGCGCGCCGCGACGAGCGCTGGGGTGACACCTATGAAGTCGACTCTGTCATCCCGCGATTTATGCGCGGGATCCATCCCACCGCGTGCTCCGACACCAGCCGCAAGCTGGATCCCGGCGACGAGCGCTGGGACGGAAAGAATTGAATTGCCCTGGCACAAGCAACCAAACAGACCTCGACAAACGAGTGCGGGTCGCCCCATCATGACTGCCAAAAGCGGTGACATCGCCGCCGCGCCGCATCCCACCGTTACGGATAGACTGCATGAGCGATCCCACGACCCCCACCTCTTGGCGCCTCGTCGTCGACCCCGAGCGCTGCCAAGGTCACAATCGCTGCCACGCGCTGGCGCCCGACCTGTTCACCGTCGATAATCTGGGCTTCGCCTCGGCCGCAGCCGACCGGGTACCGCCCGGCGCCATCGAGCAAGCCCGCCTCGCCGTCCGCAACTGCCCGGAGTTCGCCATTCGCTTGGTGAGCGCCGACCCCAAAGGAGACGCCCCATGACCGATCGCCAACCCGTGACCGATTGGGCTGCCGATTTCGATCACATGGATGCCCGCTGGGTGGACGATCCGTTTCCCATTTGGGACGACTTGCGCCAGCGCTGCCCCGTCGCCCACACGACGCGCTACGGTGGCGTGCATCTGCCCACGCGCATGGCCGACGTGCGCGATGCCGCCTACGACACCGAGACGTTTTCCAACCGCCGCCCTGTCGTGCGCGCCAACTTGCCCAACGTACCCCTGCCGACGCCACCGATCTCGTCGGACCCACCCCACCACAAGCCCTCGCGCATGCTGCTGCTGCCGGCGTTCACACCACAGGCCATCGCCCCCTACATTCCGGTGACACGGCGCATCTGCAATGAGCTGCTGGACGCCATCGGCACTGCCCCCTCCTGCGATGCGGCGGTTCAATTTGCCCAGCATGTGCCCGTACGGGTCATCGCCAGCATGCTCGGCGTGCCGCAGACCGATGGCGATCTCTTCCGCCACTGGATCCACGTCATGCTCGACGACACGGTGCGCGACAGTCCCGACAGCGCCGATAAATTCGTCGCTGCCTCCAACGAGATGGACGCGTACTTTCGCGCGCATGTGGAGGCGCGCAAAACCGACGACGGACCCGACCTCATCAGCTTCATGATGCGCGCCCGCTTCGATGGCCGCGAGCTGACGGAGCGGCACTTCTACGGCACACTGCGCCTGCTGTTGATCGCGGGCATCGATACCACGTGGAGCGCGATCGGGTCGTCGCTGTGGCATCTGGCGCGCACGCCGGCTGATCGAAAACGCCTCGTTGCAGAACCCGAGCTCATTCCAACGGCGGTCGAGGAATTCCTGCGCGCCTACGCGCCCGTCACGATGGCGCGACAAGCGCGCCGCGATGGCGAAATCGCCGGCTGTCCGGTGAAGGCGGGCGAGATGGTCCTGCTCGCGTTTCCAGCCGCCAACCGCGATCCGGCCGTCTTCCCCGAAGCCGACAAGGTCATCATCGATCGCAAGGACAACCGTCACGCGGCGTTCGGTTTGGGAATTCACCGGTGCGCGGGGTCCAACCTCGCACGCATGGAAATTCAGGTAGCGCTCGAGGAATGGCTGCAGCGCATCCCGGACTTCTCGCTCGACGAGGCGCAGCCGGTCAATTGGTCCGCAGGCCAAGTGCGCGGCCCGCGCACCGTGCCGCTGAGGATCGGGGCATAATCGGGTGCGGTGAGGCAACGTGCGCTCACCGCTCCAGCCATACCTGCTCCAAGCGCCAGTGATTGTAGATGCTGTTTTCCTGGCGCACGTACCCCTTGACCGACGGCTGCCAGCACTGGGCGGCGCGCCCGTGCGAGTAGATGGGGCGCGCGATATCCTCCGCCAGCACGCGCTCGATCTCCCACACCATCTTTTTGCGTTTTTCCGGATCGCGCTCGGCAGACTGCGCGGCCAACATCTTGTCGACCTGCGGGTTGCAGTATTTCGAGAAATTGTTGTCCGAATTGCAGGCGAAGTTTTCGGTGATCGTCACGTCGGGATCGTCGATGGCCATGCCCGACAGATTGAAGGCAATCGAATAATCCTGCCGGCCTGCGCGACCGAACCAGACGGTCGACTCGATGATCTCGAGTTCCGCGTCGAACCAGATCTTGTTGAGCTGATCGACGAGGATGACAGCGGGGTCCTTGTAGGCTGAAAAATCGCGCGTCGAGACTTTGATCTTCAGGCGCTTGTTGGGTCCATAGCCCAGGCCCTCCATGATCTTTTTCGCCTCGGTCTGTCAGCTTTCGAGCGTGCCGCCATAGCCGGGGAGTTTTTCCAGCACCTCCTTCGGCATGCCGAAATTACCTTCGGGCAGCGCCATCATCACGCCCGAAATGCTGGAATGACCCTGGGACATGATATCGATGTAGCTCTGTCGATCCATGCCGAGCATCACCGCGCGACGCACCTGTAGATTGTCGAAGGGCGGCCGCGCCGAATTGATGAGGATATTGGACGACACGTTCGTGGGGCCGAGCCTGCAGACGACGTTGGGTGAGCTGCTCGCAATGTCCTTCATGACCGGCACGGAAATATCCCCAGTCGAGGTCATGTGCAAGTCGCCGGCGGAGAGCGCCAGAACGCGCGTCGAACGGTTGGGAATGACGCGGTGCTCGATGCCGTCGAGATAGGGCCGGCCCGGCTTCCAATAGTCGGGATTGCGCGCAAGTCGCACCACCTCGTTACTCTTGAACTCCACCATCTTGAACGGGCCCGTGCCGATCGGGTTCGTGCGCATGTCCTTGGCCGCCACGTGGCAGGGGTAAACAGGCGACATACCCGACGCCAGCATGGACAGCAGCGCCGGCTGCGGGCGTGCGAGGTGGAACGTCACGCTCGTGTCGCCGTCCACGGTGATGTCCTTCAAATTCTCGTACCAGATGCGGCGCGGGTTTTTGCGGAAGTAATCGGGTTCCTTGCCGATCAGTCGTGACCACGTGCACTGAACGTCTTTCGCCGAGAACGGTTTGCCGTCGTGCCAGTGGACGCCGGTGCGCAGCTTGAACGTGAGCTTCGTGCCCGCCGCATCCCAAGCCCAGCTCTCGGCGAGATCGGGAATGATCGTTTCGGGGCTGTTGCGCTGATTGGTCGGGTCGAACAGCACCAGATTGTTGAACACCGCCATCACCGATTGCACGGTGGTGATGCTCGCCTCTTCGTGGATCGACAGGCTCGACGGATTGGCGGGGTTGCCGACCCGCAATACGCCGCCTGATTGCTGGGCCACTGCGGTGCCGGGTGCCAGCACTCCCACTCCGGGGTCAATGGCGAGGGTCATTACCGCAATCAGCATTTTTTGCGTCGATCGCATCTTTGCCTCCCTTGGTTTCGACGGGCGCCGCCGGTGGTCCAGCGATCTGGAATTTTTATCCTTCTCAAAAAGTCTGATCGGGCGCCAATAGCCCGCGTCTGATCGTCGAGCAGCCGCGATCCGCGTCGGCACGCGTCACGAGATCTGCAAAACGCCTTTCCAAAGATCGCGCCGCTCGCGCCCCTCATCGGGCACGATCCGGCAGGGGTCGTCCAGGACCATCGTCGCACGGTCAGCGAGCGTGTAGGCGGGCCAGGGGGGGATCGTAGCGTTTTCAGGGTTGCCCGTTCGCGCGAACGTTGCCCACGTCGTCGAGATGCGCCGCGCGAGGTCGAGTGCTGCCGGGCTGCGGTCGGTCGCACCCACCGCGTCGAGGGTGTCGAACACGAACGGCACGTCGAGCGCGTGAAAGGCCCCGAGCTTACCGCCGAACACCGGTGTCTCCCAATCGAACGAATAGAGCCAGACGGGCGCTCCGCGGCGCGCCGCCAATCGTTCGGCTTGCAGCGCCGTGCGAATGCGAAAGTTGGAACCCGTCAGCGTGGCAATCGCGCGTTCAGCGGCGTTCGCCTCGGGCGCGCGCTGCCGATAGTAAGCCATGACGCGATCGGTCGATGGGCCCGCGACTTTCGCCACGCGCTCGCGCAGCTCGTCCTGGGTCAACGTGCGGTTCCAAATCTTGTCGTCGGGTGCAAAGAAGATTGCCGTTTCGTCTTTGGTATCGCCGACAATGACGGGAATATCGCGCGACAGATCGGGTGCGGCGGGGTCGAAAGGTTGGCCCGGCAGCACACTGCCATCGACCACGGGACCGAAGTCGTAGCGGTCGAGCAGAGGCGTCGGCGAGGGACCGATGCGTTTCTGGGCCGGCGCAATCGCTGCGATGAGGCGTTGGAACGGCATCGCCTGCAACGCACCGAGCTGGCCCTTGCCCAGACCGACTTCCGTCATCACCGCGTCCGCAAGCTTGGCAGCGCGCTCGCGCTCGATCAGTCGAATGACGGACCCGCTCATGATGATGGCCTTGTGGAAGAGGCCACGCGCGACAGGCATCGCCATCAGCGTCGATACTTTGCCGCCACCACCGGAATGGCCGAAGATCGTAACGTTGCCGGAATCACCGCCGAAGCGCTCGATGTTGTCGCGCACCCACTGGAGTGCGGCCACCATATCGAGCGTGCCGGCGTTGCCCGACTGCGCGAACGCCTCGCCACCGATCTCCGCCAGATGCAGATGGGCCAGAATGTTCAGGCGCTGATTGACGGTGACGACGACTACGTCTTGGCGCGCCGCCAAGTTTTGTCCCTCGAGGCGCGCCGAATTGGCGGACCCATACGAGAACGCGCCGCCGTGAAACCACACCATCACCGGACGTTTGGCTGAGGCGCTCAACGCCGGGGTCCACACGTTGAGCGTCAGGCACGCTTCGCTTTCGGGCAACGTGTCGGGCGGGCCGGGCAACACCGCCAGCTCGGGCCGTTGCACGAGCGCGGGCGCTTGCGGCGCGCGGCCGGCATAGGCGATGGCATCGCGCACGCCTGCCCAGAGTTTTGGTTTCTGAGGCGGCATGAACCGATTGGCCCCGCTCGTGGGCGCACCGTAGGGCACACCTTTGAAGGCGTGCACCCCGCCAGCCGTCACACCACGGAGTTTTCCCGCCGCCGTCTCGACGATCGGGTGTTCGACGTTGTGTGCCATGCGGCGTCCCCCGCTGCTCCCAAGTGACGAGCATAGGCCGAACGCCCGCCCGCCGTCGATGGCGTGCGCGCAGGCGAGCGGCGGGAGATTGAACGCGATCCGTCAGAACAGATGCACGGCACTGGGGAAGAACGTGCCGATGATGAAGAAGGCAACGCCCGCCGTGGCAGCTAACCCCGCGCCGAACATCATCAACATCATGTTGGTGAGGAGATAGACGGACGCCAGCACGATGCCGATCTGGAAGGCAGCGGACGACACTTCATAGTGGTGGTATTTTTCGCCGGCGAGATCGCGCTTCTTGCCTTCGGCGATGGCGCGCTCCTGCAGTTCCTTGCGGCCTTCCCCCTTGCCGTTGGGTTTGGGCTCGGACTGATAGCGCGCGACTTCTTCCTTCCAGCCTGCGATGCGCTTCTCGAGCGCGGCTTTGCGCACTGGATCGGACTCCAGCTGCGCCATCACTTCCATTTCCTGCGTGGCCGCAGCGAAGGTCGTTTGGCGAATGGTTTTGGCTTGATAGAACGCCCACAAGTTCGACGCTTCCACCGTCGAGGCGATGGTGTTCGTCTGGGCGCCCTTGGCCAGCGTTTCGGCAAGGGCGAGGCACAAGGCCAAAACGGAAATGACGATGGCAACCCACTTTTTTTCGCCGGCATCGCCGTGCCCGGCACCGTGACCGTGTGACATGCAGTTCCCCCTTTGCGACCCGCGTCTTCGATGCGGTGGCGCGGACAGTGATGGATCGAAGCAACGGATTCAAGACAGGCAAAACCTCGCAGCGCTCCGGCCGCGAGAATCGCCTGTCAAGTCAAGGGCCCCGTCGAGCACGTGCGCCTCGAGAGTCACCTTCCCGCCCGGTTCCAGCCACGAGCGCCGTCGCCCAGCGCTTCATAGCCGGTGTCGGTGACGATGATCGTGTCTTCGAGTTTGATGAAGCCGCGTTTGGGATGACCCACCGTCGTCTCGATGGAGACGACCATGCCGGGCTCGAGAGGACGTTCCATATCGTAGCCTGTGTACGAAAAGCGCGGTGAGTTCATGAGGCGGGGCGCCTCGTGCGTGACGAGGCCCATGCCGTGCGCCATGAAGTGTGAATAGGGACGGTGGGGGGACGCGTTCAATAACTTTTCGGCGACGTCGCAGATATCGCCACCCCGCGCGCCCGGTTTGATCGGCTTGCGGACGGCCTGCTGCACCTCTTCAACGAAGCCCAGAATGTCGATCTGCTCCTGGTCCGGCTTGCCGCCGATGATGCCCATGCGGCAGAGATCGCCGATGTAGCCCTTGTAGTTGCCGCCGCTGTCGATCGACATGATATCGCCCGCGACCAGCTTCTGATCGGACGGCGCGCGATTGAGGCTCGTGCCGGCCGTGATCAGGCAGTAGTCGAATACCAGATGGCGCGTCACCTCTTCCAGGCGCAGCTTCTCGACCACTTCGGCTTTGGTGGCGCCGGGCACGCAATGCTTGGCAAACGTCGTCGTCATCGCATCGACCACGCGCTCCGACGCTTCGCGCAGGTACCCGATTTCCTCGGGTGTTTTACGGGCACGCAGGCGCTCCATCGGAAAGACGGCATCGACGATGTCGACGTTGGACAGTCCCTCACGCAGCACGGCTTCCCCATCCGCTGGCAGGAAACCCGATTCGACGCCGATGCGGCGCACGGTGCCCAGCTTCTTGATGTGCTGGACGACCTGGCCCATCGTCTCTTTGCTGCCGATGACATTCAGGTCGAGCGTCGGCTGCCAGAATTTGCCCAGCTCTTTTTCGAAATTCTCCATGCCGCAGCCGACGTACGCGGCATTCTCGGGTTTGCCCTTCTGGTAGACGATGGCCGGCAAATAGCGGGTCACGCCCACGGCCTCCATCGTATCGAAGAAAAAGAAGCGGTAGCCGCCCAGCATGTACTGCACGTTGTGCTTGGATGTGGCCACCAGCACGTCGATGCCGGCGTCATCGAGCAACTGGTCGAGCTTTTCGGTGTCGAACGGGATGGGTTTGCGAATTTCCGTCTCTGCCATGGCCATTGCGCGTCTCCTGACACCTCGCCGCCGCGCTGGGTGCACGGAGCCTGTTCGGGGACGACTATAGCGCGCTTGTGGGGCGTCGGCACGCGCCTCGGTCAGGGCACCTCGAAAACCAGTCCTCGACACGAGGAGGCGAGCAGGCCGAATGGCGGCGATGCTCAGTTCAGCCGGCCATCGAGATCGCGAATGGCGCCATCGACCAGCGACGTGCCGACTTTTCCGGGAACGCGCGCCCGCAGCACTTTTTCCGCCGCTGCCGTGGCCGCTTCGACGGCGGCCGCGCGCACTTCGCCGATCGCCTGGGCTTCGGCGCGCGAAATTTTCTCTTCCGCCAGACGCGAGCGGCGTTCGAGCATTTCCTGAAGAGACTTGGCCGATTGCACCTTCATCGCCTCGGCCTCGATGTGGGCCTGATCGATGATGGCCTTGGCTTCGTCGTCGGCTTGGCGGCGCTTTTGCTGATATTCGGCCAGGAGTGCCTGCGCTTCCTCGCGCAAGCGCCGTGCTTGGTCGAGTTCATTGCGGATGGCGTCAGCGCGATCATCGAGCGCCTTGGTGATCATGCCGGGCACGCCGAGTTTGATCAGCGCGCCCATGAACACCAGGAACGATACGGCTACCCAGAACTCGGCTGTGCGCCACATGGAACGGCTCTCCGTCGGGTTTCGGGTCGAAGCGATCGGTCAGCGCCGGCCGCCGTCGGCGAGGGCGGCCTGAATTTCAGAGACCGGGACGTCTGCCCCGATCAGTCGGTTCACGATTGCGCCCGCCGTCTCGACGGCGATCTCGTTGACGCTGGCAAGCGCGCGCGATTTCGTCGCCTCGATCTGTTTTTCCGTCTCGGCCACTTTCATGGCAACTTGCTCGTCGACGCGCTGACGTTCGCGTTCGACTTCGGCCGCGAGCGTTTCGCGCGTGTCGCGCGCCATGGCCTGAGCCTTGCCGCGTGCATCCGTCATGGCCTGTTCGTAGGCCGCCAGCGCCGCATCGGTTTCGACCTTCATGCGCTCGGCTTCGTCGAGATCGCGCTGAATGCGATCGCGACGCTCCTCGAGGACACTGCCGATGCGCGGCAGAACCGTCCGCGACAGGATCCAGTACAGAGCACCGAACGTGATTGCCAACCACACGAGCTGCGGTGCAAAGGTGTTGGGATCGAACGGCGGAAACTTTCCGCCGCCTTCTGCCGCCGTCGGCACGTAAACGCCCGTTACCAGCGACTGCTGGGGCGCTGCCTCGCGGCTGACCGATGGCGATGACATGATCCGACCTCACGATTGCTGTGTCGATGAGCAACGCCCGCGCGCATGCACCCGTGCGCGCACGCGGACTGATGCGCGATGTGGCCGTCGTCAGACGACGAACAACAGCAGCAGTGCGACCAGCAGCGAGAAGATGCCCAGAGCTTCCGTCAGCGCGAAGCCCAGAAGTAGAGTTTGGCGTTGGCTGTCGGCAGCCGACGGGTTGCGCAGTGCGCCGGCCAGAAACTGGCCAAAGAGGTTGCCCAGGCCGATGCCGGCGCCCGCCATGCCGAGGCAAGCGAGGCCAGCGCCGATGGCTTTGCCCATGAGAAAGAGGTTCGGATCCGGCATGATGATGTTCCCGTTGTTCGATGATGTTGGAGGGAGATGGAAAGGAGACGCGCTCAGTGATGGGCACCGTGCACGGCATCGGTGAGATAGACGCACGTGAGGACGGCAAACACGTAGGCCTGGAGCACGGCCACCAGGAACTCGAGTGCCGTCAAGGCGATGGTCAAGAGCAGGGGCAACGGCGAGAGGATGCCCCAAACGCCGGCCGCGAGCAGAGAGGCCACGAAGCCCGCGAAGATTTTCAGCGCGATGTGGCCTGCCAGCATGTTGGCGAACAGACGCACGGACAGGCTCAGCGGCCGCGACAGGAACGAGATGACTTCGATGGGGATCATCAAAGGCAGCAGCACAGGCGGCACATCCGGCACGAAGAGTTTCAGGAAACTCAGGCCGTGCTGCATGAAGCCGTAGACGATGACGATCCCGATCACCAGCAGGGCCAGCGCCGCCGTCACCACGATATGGCTGGTGACGGTGAAAGAATAAGGGACCATGCCGAGGAGGTTGGCCATCAAGACGAAGATGAAGAGCGAGAACACCAGCGGGAAGAACTTCATGCCTTCCTGGCCGACGTTGTCTCGAACCGTTCCCGCGACGAACTCGTAGGTGAGTTCCGCCAGCGACTGCATGCGCGTCGGCACGAGGGACCGCCCGCTCATGGCGGAAGTGAAGAACCACGTGGTCAGGGCCACGGCCACCAGCATGAACGCCGCCGAATTGGTAAACGAGGCATCGATGCCCGTGCCGGGCAGCGTCAACGACACCAGCCGCTTGATCTCGAATTGCTCGATCGGACTTGCCACGTGTATTCGTCCTCGTTGCGCCTGAGCCCTGCCATATGCCGCAGGACCGGCCTTATCGTTTCGCGTCTTCGTCCTCGTCGTCCGGCACGGACGCAAGAGGCGGCGTCGCCTTCTGCCGCATCGCCATCCTGATCACGTTCAGGATGCCTGCAGCCGCTCCCAACAGGAAAAACAGGATGAAAAACCACGGCTTTTGTGAGCCGAGCCACCTGTCCAACCCCCACCCGATCAAGCTGCCGGCAATGACGCCGCCCATCAGCTCCGCCGAGACCCGGAAGCCATACCCCATGGCCTGCCCCCGGTTCGAACCCGAACCCGTCGAAGATTTCGACGAACCGGGCCCTGCACGCGCCGCTTCCAACCGCTGGCCCAGCTCGGCGGAGCGCCGTTGGATCGCAGCGCGATCTTCGGGCGCAATATCTCCGCGAGGCTGGCGGTCGTCCTTGTCGTCGGCTGGCATGGAGAGTCCTGCCAATTACGTCAGGACCGCTCGGGGAAGGTGCGATCTGCGGCCGGAACATAGTTCCGCATGAGGCCCAGTGTCAACAAACCGCCACGATCCGCGCGGCTCCCGTCAGGGTGGCGAATCCGCGCATCTGGCGTCCGGGCAGGCGCTCGGACGACCGCCAATCACCACCTCACGCCGCGCCCTGCTGCCCGGGGACGTTTTCGATGATGCGCTCGGCGGTTGCGAGATCGACGGAGACGAGCTGGGAAATCCCTTTTTCGGCCATCGTCACACCGAACAGCCGATTCATGCGGGCCATCGTCATGGGATGATGGGTGATCACGAGAAACCGAGTGTCGGTGTCGGTCGCCATCTTTTCCATCATCGTACAGAAGCGGTCGACGTTGGCGTCGTCCAGCGGTGCGTCGACCTCGTCCAGCACGCAGATCGGCGAGGGGTTGGTCAGGAACACCGCGAAAATCAACGATAGCGCCGTCAGGGTCTGTTCGCCGCCCGAGAGCAGGGATAGGGTCGCGGGCTTCTTGCCGGGTGGCTTGGCGATGATCTCGAGGCCCCCTTCGAGCGGGTCTTCGAGGCTTTCGATCATCTCGAGCTTGGCCTCACCGCCGCCAAACAGCGTCCCGAACAGCGACTGGAAGTGCGCATCGACCGCCTCGAAGGCTGTTTGCAGACGGCTGCGCGCTTCTCGGTTGATCTGCCCGATGCCGCCCCGGAGCTTACTGATCGCAGATTCGACGTCGAGCCGTTCGAGGTCTAGCGACGCGAATTGATCGTTGAGTTTGGTCAGCTCTTCGTCGGCCTGGAGATTGACGCCTCCCAGCCGTTCGCGCTCCCCCTTCAGGCGCTGCAAACTGCGGTCGACGTCCGCCAGAGCGGGCAGCGCCGCCCCGGGGACAACTTCGGCCAGCGCCAGCACGGCATCGGGTTCGCACCCCAGCGTCTCCTCGATACGATGCGCTTCCTCGCCGCGTTTCTGGCGGGCCGCCTCGAGGCGCGCCTCCATACGCGCGCGGGTTTCACGCTCGTCGGAGACAGCGGCTTGCGCGGTGCGCAAGGCACGTCCAGTCTCGCGCACCGCCGATTCCGCAGCGGCAAGCCGGTCGGCTGCCGCGCTGCGCTCCTGTTCGGCGATGGCCTGTTGCTCGAGCAGGTGGTGGCGACGCTCCTCGACCAATTGGGGCAGATCCGCGAGCTTGGCCAGTTCGTCCTCGGCCTCGCCGACGCGGGCCGTGAGCAGGGCAATCTGGGCATCAGCGCCGGCCCCGCGGGTCGACCACCGCTCGTGTTCGGCTTGCAGAGTGTCGTAGCGATCCGCGCGACTGAGCCGCTCGCGTTCCAATGTTGCAAGACGCGCACGTGCCGTCTCCAGCGCGCCGCGCCGTTGGCGCGCGTTGGCTTCCGCGCTGGCGAGTTCTTCCTCCAACTCGGCGGCATCGCCCATCATGTCGAGCGTGATCTCGAGTTCGGCGAGCTTTTCGTGCGCCTCGGTCAACGCCTCCTCGGCGCGTCCGCGGGCCTCCTCCGTGGACAGCAGCCGTGACTCGGTCTCGCGGGCTTGGCGCTCGATGACATTGAGCTGGTCGCGCATCCGAGCCAGTTCGTTCTGCGTCTCCCGCCAGAGCTGACGCAACCGCCGCTCTTCGGCTTCGGCCATGCGGTGCATTTCGGTGCTGGTGCGCTCGGCCGACGCGAGATTTTCCGCATCGGTGCGCGCCGCGATGGCGCGTTGCTCGATGTCGCCCAATCGATTGCGTTCGGCCAACCGCTGCGCGGCGGCCGTCGGTGCATCGGCGGCGGCCACGAACCCGTCCCACCGCCACAGATCGCCCTCGCGCGACACGAGCCGCTGGCCGGGTTTGAGCTTCGACTGCAGGCGACGCCCCTCCTCGCTGGCGACAATGCCCACCTGGCGCAGGCGTCGCGTCAACTCTGGCGGCCCCAGCACGCACGACAGCAGCGGCGTCACCCCCGTCGGCAACTTGGGATCGTCGAGCCCCATGTCGATCCGGCGCCAGTGGACGGCGGCCTGTTCGTCGGCGGGCGCGTCAAGATCGTCGCCCAGCGCGGCGCCGAGTGCGGTCTCATAGCCGGGTGTGACGCGCAATTGGTCGACGATCGGCGACAGTCCGTCTTCGCGTACGGGGACGAGCAACTTCGCCAGCGTCTCCATCTCGGTCGAGAGCTGGCCCGCGCGCAGGCGTGCGGTTTGGCTGGCCTCCCGTCGCGAGGTGGCTTGAGCGGAAAGTTCCGCGACCTTCTCTTCGGCCTCGAGCGCCTGGGCCTCGATGTCGGCCACCTCGGCCGCCAAGCGATGGCCCGCCGCCGTCGTCTCGGCGAGTTTGCGGGCATCGGGCGCCCGCGCAGTGACCTCGCGCTTCTGCGCTTCCAGAGCCGCAAGCTGTCGAGACAGTTTGTCGATCTCGGCCGTGCGCTCACGCACCGCCGTGTCGACGCTCATGCGGCGGGCGCGGGTCTCGAAGGCGCGCCGGGTAACGTCGGTCAGCTGTATTTCAGCCTCGCGCATCACACGCTGGGCGGCATCGGTGGCCTCGCGCGCCTCGTCCTCGACGCCGGCCTGCCCATCCTCGAGCGCGGCGAGAGCTTCGGCTTCGGCCACGAGCCGCTCGAGCAGCTCGCGGGCCTCGGCAACGAGATTTTCCTCACGTGCCAAATCCCGCTTCGATTGGTCGAGCCGGCCTTGGAATTCGCGTTTTCTGGCAGCGAGGCGCTCTGCTTCTTTTTCGAAGGCGTCGATCTCGATGCGAATATGGGAGAGGATGGCGCCGCGTTTGGCCTCTTCGTCGCGCAAGGGAGGCAGCGCTTCGGCCAGTTCGGCGTCCTCGACGACGAGTTGCGCTTCGATCCGCGTCGCTTCCGCCAGCCGCGACAGCGCGTCGCCGAGTGCGGCCTCCGTCGCATCGACGTCGGCTTGGGCCGCCAGCCACGCCAAATGCAGCGCCAGGGCTTCCGTGCGCCGAATTTCGCCCGACAGCTCCTTGTAGCGCTTGGCATGTCGCGCTTGGCGTTTCAGACCTTCGATCTGGGTCTGATAGCCACCCAGCACATCCTGCAAGCGCGCGAGGTTCTGTTCGGCGGCTTTCAGGCGCAACTCCGCCTCGTGGCGGCGCGAATGCAGGCCCGCGATGCCTGCGGCATCTTCCAGAATGCGGCGGCGCTGCTCGGGTTTGGCGTTGACGAGTTCGGCAATCTGTCCCTGACGCACGAGCGCTGGCGAGCGCGCGCCGGTCGCGGCGTCCTCGAACAGAATTTTGACGTCGCGCGCCCGCGCATCGCTGCCATTGATGCGATAGGCCGAACCCATGTCGCGTTCGATGCGCCGGGTCACCTCGAGCATATCGCTGTCGTTGAATTCGGCCGGCGCGGTGCGCGCGGAATTGTCGATGAAGATCGTCACTTCGGCCGCATTGCGTGACGGGCGCACCGTCGTGCCGGCGAAAATCACGTCCTCCATGGTGGAGGCCCGCATGGATTTGTAAGACGACTCGCCCATGACCCAGCGTAGGGCTTCGAGCAGATTCGACTTGCCACACCCGTTCGGGCCGACGACACCCGTCAGGCCGCGTTCAATGATGAGTTCCGTGGGCTCCACGAACGACTTGAACCCGTGCAGGCGCAGTCGATTGATGTGCATCGTCACTTCCTCGATGCCGCCGGCAGACCGATGCCGACGGATTTTGGCGCGGGGCGCGAGACCAGGCTGAACGCGCCTTGGACACGGGCACGGCGCCGTGCGGAGACTCGTCGACATGACGCCACTGATTATCGCCCAGCGAGCAGCGGATCCACCATCTGGCGGATATCGGACATGCCCACGACCCGTTTGACGAGGCGATTTTCGACATAGAAATTCGGTGTGCCGATGATGCCGAGCTGGCGACCCCGCTCCTTGACCCACTTCAACCCGTCGATCATGTCCTGATTCTTCAGGCACGCGTCGAACTGAGCGCGCGTCATCCCCACCTGTTGTGCGACCGCAAAAATGGCATCGGGGCGAATGTCCTGGGATACCCACGCGGACTGCTGAGCCAGGAATTTACCGTAGAGCTGCAGATACTTGTCCATAGGAGCACAGCGCAGCGCAATCGTCGCCGTGCCACTGGTCTTGCCGATCGGAAATTCGCGGATGATGAGCCGCACTTTTCCGGTCTTGATGTACTCGCGCTCGAGCACCGGGAAAACGTCGGCCTGGAACTGTCGGCAGTAGGGGCACGTCAGCGACATGTACTTGACGATGGTCACGGGCGCGTCGCTGCGGCCGATCGAAAATTCGGCGAGCGCACCCGATTTCAAAACATCCGCGCGCGTCGGCGCTTCGATCACTTCGCGCGCAGGGCGATCATTTTCCGTACGGTTGGAGAACGGATCGAACGGAACCGTGTCGGGTGTCGCTTTCGAGATGTCGTCGAGTGCCGACGTCTGCGAGGAAACGGTCTGGGCCCCCGACGCCAGCAGCACCGCACTGTCGCCCGCGCAACCCGCCAGCAGACTAACCGTCACCAAAACGGCGAGCCATTGCCTTTGCCCTGCGGCGAGCCGTGCACCGGACATGTCGGTTATTTCAGCAATGGCTCGAGGGCCTTGTCGAAGGTCGTGATTTGATCGGACCGCCCGTCCAACTTCGTGCCGTTGACAAAAAACGTGGGTGTGGAGGTGACGCCGAAAACCTTGCGACCGCGCTCGCCCACGGCGACGATGCCATCGAGCAATTTCTGGTCGTTGAGGCACTTGTCGAACGACTCTTTGGTGAACCCGGCCGTTTCGGCGAGCTTCAACAGGGCTGGCAGCGGGCTGCCTTTCACGAACGCCCATTCTTCCTGCTTTTCGAAGAACATCGAGATCAGCGGAGCCGTTTTCTCGCCGCCCGTGCAGCGCCCCAGCATCGATGCCGCCGCCGCCAAATTGTCGAGCGGGAATTCGCGGAAGATCAGGCGCACCTTGCCGGTGTCGATGTATTTCTCTTTCAGCGTCGGCAGTACGGCTTTGTGGAACGTCGCGCAGTGTGGGCACGTCATCGAGGCGTACTCGACGATCGTCACCGGGGCATCGGGCTTGCCCAGGATGATATCGGCAAGCTCACCGGGCTTGGAAATATCCTCTGGTGCGGCGGGGGCCGGCGCTGGTTGCTGCGCCCAGGCGCTGCTCGACAGCACAGCAGCACCAAAAGCCAGCGCCATGGCTGCACGCCGCGAGGTGGACATCCATTTCGACGACAGAATCGGTTCGGACACGGGCTTCTCCTGCGGACAGTGCGTATGGGAGCGCAACGGCGGTGCCGGACCGCCTACGACAATCTGGCGCGTAGGCTTACTGCAAAGCCGGCGCAATTGCCACGAGGGCGGGATGCGACCCATCGGCCATCCGCCACAGCGCACTCCGCAGGGGTTTTCAGGAGGATGCGGCCCGAACCGTGAGCCCGTGCGCCATCCGCGCGAGAGCGTCTCGCAACCCTTCGTCGGCGATTGCGGCAACGTGCGCCGGAGGCGGCTCGGTGGGCCGCGTTGGGGCGAGCGGTGCCGAACGGGACCCGGCAAATGATCCGGCCGGCAGTTGCAGAATCCGCAACTCCGCAACCGCTCGATAACCGAAGTAAGCGTTGATTCGCTGAATGATTTGCTCGCCGCGATACTGGACGTCGAGCGCCCGACCCGGGTCCACCCCCAAGATGAGTGTGGCGCCCGGGCGGCCCCGCTCGGTGGCCTCGCCGGTTTCCGCGTCGCTGGACACGCCCTTCGGCCATTTCAAGCGCTCTGGTGCCGTATAGGTCGCCAGTGACGGGCCGACGATCGTTTCCCAGTCGGTGATCAGCGCCGCTGCGGAAAAGCCATATTTTTCGAAAGCTTGACGTGTCAGGCGCGGCACGAAGCTGCCAACCGATTTCGGCCCGAACACGGGGGTGCGCACCGGCGCTGGCGTGCGAATGACTTCGCGGGGTGCCGATTGCGGCGATCTGCCCTGATGTTTAAGCACTTTTCCTCCGCAGCGTGCGCCGCACGCATAGGCAACCGGCGTGTTGCTGAGATACGATCATGCCGTGATTCGCCTAGCTCGGCCGAGGGACGTCATGATCGGAATGACCGCTGTGGCAGTTGAGCAACATCCGCTGTCGCGCGATGTGGGGACGGCACCGGCCCTGTTGCGCTGGTATGATCGTGAGCGTCGTCATCTGCCGTGGCGCTATGCCCCCGACCAAAAACCCAATCCCTACCGGGTTTGGCTGTCGGAAATCATGTTGCAGCAGACGACGGTCAAAGCAGTCGTGCCGTATTACCAGCGCTTCCTCTTGCGCTGGCCGACCGTGAGCAAGCTCGCCGCCGCCAGCCTCGACGAGGTACTCGCGATGTGGGCGGGGCTCGGTTATTACTCCCGCGCGCGCAACCTGCATGCCTGCGCCCAGGTCGTCGCGACCAAGCATCGCGGCCGTTTTCCACGCACCGAACGCGGACTGCTGGCACTGCCCGGAATTGGCCCCTATACGGCAGCCGCCATAGCGGCGATCGCGTTCGGGGCTCGCACGACGCCGGTCGATGGCAACGTCGAGCGGGTGATGGCGCGTCTCTTCGCCGTGCGCGACCCATTGCCGGGCGCCAAAGGTCACCTCAAAGCTTTGGCGGCAACTTTGACGCCGCAGCAGCGTGCTGGCGACTTCGCGCAAGCCCTGATGGATCTGGGCGCCACCGTCTGCACACCGCGCCGGCCCTCGTGCCTGATGTGTCCGTTGAGTTTCGCTTGTGACGCGCAGGCGCTGGGCATCGCGGCGGACCTGCCGGCACGTGCGCAAAAGGCCGAAAAACCCGTGCGCCGCGGGGTCGCGTTCGTCACCCTGCGCGAAGACGGTCATGTCCTTCTGCGGCGCCGTCCCGATGCCGGGTTGCTCGGCGGGATGCTCGAGGTGCCCTCGACCGAGTGGACCGAAAGAAGCGTCAGTGAAAACACAGCGCTGCGTGCTGCACCTGTCCGCGCCGAATGGTGGTGCGTACCGGGTACGGTGTTGCATACATTTACACATTTTCGGCTGGAGCTGACCGTCTACCGGGCATTGGTTCCCGTCGATGCCCAGATCGATCTGTGGTCGGACCCGGCGCGCTGTCGCTGGGTGCATCGCAAAGACTTCGACACCCAAGCCCTGCCCAGCGTCATGCACAAACTACTGGCGCACGCGCTGGGTCACTGAGCGCCATCCGTCCTGGACCGCACGCGAGTGCGGCCCTTCAGTGCCGCACGGATGGCAGTGCGCTGGGCTGATCCGTTGATGCTGGCATGGCCTTGAGGCGCGCCAAGTCTTCGCCGGCCTGCGACGATCCCCGCTCAATGGCACGCTGATAGAGCGCTGTCGCCCGCACGGCGTCCGGCGCGCCGTCGGATGAGCTGAGTTTGCTCAGATAAAAGGCATCGAAGGAACGCGCCAACGCGAGCAGGACTTCCGGATTGGCGCCCTCCATGGCGGCAAACAGGCGGGTGCGTCCTTCGATGACGCGTCCCATGGAGACCAGACGCTCACCCTCTTCATACAACTGCCGCGAGATGATGCGCGCTTCGAGCCGCGCCCTGTCGTTGGCGGCTTGAATGCTGTCGACTGTTTCCGGCGCGGGCTTCGATGTATTGGTGCTCGCCGTTTCGATCGGTGCAGAAGCGGGCGGGAGTGGTGGCGGCACCGATGCTGCAGCGGCCGTGGGCGGTGGAAGCGGCAACGGCGGCTCGACGGCTTTGGTCACTGCGGCCGTTACTGTCGGCAGCCGGGGATCGATGCTGCCGGTCGTGGTGCGGCGCGCCGGCATTGCTACCTTGGCCGCGGGTTTCGTCACGGGATCGTCTTTCAATGATCCATAGCTTCGCCGGCTGTCGTCCCACCAATGGGTGCAGCCACCCGCGAGCACCGCTGCACAGACGATGACAGCGACAGCGATGCCTTTCGAAACAACTCGGCTTGCAACCATGGCCACTCCACCCGGCGTGATCGCCGACTCGAACTTTGCGTTGATCCGAGTTGGGGCGATTCGCCACCCGGCGTCGACCGTAGAGGGGGTCATTGCGACACGGCGAGCGAGCTTACCCCCGCTATCCACATGCCGGCGGCACCCGCGACCGTGTTAGAAGGAGTGTGCATCGGTGCCATCGTGTTTTGGTCGATGCCATTGCTCTCCACGTAGAATGATCATGCTGCCCCATCGCTTTGCTCCACCGGCCTTCCAGATGCCGCGCTATCGCCTGTTTGCGGCGGGCCAGGTCGTGTCCGTGCTGGGCAGCTGGATTCAGCAGGTGGCGTTGGCGTGGCTGGTATTTCGGCTGACGGGAGACGTGTTCCTGCTGGGGCTCACGGGCTTCCTGATGCAGATCCCGCATCTGTTCATCGCCCCCGTCGCCGGCTTCGTGGTCGATCGATTGCCGCGCGTGCGCCTGTTGATCGCGATCAATCTCGTCCTGTCGGTGCTGGCTCTGTTGTTGGCGGCCTTGGCATTCCAGCCCGATCCGGACGTCCGGCTGCTGTTCGTGCTGGCGCTGGGTATCGGCTTGGCGAACGCCTGCGAATCACCCACCCGTCAGGCCCTGCTCGGGACCATCATCGAGGATCGGGCGCTGCTGCCGAGCGCGATCGGGTTCAATTCCGTCATCTTCAACACCGGCCGCTTGATCGGCCCCGCCATCGCCGGTCTCCTCCTGTTGCGCGTGTCGGAAGCGTGGTGCTTCATCCTCAACGCCTTGAGCTTCGTGGCCGTGATCGTGGCGCTCATCGCCATGCGGTTGCCCGATACCTCGGCCCATCGTGGCTCGACCGGCGCCCCCCTTTCCATCCGCAAAACACTGGAGCGGCTCGCCGAACTGCCGGTCGCGCGCTACCTGCTGCCCAACGCGACGGCGGTCGCCCTGTTTGCGTTGCCGATCACCCACATGATGCCGTCGATTGTCGTGGCGTTCTTCGGCGGTAATCAGGGCACCGTCGGCCTGTGCATCAGTGCGTCGGGGGCCGGCGCCCTCACCAGCGCGGCCTTCCTGTCGATGCAGCGTGGCAGCACCCTGCAGCTCCGCATGGTGCAGATTGCCCCGGCCATCGGCGGCGCAGCCCTCATCGCGTTCGCCCTGTCGCGTAGCCTGTGGCTGTCGCTTCCCTTGATCGCGCTCATCGGAGCCTGTTCACTCGCCACATCGGCCTCGACGAATACCTTGCTGCAACAGTCCGTCGACGATGCGTGGCGGGGCCGCGTCATTGGCCTCTACTTCATGTTTTTCGTGGGGTTCGCGCCCCTGGGCCATCTGTTGACCGGTGCGCTGGCCAGCCACCTCGGCCTCACCGCCACGCTCGCCCTCAACGGCGCGTTGATGATCTTGGCGGCCCTCGTGGCGCGGATCCGGCTTTCGGCCGACCCGACGGCGGAGGCGCGGCTGAGGTCCAGCTTGGGGTCGTAGACCGGCAATTCGATTGCAAATCGTGCGCCTGTCCTTGCACTCGGGCGCGGGCGGTGAAATGCTGGTGGCATCGCATTTTCACCGGAGACCGCTCATGCCCATCGCGCGCATGGATCACTTCACGATCGTCACCAAAGACTCCAAAGCGACCGCCGACTTCTACGGCGACATGCTGGGCTTCACATCGGGCCCCCGTCCGAATTTCGGGTTCCCCGGCGCCTGGCTCTACAACGACGGCAAGGCGGTTCTGCACGTCATCGAGAAGCCGGAGATCCCCTCGGGCGCCGGCGTGCTCGACCACATGGCCTTCTGGGGCAGCGACCTGAAGGGCTACATTGCGAAGCTCAAAGCCCGCAACCTCGAATACGACTTGCGCCGCTTGCCGGAGAATGGTCCGGGTGCGGGCGTGTGGCAGCTCTTCTTCATGGATCCCAACGGCGCCAAGGTCGAGATCGATCTCGCCGCCACGGAAGAAGCGCCCGCCGGCGCATAATCGCCTCGCACGATCAGCCCGTCTCGATCGGCAGGTCGGGGCGGGCGCCCCATTCCGACCAGGAGCCGTCATAGACGGCGGCGTCCGCGTTGCCCAACTGCGCCAGCGCGAACGCCACGACGCCTGCGGTGACTCCCGAGCCACAGCTCGCGACAACCGGGCGCTTCACATCGACACCCTGGGCTTTGAAGATCGCGGCCAACGCGGCGGGCGATTTCAGCGTACCATCGGCTTCGAGCAGCGTCGTGAACGGCACGTTGCGCGACGACGGGATGCGGCCAGAGCGCAGGCCGGGGCGCGGCTCGGGCACGGATCCAGAAAATCGCGCGGCAGCGCGCGCATCGACGATTTGCACCTTGGCGTCGCCAATCAGGTATTTCACGGCGGCGGCATCGCGAACCAGTTCAGGGCGGTGGCGCGCGGTGAACGTGATGGGGGGCTGCGCCGGAGTTGCTGCGGCGGTGACGGCGCGACCCTCGGCCTTCCATTTCTTCAACCCACCGTTCAGAACGGCGACGGTGTCGTGTCCCATGGCGCGAAACATCCACCACACGCGCCCCGCCGAGTAGAGCCCTTCGCTGTCGTAGACGATGACGCGGGTCGCGTTACTGATCCCCATACGACCGACCTGTTCGCCGAATTGCGCCGAACTGGGCAGCATGTGCGCGAGGGCCACGGATTTGTCGGCGACCTCGTCGATGTCGAAGTAGAGGGCGCCGGGAATATGCTCGGCGGCATACTCGGCCCGCGCGTTACGCCCCGAGGTCGGCAAATGCATCGACCCGTCGAGAACGATGACGCCGGGGTCATTCGCATGGTCGGCGAGCCAAGCCGTGGAAACGAGCCAGTCGGAGGGGGAGGTCATTGGTGTCTTTCCTCGTTGAGCGCCCGTGCGGTGCCGGCGAGGCCGCTCACACGAACACCAGCCGGATGCGGCGGTTGATCTTGCCTTTTTTCTCGATCTTGGAAATCGCGACGCGGCCGATTTCGCCCGTGCGTTTGACGTGCGTGCCCCCGCAGGGCTGCAGATCGACCGAGCCGTTTTCGCCAATCATGACGAGCCGCACTTTGCCCGAGCCCGTCGGCGGTTTGACCGACATGGTGCGCACGAGGCCGGGGTTGGCCTCTAACTCGGCGTCCGTGATCCAGCGTCCACCGACCGGGTGATCGGCGGCGATCAGGGCTTCGATTTCGCCGGTGAGCTTGTCCTTGTCCACGGCGGACGCATCTTCGATATCGAAGTCGAGGCGGCCGTCTTCCGCGCCGATTTGGCCGCCGGTGACGGGGAACCGCACCAGGCTGCACAGCAGATGCAGCGCCGTATGCATGCGCATGTGCTTGTGGCGCAGGCCCCAATCGAGCGACGCCTCGATGGTGTCGCCGACGCTGGGCCGGGCAGCGCCTTCCGCCGCGACGTGCACGATTGTCGTCTTGTCACCATCGTACACGGTGGTGGCGATCGGACACGCCCCGCCCGCGAACGTGAGGGTGCCGCGATCACCGGGCTGGCCGCCGCTCGCGGCGTAAAACACCGTTCGATCGAGCACGATGCCGCCGCGCTCGTTGACGGCGAGAACCGTCGCCGGTGTCGCTTTTTGGTAAGCGTCGGTTCGATAGATCTGCTCGGTCACGCGGCCCTCACGTCTGGTCTGGATCGACGAAGACAGACACGGGCAGCGGGCGCGGCGTGGCCAGCCAGCTCGGCACGGGCAAATCTTTCGAGCGCAGAAATTCGGGGTTGAACAGCTTGGACTGATAGCGCGTGCCCGAGTCGCACAGGATCGTCACGATGGTGTGGCCGGGCCCCATCGCCTTGGCGAGCCGGATAGCGCCCGCCACGTTGACGCCGGAGGACGATCCCACGCACAACCCTTCTTCCTCCAACAGCTGAAAGACGATCGAGACGGCCTCCGCATCCGGAATGAAAAAGGACTGGTCGACCACCGCCCCTTCGAGATTCTTCGTGATGCGACCCTGACCGATCCCTTCCGTGATCGAGGAACCTTCCGATTTCAGCTCCCCCGTCGTGTAGTAGGCGTGGAGTGCTGCACCGGGCACGTCGGCGAGGGCGATTTGGATGTCGCGGCGGCGCGCCTTCAAACCCATCGAGACGCCAGCCAGCGTGCCGCCCGAGCCGACAGCGGAAACGAAGCCATCCACCTTGCCTTGCGTGTCCGACCAGATTTCTTCCGATGTCGTGGCGATGTGGGCTTCGCGGTTGGCGACGTTGTCGAACTGATTGGCCCAGACGGCGCCGTTCGGCTCGCTCGCAGCCAGCGTCTCGGCGAGGCGGGCTGAATATTTCACGTAGTTGTTGGGGTTCTTGTAGGGAACAGCCGGCACCTCGACGAGCGTGGCCCCGAGCAGGCGCAGCGTGTCTTTCTTTTCCTGCGATTGGGTTTCGGGAATGACGATCACCGTGCGAAAGCCCAGCGCATTGCCAATCACGGTCAAGCCGATGCCGGTGTTGCCCGCCGTGCCTTCGACGATCGTGCCGCCGGGGCGCAATTGCTCCCGCCGCACCGCATCCTCGATGATGAACAGCGCCGCGCGATCCTTGACCGACTGGCCCGGATTCATGAACTCGGCCTTGCCGAGGATCGTGCACCCCGTTTCCTCGGACGCACGCTCGAGCTTGATCAGCGGAGTCCGGCCGACTGCGGCGGCTATACCGTTCTTGATGGGCATGGGCGGAACCCTGTGTCGTGACGACAGACGTCGGGCCACACTAAACGCGGCACGCAGCGATGGGAATGCCGAACCGTGATCGAAGGCGCGCTATCAACCGGCCGCCGCCTTTAGCCGAACGAACCCGGCTTCCAAATCCTCTTTGATATCGGCCAGATCTTCGAGGCCGATATGGATGCGCACACAGGGACCCTCGGGCTCCCACTTGGTGGCGGTGCGATAGGCGCGGGCGTCGAACGGCAGCACGAGGCTTTCGAAGCCGCCCCACGACGCGCCCATGCCGAACAGCTCGAGACCTTCGAGCATCGACGCGACGGCCGCCTTCGACACGGGCTTCAACACGAACGCGAAGAGGCCGGAGGCGCCGAGGAAATCGCGTTTCCAGATCGCGTGGCCGGGATGGCTTTCCAGGCCCGGGTGGAGGACGCGGGCGACCTCGGGCCGTTGCTCGAGCCAGCGGGCAATCTCGAGGCCGGAGCGCATGTGCCGCTCGAGCCGCACGTCGATGGTGCGAATGCCGCGCAGACCCAGATAGCATTCCTCGGTGCCGACGCCGATGCCCAGCAGATGCGCCTGCTCGGTCAATTGCGGTGTGGCGCGTTCATTGGCGGTGATCGATCCCAGCATCGCATCGGCGTGACCGACGATGTACTTGGTCGCGGCCTGGATCGACACGTCGACACCGTGCTGGAACGGTTTGAAGTAGAGGGGACTAGCCCACGTGTTGTCCATCAGGACCCAGGCGCCTTTTGCGTGCGCAGCGGCGGCGATGGCTGGAATATCCTGGATCTCGAACGTCTGCGAACCGGGGCTTTCAGTATAGACGACGGTGGTGTTGGGCTTCATCAGGGCAGAAATGCCGCCCTCGATCAGCGGATCATAATACGTTGTCTCGACGCCCAGCCGCTTCAGCACGCCTTCGCAGAACTTCCGCGCTGGTTGATAGACCGTGTCGGGCACCAGGATGTGATCGCCCGTCTTGACGAACGCCAGCAGCGCGTGCGTTACCGCCGACAGCCCGTTGGCGGCAAGCATCGTGCGGTGGCCACCTTCGAGTTTACAAATGACCTCTTCGAGCGCTTCGGTCGTGGGGGTGCCGCGCCGGCCGTAGGTGTACTTCTGTTGGCGCTTTTCGAAGCTCTCCAACGTCTTGAAGAGGACCGTGGACCCCCGGTAAACCGGCGGATTGACGAAGCCGTGGTGGGCGAACGGATCGCGGCCCGCGTGCACGATGTCGGTCGCCGTGCGGCGCCGCTTGGGCTTTCCGTCCTTGGGGCTCATCATGCTGGGGTCTCTTCCTTGGAGGATCGCCGAGGGTCGGCCCACCCACTGTAAGGGCAAGCTTGCCTGCGGCTCAAGCACCCAGCGCCCATTTGACGGATCAGGTGGCCCAGCACACTGTCGGCGATGCCGCAATTCCCCCTAATCTGCTGAACCGATGTCCCGCACCCTCTGCCGCACCTGCTGGGAGATTTTTACTGCCGGGCTCGAGCCGTGCCCGGGCTGTGGGTCCGCGCGTTTGGTGAGCCATCCCGAACTCGAGCAGCTGTCGATCGCCCACATCGATTGCGATGCCTTCTACGCCTCGGTGGAAAAACGCGATCGGCCCGACATCCGCGATCGGCCACTGATTGTCGGGCATCCCGGCGGTCGCGGCGTGGTCACGACGGCCTGCTACATTGCGCGCACCTTCGGGGTGCGCTCGGCGATGCCGATGTTCCAGGCGTTGGAGCGCTGCCCGCAGGCCGTGGTCATTACGCCCGACATGGTGAAATACAAAGCGGTCTCCGCCGACATCCGCGCGATTTTCCTCTCGGCGACCCCGATCATCGAGCCGGTGTCGCTCGACGAGGCCTATCTCGACCTGGGCGAAGCCGATCGCCTGTCGGAGCCGAGCGCGGCGCAAGCGCTGGCGCGTATCGCCACCGAGATCGAAGCGCAGGTCGGGATCACGGTTTCGATCGGGCTGTCGGCCAACAAACTCCTGGCCAAGCTCGCTTCGGAGCTCGAAAAGCCGCGCGGATTTTCGGTGATCGGCGTGGCCGAGGCGCGCACGTTCCTGGCGGGTCTATCGGTGAGTAAAATCAACGGCGTCGGCGCCGCCACTGCGGCTCGCCTCGAGGCCGCCGGCATCCGCACCATCGCCGACCTGCAAGCCACCAGCGACAGGGCGCTGATCACCCAGTTCGGCAAATTCGGCCGGCGGCTTGCGTCCTTCGCCCAGGGCGAGGATGACCGGCCGGTGATGCCCGACCGCGAAACCAAGAGCATTTCGGCCGAAACGACCTTCCGGCGCGATATCGGATCGGCCGCCGACCTCGTGGAGACGGCTCGGTCGTTGTGTGAGCGCGTGGCCAATGCCCTGGTGCGTAGGGAATTGGCGGGCGGCACGCTCGTGCTCAAGCTGAAAACGCACGATTTTCGGCTGATCACCCGCAATCGTAAGCTCGGCCGCCCCACGCAGCGCACCAGCGTGCTGATAGACGCCGCCGTTCCCCTCATCGAGCGGGAGGCCGACGGGCGCAAATTCCGCCTGATCGGCATCGGCGTCGACCAGCTCGTGCCGGCCGCAGAGGGCGATCCGCCCGACCTCTTCGGTGACGGCTGATCGAGCCCGTGCCCGCGCGCCCAGCGTTCACCACGTCGCATCGGAGCGGGCGTTGCGCCCGATCGCGGCATTGACGCTGCCCAGGGATCGCTTATCAACTGGCTGCACTGGGATAGGAATCGGCGCCAGCGCGCCGCTGTCGAATACGACGAGGAAACGCCAGATGTCAAAGGCTACCAAGACCGCGTCGACGGATATCGATGCCATCATCGTCGGTGCAGGATTTGCCGGCCTTTACATGCTGCATCGGCTGCGGGGGTTGGGATTATCGGCCCGGATCATCGAGGCGGGTAGCGGCGTCGGCGGCACCTGGTACTGGAACCGCTACCCCGGCGCGCGCTGCGATACCGAGAGCATGCAGTATTCCTACTCGTGGTCGGCTGACCTGCAGCAGGACTGGCACTGGAGCGAGACATTCGCCGGCCAGCCCGAGATTCTGAAATACGCCAATCACGTTGCCGATCGGTTCGATCTGCGCCGCGACATCACGTTCGACACGCGTGTTGTTGCCGCCATCTACGACGAAGGCGAGGACCGCTGGCAAATTCTCACCGATGGCGGTGAGGCGATCAGCGCGCGCTTCTGCATCATGGCGACCGGCTGTCTGTCGAACGCGCGCCTGCCTGAGTTCGACGGACTCGGCAGCTTCCAGGGCGCCACCTATCACACGGGCCACTGGCCGCACGACGGCGTCGATTTGACGGGCAAACGCGTCGCCGTCATTGGTACGGGCTCATCGGCCATCCAGGCGATACCGGAAATCGCGCGGCAGGCGGCGCACGTTACCGTGTTCCAGCGCACACCCAACTATTCCATCCCCGCGCGCAACGGCCCGATGACGGCCGAGCACGAGCAGTGGTGGAAATCCGACTACGACGCCCACCGCGCCAAGGCCCGCGAGGCGCGCAATGGCATCCTCGCCGATCCCAACGACGTATCGGCGCTGGCGGTCTCGCCCGAAGAGCGCCAGAAGAATTACGAGGCGCGCTGGATCACCGGCGGCACCACCTTCATGGCGTCGTTCAACGATCTCATCACCAACAAAGCGGCGAACGATACGGCGGCCGAATTCGTGCGCCAGCAGATCCGCGCGATCGTGCGCGATCCCGTCGTGGCCGAGAGGCTGGCGCCGAAAGATTATCCCATCGGCACCAAACGCATCTGTGCCGATACGGCGTATTTCGAGACCTACAATCGTCCCAATGTCACGCTGATCGACATTCGCAACGCACCCATCGAGCGCATCACGCCCACGGGCCTCGTGACGGGCGGCCAAACGACTGAGGTCGACACCATCGTCTTTGCGACGGGGTTCGATGCGATGACCGGCGCCTTGCTCAAAATCGACGTCCAAGGGCGCAACGGTCAGAGCCTGCGAAAAAAGTGGGAAGCTGGTCCGCGCACGTATCTCGGATTGACGACGGCAGGCTTCCCCAACCTCTTCATGATCACGGGACCGGGCAGCCCGTCGGTGTTGAGCAACATGATCGTGTCGATCGAGCAGCATGTCGATTGGCTCACCGAGTGCCTGAGCCACATGCTGGCGCGCCAGTTCGCCGTCATCGAGCCGACGCCCGCCGCCGAAGACGATTGGGTGGCGCACGTCAACGAAGCCGCCAACCGCACGCTCTATCCCTCGGCTGCCTCTTGGTACATGGGCGCCAACATTCCGGGTAAACCGCGCGTCTTCATGCCCTACATCGGCGGTGTCGGCACCTATCGCCGGGAGTGTGCGGCAGTGGCGGCGGAGGGCTACGTGGGCTTTCGAATGGCGCATTCCACGCGCGCATCATCGGGCACGGCGGCGTAATCGAGCGACAGATCACAGCAGGGAGACAACGATGCGCCGAGACATCAACCCAATGAATTTTCCCAAGCCCGCGTCGAACTACTCGCAAGGCGTCGTGCACGCAGCGGGCGCCGAGCGGTTGGTGATCTCGGGGCAGATCGGCGTGCGTCCCGACGGCAGTACCGTGACGGGCGTCGAGGGCCAGATGACCCAGGCGTTCGACAATTTCCTGGCGGTGCTCACTGCCGCCGGGTTCGAACCGCGCCACGTCATCAAGGTCGTAATCTATGTGACGCAACCTGCGTTGCAAGAGTTTCGCCGCGCCCGGGAGAAGGCGCTCGCCGGGCTTGCACCCGCGGCAACGTATGTTCAAGTCGCGGCCCTCGCCAGCCCCGACTATCTCGTCGAGATCGAGGGCGAAGCGGTCAAGGACTGACGCGCCCAGCGATCGAAACCCTCGACCCCAGCGCTCGCATCGCTCCACCAGCGGATCGCCCATGGATTTTCCGACGCCCCTGCTGCGCGGCCGATTGGTCCAGCGTTACAAGCGGTTCCTGGCCGACGTCGTGCTCGATACGGGCGAAACGGTCACCGCCACCTGTCCCAACACCGGCTCGATGATGGGACTGACGACGCCGGGAACGGTCGTGTGGCTCTCGACGTCGGACTCCCCGACGCGCAAATACAAGCACACCTGGGAGATGCTGGAAGTCGATCTGGGTCGGGGCCCGAGCCTCGTGGGCATCAACACCAACCACCCCAACAAGCTCGTTTTCGACGCGATCTCTGCCGGCCAGATCGCCGAAATCGGCAGCTATCCAGCGCTGCGGCGCGAGGTCAAATACGGCAAGAACAGCCGCATCGACATGCTGCTCGAATGCCCCGAGCGGGGCGTCTGCTACGTCGAAGTCAAGAACGTGCATATGATGCGCCGGCATGGCTTGGCGGAGTTTCCCGACTCCGTCACCGAACGCGGTACGAAACACTTGGGCGAACTCGCCGACATGGTCACGGCGGGACACCGCGCCGTCATGCTCTACTTGATCCAGCGGGATGATGCGGCCCAACTCAGTCTGGCCCGCGATGTCGATCCCAACTACGGTGCAGCCTTCGATGCGGCGCGCAAAGCAGGCGTCGAAGCTGTGGCTGTACGGTGTCGGCTGTCGCCCCAAGCCATTGTCATCGACGGCACAGTGCCGATCGTCGGGTGAGCCACACGAGTCGGCGCAACGGTGAGGAGTGGCGGAACGTTCGGCGCGCTTACTGCTTCTGTAGGAAGCCGTCGCCCAATCGGTTGGCCGAGTCGAGCCGACCGCCTTTGAGTTGCGCTTCGATGCCATCCGCCATCAGGTCGGCAAGGCAGCCGTACGAGAGATCGTTGAGGTGAAAATTGTCGGGCGCCAAGAGCTGCTCGGGTGAGTGCTGCCCGCTGCGCACCATGTGTTTCATGATGGCATGCCGGGGAAAATAACCGATGGCGTGCGCATCCGCAGCGGCGCGCATGGCCCGCAGATAATCGAGATACCCCGCAACACGTTCCGACTTGGGGTAGAACTGCATATCGACGAGGATGACGTCGACGCCTTCCGCTTTGAGCAGCTTGATGCCGCGATCCAGCGTTTGGCGAAAGAGTTCGATGCCGACATTCTGGGTCGCGTCGTTGACGCCAGTCTGCCAAATGACGAGAGACGACTTCATCGGCAACACGTTCGCTTCGATGCGCTCCAACATATCGCGTGCGAGCTGCCCGCCGACGCCGAAGTTGTGCACTTCGATATCGCGACCGGGAAAGCGTCTGAGCAATTCGGCTTGGAGGCGCGCTGGATAAGACGCTTGCGGGCTCGAGGCGCCGCTCCCAGCCGTCGACGAGGACCCCAGGGCCACGATCTCGACGGGTTTTCCCTCCGCCAATGTCTGCGAGAAGCCCGTCAGGGTGCCCGACAGGCGAACGAGGTCGCGCGGTACATCGCACGACGTCAAAAACTTCGGTGGCTTGGGCCGCTTGGGCGTTTCGATCGGGAGCTGGCCATCGGGAGCAGGCAGGAGCTGTTGTGCATTGGCGCCAGCGACCGCGCAACCGCAGGCGAGAGCGACGGCAATTGCCAAGCTCGACGCCGCGCGCCGCATCAGCGTCGATCCCTTGACGGATCGCGCAGCAGTGCCGCTTGCACAACCGACGCGTCGCTCGCCAGTTTGCGTTGAGTTTTTCGCCAAGTCAGCAAGGTCGCGCTGCACAGCATCACCCCCAAACCGACCGCGTTCACCGCGATCTGATACGGCCAACTTTGTTCTCCCTCGAGCAATACGACAAAGCCAGTAAAGGACAATATCGTAGCCAAGCAAAAAATGTCGAGGCCGTTCTTGCCACAGTTAACCACGAGTAAAGCTGGACGTGAGCGAAGCCACGTTGCCGCATGGGGGACCAGGATCGCTGCCAAATAGGAGAGCGCGAGGATGTGAGCCAAGCGCCACACCGAGAGGTTGGTTTTCGAGATCGTGGGTATCCACTCGAGGGGGATCAGGCGTGGCAACTCCAAGACCGGCACATGAATCCACGGCGCCGCCAGAATGAAGTTGAAGACCACATAGCCAGCAGCCGGAAGGGCCAACCAAGCCGATCGCGGCAGCGAACCGCCCTTTTTGGCGTAATGCGCGGCGGCCGCCCCGATGGTGAACAGCAGTTGCCAGGCGAAGGGGTTGAAAAACCAACCGATCGTCTCCGGCCAACTCGGCAAATTCAGACCCAGGCGCGCCGCAACCCACAGCCCGACGGACAGGGCGAGTGCCACCGCCATGTTGCGCTGCAGCAACCACCAGATCATCGGAAACCAAGCGAGCAACACCACGTACAGCGGCAAGATGTTCAAGTAACCCGGTTGGTAATAGAGGACAACGGCCCTCCAGATCGCGCTGACGGGGTCAAATGAGAACGGCGTCAGATTGATGTATTCGAAGTAGAGCGGGTTTTCGAAGTAACGCGCCGCGACGGCCAAACCGCTCGCACACAGAGCGAGGAGAATGAGGTGGGCGGCAAACACATCGCGCGCGCGCACCAACACAGGTCGCGCGCCCGCAATCAATCCATCCCGAGCCAACCTGCTGGAATAGGCCGAATAAGCGGCATAGCCCGCGATGATGACAAAGACTTCGGCGGCATCGGACACACCGAAGGCGTGCAGGGTCCAATAGGACAGGGAATTGCCGGGAACGTGGTCCATGAAGATGAACAGCAGTGCCAACCCGCGAAAAAAATCGAGACGCAGATCACGCTGACCACGCGGTGCTTGTACGGGCAGACTCGTCATTCCCTCGTCCTTCGCTCGCCGTGCGCCGGTGCGCTTCAAAACGCGGAACCAGCAGGCGGCACAGTGGTGAAATGTTACCATGGCGCATTGCACTGCACAATCAACTTGGCGCAGACCGTGTCGTTCCTCTGATCGCGCACATCCCCTGACAGACGACGGTGACAGCAACATGGTTGACGAAAGATGAATGTCGTCTCTGCGCCTGACCCGTTCCAGTGGCGCCGTTTTGGCGCTAGAACCGATCGGCAACCAATTGCGACGGAACAAAACACATGTCTGATACCGCGCTTGCGCACGACTTTCCGGCCGCCACCGAGGCCGATTGGCGCAGGCTTGTGGAGAAGGTTCTGAAAGGCGCCGACTTCGAGCGGCGGCTGATGGCACGCACAGCTGACGGCATTGCGATCGCCCCCCTGCATGTGCGCGACAGCACGCTCGTGGATCCCTCCCTCCCCGGTCGTTCCCCGCTGACGCGGGGTTCCCGACCGGCCGGAGAGCGGCTGGGCTGGGATATCAGGCAAATTTATGCCGATGACGATGGCGCCCGCGTCAACGCAGCGATTCTCGATGATCTGGCAGGTGGCGTCTCCTCACTCGCGCTGGTCGTCGCCGCGCCGGGGTCGACCGGTTTGTCGTACGAACAAGGCGCTCTGGGCTTAGCCTTGTCCGGCGTTCATCTGGATGTGTGCCCCGTTCACTTGACGGCCGGCGAGTATTCACCCGACGCGGCTGGTTCTTTGATGGCGGTCTGGCGCGCTGCCGGTGTGCCCGAGGCCCAGTGGAAGGGTGGCTTTGGCTATGATCCACTCGCAACCTTGGCGGCGACAGGGGCCCTCTATCATGCGCTCCCGCGTACGCTCGAGAGTGCCGCAGGTCTGATCGCAACGACTGTTCCGCTCCCGCAGGTGACGGCGTTGCGCGCCAACGGTTCACTCTGGCATGCGGGCGGGGCGACGGAAGCCCAAGAACTGGCCGCTGTGCTTGCCAGCCTCGTGGCCTATTTGCGTGCCGCAGAAGCGGCGGGGATCGCGCCGAGCGTTGCGCTGCCGAAGGTGGCTCTCACAGTGGCGATCGATGCCGATCAATTTCTGGGGATCGCCAAATTGCGGGCGCTGCGCACCCTCGTATGGCGCGTGGCGGACGCGTGCGGCGCCCCCGACGCAGCCCCGCGCGTCTCGATCACGGCCGAAACGTCGTCTCGCATGCTGACGCGGCGCGATCCATGGGTGAACCTGTTGCGCTCGACCATCGCCTGCGCGGCGGCAGGAATGGGCGGGGCCGAGGCGATTACCGTGCTGCCCTACTGCTGGGCGCTGGGCCGTCCAGATGCCTTCGCGCGTCGCATCGCCCGCAACACGCATCACGTGCTACTGGAGGAAAGTGCACTGGGTCGTGTCACCGATCCAGCCGGCGGAAGCTGGTATGTCGAGCGATTGACCACCGACCTGGCCGCCAAGGCATGGGAAGTGTTCCAGACGATCGAGGGCAAGGGCGGCCTGGGCGCGGCGCTCGTCTCGGGCTGGTGGCAGGACGAACTGGCGCGGTCAGCCCAGGCGCGCGCGAAGCTGATTGCCACGGGCCGGCTGGAATTGACGGGGACTTCGGCATTTCCGCGCCTGGGTGATGACGGCGTGACCGTCGAGCCGTGGCCCGACACCGTGCTCTCGGCCGACCTCAACGGTGAACGGGTGCGCGCCCTGGACCTGCACCGCGATGCGGCGCCCTTCGAAGCTTTGCGTGACCGGTCGGACGCCTTCGACGCACGCACCGGCAAGCCGCCGACCGTGTTCCTCGCCTCGCTCGGCGCCCTTGCCGTGCATGCGACGCGCACCACCTGGACCCGCAATTTTCTCGCGGCTGGCGGCGTCCACAGCATCTCAGGCGACGGAGTCGGCAACTCTACCGATGCAGGACGGGCGTTCGCGCAATCAGGAGCGAAGGTCGCGTGTGTGTGTTCCTCCGACGAGGGCTATGCGGAGTTGGGCGAGGCAACGGCGTCCCTGCTGAAAACGGCAGGCGCCGAGCGCGTCTACGTCGCCGGGCGCCCCAAGGAACAGGAAGAGGCGCTGAGGGCTGCCGGTGTCGATGAGTTCATCTTTGCCGGTGTCGATGCCGTGGCGACGTTGACGACGCTTCAGGAGGTTTTGGGTGTCCGCTGAAACCAAATCCCCCGCGCCGCTCCATACGGGCGGCTGCCAATGCGGAAGCGTGCGCTATGCCGCGTTCGCCGAACCACGGCGTGTCGGCATGTGCCACTGCCGCATGTGTCAGAAAGCCGTCGGCGGCCCGTTCGGGGTCTATGCCATTGTCCCGCTCGCCGCTTTCAAATGGACGAACGGCCAACCTTCGAGTTGGGCCAGCTCAAACATCGCCGTTCGCGATTTCTGCGCCGCCTGCGGCACCCCCCTCGCGTACCGCCACGTGGGCGGCGACACGGTGGACGTGATGGTGGGCACCTTCGATGATCCCGCCCGGATCGTGCCGACCTACGAGGTCGGACGGGAAGGCAAGCTCGCCTGGGTCTCGACGCTGCATCAATTGCCGGGCAAAACCACTTCGGACAACATTGGCGACGTGAAAATGGCTGCCATCGTCAGCTTCCAGCATCCCGATCGGGAGTGAATTCACGTCACCCCCGCAGGACCGCGCCTGCAGGCGGTCCCGATCTATGGTAGTATCGTCTGGTTGCAACCCAACTTCGGGACCGAGCTATGCCGATAGCCGAGAAAGCGACGCAACCGCGCATGACCGTCGAGGAGTTCTTGGCGTGGGACGGGGGTGGCCACGTGGGCGAGGTCGAGGTGTTTCGCAAGGGCGATGCGGGCGGCTGGTCGCCGGACCCCGAGGTCGCGACCTCCGGCTCGGTTCGGTTGGCCAGCATTGGCTCGGATCTCTTGATCTCGGAGGTCTACCGGGGCACCTATCTATTACCGGAGTAACGTGCCGGCTCCTTCGATCGACACCACGAACCGCTGCGGACCCGACCCATGACCCTGATCCCCGACTTTACCAAGATCGCCCTCGAGACGCCGGGGCTCGTGGAAGCGGGCGTGGCAGCGCCAGCACCGGCTTCGAGCTTCACCACGCCGGAAGGCATCGCGATCAAGCCGGTCTATACCGCCGAGGACACGGCGGGGCTGGATTTTCTCGACGGGTATCCGGGCATCGCGCCGTTCGTGCGCGGCCCCTATCCGACGATGTATGTGACCCAGCCCTGGACGATCAGGCAGTATGCGGGATTTTCGACGGCGGAAGAATCGAACGCGTTTTACCGGCGCAATATTGCGGCCGGGCAGAAGGGTCTGTCGGTCGCCTTCGATCTGGCGACGCATCGCGGCTACGACAGCGATCATCCCCGCGTGCGCGGCGACGTCGGCATGGCGGGCGTGGCGATCGACTCCATCTTCGACATGCGCACCCTGTTCGACGGCATCGACCTGTCGCAGATGTCGGTATCGATGACCATGAACGGCGCGGTGTTACCGGTGCTGGCGCTCTTCATCGTCGCGGGTGAGGAGCAGGGCGTGCCAGCCGCCAAGCTCTCCGGCACCATCCAGAACGACATTCTCAAGGAGTTCATGGTCCGCAACACCTACATCTATCCCCCCGCACCCTCGATGCGGATCATCTCCGACATTTTTTCCTATACCTCGGCACGCATGCCGAAGTTCAATTCGATTTCAATCAGCGGCTATCACATGCAGGAGGCCGGCGCGACGGCCGACCTCGAGCTCGCCTATACGCTGGCCGATGGCATCGAATACGCGCGCGCGGGTGTCGCTGCAGGTCTCGACATCGACAAATTCGCGCCGCGCCTGTCGTTTTTCTGGGCGATCGGCATGAATTTCTTCATGGAGATTGCCAAGATGCGGGCCGCCCGCCTGCTCTGGGCGAAACTCATCAAGCAGGAATTCCAACCCGAGGACGAGCGCTCCCTATCGCTGCGCACGCATTGCCAGACATCGGGCTGGTCGCTGACGGCGCAGGATGTGTTCAACAACGTCACGCGCACCAGTATCGAGGCAATGGCGGCGACGCAGGGGCACACCCAATCGCTGCACACCAATGCGCTCGACGAGGCCATCGCACTGCCGACGGATTTTTCAGCCCGCATTGCCCGCAATACGCAGCTCGTGCTGCAGCAGGAGTCCGGCACGACGCGGGTCGTCGATCCCTGGGGCGGCAGCCACTACGTCGAACGGCTCACCTACGAGCTGGCACAAAAGGCGCTTCAGCATATCGAAGAGGTCGAACGCCTGGGCGGGATGACGAAGGCGATCGCGGCGGGCATCCCGAAGATGCGCATCGAAGAAGCGGCGGCGCGCACGCAGGCCCGCATCGACAGCGGTCGCCAAACGATTGTCGGCGTCAACAAATACCGTGTCGAGACCGAAGCGCAGATCGAGTTTCTGCGCGTCGACAACGCGCGCGTGCGCGACGAACAGCTGGCCAAGATCGCGCGACTGAAGGCCGAGCGTGACGAACCTGCCGCGCAGGCGGCGTTGACGGCGCTGACGGACGGCGCGCGTGGCACCGCAAATCTGCTCGATTTGGCGGTCGAGGCGGCGCGCGCAAAGGCGACGGTGGGGGAAATATCCGACGCCTTGGAAGTGGTCTACGGGCGCCATCGCGCCGAAATTCGTTCGGTTTCGGGCATCTACCGGTCGGAGACGGGCACCATGGCCAAGAGCATGATGCAGATCCAAAATTTGGTGACAGTGTTCGAACGCAACGATGGCCGCCGTCCGCGCATCCTGATCGCGAAAATCGGCCAAGACGGCCATGACCGGGGGCAGAAAGTCATTGCCACGGCATTCGCGGATCTGGGCTTCGACGTCGACATCGGCCCGCTGTTTTCGACGCCCGACGAGGTGGCGCGGCAAGCCGTCGAGAACGACGTGCACATCGTCGGCGTGTCATCGCTGGCGGCCGGTCACTTGACGTTGGTGCCAGAACTCCGTGCGGCGCTGGAAAAAGAAGGTCGCGGCGACATCATGATCGTGGTCGGCGGCGTCATTCCGCCGAGCGATTACGAGGCACTGTTCCAAGCCGGCGCCAAAGCGGTGTTCGGCCCCGGCACGAACATCGCCGAAGCCGCAATCGATCTCATCGCCAAATTGAATGCCGCGCTGGGCTACGCCGACGTGCAGGCGGCGGAGTAAGACTCTAGGTATCAACGAGCATCATCGTTGGCCGGGGTCACAAGTGCACTACTGTCTTGCTGGATGGAACGAACCTGAATTGGCCATCTCGGACCGTTGCGGAACTGGCAACTTATTCTCGCGACAAAACTTGATGACAGTATCAGCAAATAATTGATCCGATCGCGGATGAAGATAAATCGATTCAATCATCCCGAAGGGTAATTACTCACCCCTCGCAGCCGCCGATCAAGCGGAAGCGGCGCTGGTTGGTGCGGCCAGAGCGTCTCGGATGGCGTCGAGCGG
>JANOHP010000124.1:0-103709 GCA_031406575.1 Hyphomicrobiales bacterium
GAGCATTGGCCGCAAGCAGTTTTGCCCAGCATGGCCCCAACCGCGCCCGCAGGTCGTCGGGGAACGGCCAAGCCCCGGGAACCATCCGAATCTCGGTGCCGGAAATAGGGACGATCGATGGTGTCATAAGAAAACGGGGGCCGCAGCCCCCGCCTCCAGATCTTAGTTCTTGGCCTTGTCGACCAGCGCGCCGGCCTTGATCCAGGGCATCATGGCGCGCAGTTTGGCGCCGACTTCTTCAATCGGATGAGCGTCGTTCAAGCGGCGGGTCGCCTTGAACTTCGGCTGTCCGGCCTTGCACTCGCGCATCCATTCGGAGGCGAACTTACCTTGCTGGATGTCGGCCAGGACGCGCTTCATCTCGGCGCGCGTCTCGTCGGTGATGATGCGCGGACCCGACATGTACTCGCCGAACTCGGCCGTATTGGAGATCGAGTAGTTCATGTTGGCGATGCCGCCCTCGTAGATGAGATCGACGATCAGCTTCACCTCATGGAGGCACTCGAAGTAGGCCATCTCGGGTGCGTAACCAGCCTCGCACAGCGTTTCGTAACCGGCGCGGATCAGCTCGACCAAGCCGCCGCAGAGCACGACCTGCTCGCCGAACAAGTCCGTCTCGCACTCTTCCTTGAACGTCGTCTCGATGATGCCGGAGCGGCCGCCGCCGATGGCCGAGGCGTAGGACAGGAAAAGGTCGTGGGCGTTGCCGCTCTTGTCCTGATGAATGGCGATGAGGCAGGGCACGCCGCCGCCGCGGGTGTACTCCGAGCGGACCGTGTGGCCCGGGCCTTTCGGCGCGATCATGCCGACATCGAGGTCGGCGCGCGGCTCGATCAGGCTGAAGTGCACACAAAGTCCATGCGCGAACAAGATGGCGGCGCCCTGCTTCATGTTGGCGTGCAGGCTGTCCCTGTAGATGTCGGGCTGCACCTCGTCGGGCGCACACATCATCATCACGTCGGCCCACTTGGCGGCGTCGGCGACTTCCATCACCTTGAAGCCTGCGCTTTCCGCCTTCGCGACGCCCGCCGAGCCTTTGCGCAAGCCAATCACCACGTCCTTCAAGCCGGAGTCGCGCATATTCTGAGCGTGCGCGTGACCCTGGCTGCCGTAGCCGATCACGCAGACTTTCTTGCTCTTGATGAGATTGACGTCGGCATCACGATCATAATAAACGCGCATGGGGAGGCCCTTCACTTCGCCGGCGGTTGACGCTGAGTTTTGCGTATGGAACGTGGCAAACGCGTAACGACTGAAACGCAGCGCCGCAAGCATAAAACGCCGGTCGGGGCTGGCTTGGCGCGGCATCGGCACGGGGTCGATGCCGGTGTGTTTCTAGCCCAGAGTTCCCAGGCCTTCTGGGCCGCGGCCGATCGCGGCAATGCCGGTGCGTGAAATTTCCACCAACCCCAGGTCTTTCATGATCGCGATGAACTGCTCGAGCTTGGGCGTTCGCCCCGTGATCTCGAACACGAAATGCTCGGTCGAGACATCGATCACCTTGGCGCGAAAGATTTCGGCCAGCCGCAGCGCCTCGATGCGCTTTTCGCCCGTGCCCGCCACTTTGACGAGCGCCAGTTCGCGCTCCAATGGATCGCCGGCAACGGTCAGGTCGACGACGGAGTGCACCGGTACCATCCGTTCGAGCTGGTGCTTGATTTGCTCGAGCACCATGTGCGTCCCCCGCGTGACGATGGTGAAACGGGAGAGATGTCGCTCGTGCTCGGTTTCAGAAACGGTGAGACTTTCGATGTTATAGCCGCGCCCCGAAAACAGCCCCGCAATGCGAGACAGCACACCGGGCTCGTTGTCGACCAGGATCGACAACGTGTGGGCAACGAGCGGATCGGTGTTTTCTTCGTGAAAATAGGCCGAGCCGGTGGGTTTTTGCGACATGGTGGCGATCTTTCAGTTGCTCTGGCGGTAGGATTCGACGGCCGTCCAGCCGTGTTCGTAATGTGCGACCGTCCACGGCTCGACCAGCGCCTGCGTGCGCCACGTGACGAATGCGGGATGCGCGAGGACGGCGTCCATGTAGCGGCGCGCCGCGGGTGAGACGCGTATCTGGTAGGTGTCGAGCCGCGTGACCACAGGCGCGAACATCGCGTCGGCCGCCGAGAAGGTGCCGTAAAGAAACGCGCCGGGTGTCGCGGCTTTTTCACCGAACCGCACGCGTGCGTCGGCCCATAGACCCTCCAGGCGGCGCACGATGTCGGCGACGTCGGAGCCCAGATCGTCGCGCGGCGCGAAGCGTTTGCCCAGGTTCATGGGGCAGGCATTGCGCAGCGCTTGAAAGCCCGCGTGCATTTCGCTGGCGACAGCGCGGGCGTGCGCGCGCGCTTTGGGATCAGCCGGCCTGTCGCCCTTGTCGGGAAACTGTTCGTGCAGATTTTCGCAGATGGCAAGGCTTTCCCAAACTTTGACGTCCTCATCGACGAGGCACGGAACTTTCCCCGTCGGCGAGACGTCCAGCATGCGCCCTTTGGAGTCGGGGAAGTACATCGGGATCACCGTCTCCTCGAACGGGATATCCAGCGCCGTCATCAACATCCAGGGACGCAGCGACCAGGAGGAGTAGAGCTTGTTGGCGATTGTGAGGTGCATGGGGTGCCTCGATTGAGGTGTGCGGCGGTTGCCTCGTCACTTCGTTCATGATATCATTGATATCATTGAAGGTGAAAATGGCCCAGCTCGTGGTACGCAATCTGCCCGACGACGTCAAAGAGCGGCTGAAACGCCGAGCGAGTCGGCATGGCCGCAGCCTGGAGGCGGAGGTGCGCGATATTCTGGGGCAGGTGCCGGAGCCGACGCCTGTCGACCAGCGAACCAGCAAGAAGTGGGCGACTGACTTGGCGGAACGCATGCGCAGGATCGGCGTGACCAACGAGGATGTCGACGCCTTGAACGAAAGCATTGCGGAGTTGCGGCGCGACCAGCGCATTGTCGACATCGGCAAATGATCCTGCTCGATAGCAATGTCGTGTCTGCGCTCATGCGCCTGCATCTCGAGCCGGCTGTTGCCGATTGGCTCGGGAGGCAGACCGTCGAGCATCTGTTCATTTCCACACCAACTGTTTTTGAAGTCCGTTTTGGTATCGAAGCGAAACCGCAAGGCCGACGCCGGCGAACCTTGGAAGCGGCCTATGATGATGTTGTCGGAACCCAATTCTGCGATCGCATTATTCCGTTTGATCATGCCTGCGCGATTGCAGCCGGGCAGGCGCGTGCCCGCCAGCAGAATCGAGGGCGAACGGTTTCCATTCCAGATAGTCAAATTGCGGGCATCGCGTTGACGCTCGGCATGCAGTTGGCCACACGCCATATAGATGACTTCGCGGGGCTCGGTGTTGTGCTCATAGATCCCTGGAGCCCCAATGCCTGACGTCATTGCGCTGTCATCCAACCATCGATGCGTGCCGCCACATGGCCCACGCAGCGATGGAAAGTTTTGATGGATCGCACCCTCACGCATAGCACGCATACGACCGCACCACTTTCCCCTCAGCGCTGAACTCGAATGTCTCGGCGGCGGATTGGCCGCGGTGGTTGCTGTAGTGGATCGACAGGCACGAATAACCGACGAGCACCTCGGTCAGCTCGAACCTCAAGTCGGACTGCGCGGCCAGCCCCGCACCCCAATAAGCGCGCAACGCCGGGATGCCGATCACGCGTCCATTCCCCACGCGCGTCTGGGCAACCGGCGACAGAAACACGATCTCCGCCGCGTAGTGCGACAGGATGCGCTCGAGATCATGCGCGTTCCAAGCCGCGATCCAGTCTTCGGCGAAGGCACTGGGGATCATCTCAAAAGGCCCTCGACACTCACATCTTCTTCCAGGTCCGGCCAGTGAATGCCTTCGCCGTCGCCTAGAAGCTCATAATTCTGGAGCTCTCCTGCCGTCGCGCGAGCGAGTTTCGGGAACCAAGCTAGTGGCACCGAGACCCGCCGTCCGTCGGCGCGCGTGACGATCAGCTCGTCGGGAGCGATTGTCACGCTGACTGCCAAGGGGATGTGCTCGACGATCGAGGTGCTCATTCCACTATCTCACACCAACGTCTTGCCTTCTTTCCCGATAGCGCGGCTGACGTCGTCGTCGGAGACGTCGTCGCCCATGAGCATGTCGTTGTGGGCTTTACCCGAGGGAATCATCGGAAAGCAGTTGGTGAGTGAGGCAACCCGGCAATCGAAGATCACCGGCTTGTCCTTGACGGCGAGCATCGCCGTGATGGCATCGTCGAGTTCGGCGGGATGCTCGCAGCGGATGCCGACGCCACCGTAGGCTTCTGCCAGTTTTACGAAATCTGGCAGAGACTCGGTGTAGCTCTCCGAGTAGCGGTTGCCGTGCAGCAGTTGCTGCCACTGGCGCACCATGCCCATGTACTGGTTGTTCAGAATGAACACTTTCACCGGCAGATTGTACTGCACGGCTGTCGACATCTCCTGAATATTCATCAGGATCGACGCGTCTCCGGCAATGTCGATGCACAGAGATTTCGGGTGCGCAATCTGCGCGCCGATGGCGGCGGGCAGGCCATACCCCATCGTGCCCAGCCCGCCTGATGTCAGCCAGTGGTTGGGCTCTTCGAACTTGTAGAACTGGGCCGCCCACATTTGGTGCTGGCCGACTTCCGTCGAGATGTAGGCGTCGTGATCCTTGGTGCGCGCATAGAGACGCTCGAGCGCGTATTGCGGCATAATGACGTCGTTCATCCGCTTGTACTTGAGGCAGCGTTTGGCGCGCCAACCTTCGATTTCTTTCCACCAGGTCTTCAGCGCGGGCCTGTCGACGTTCGCTGCGCGTGTCTTCCACACACGCAGCATGTCTTCGAGGACGTAGGCGCAATCGCCGATGATCGGCAGCTGCACGCGAACGTTCTTGTTGATCGATGAGGGGTCGATATCGACATGAATCTTGATGGAGTTGGGCGAGAATGCATCGATGCGCCCCGTGATGCGATCGTCGAAGCGTGCGCCGATATTGATCATCACGTCGCAATCATGCATCGCCATATTGGCTTCGTAGGTGCCGTGCATGCCGAGCATGCCGAGCCACTGCTTGTCGGACGCGGGATAGGCGCCGAGCCCCATGAGCGTCGAGGTGATCGGAAAGCCCGTCAGCTTGACGAGTTCGCGCAGGAGCTGGCTCGCCTTCGGCCCCGAATTGATGACGCCGCCGCCCGTATAGAAGACGGGACGCTTCGCGGTCGCCATGATTTCCACGGCCTTGGCGATCGCGGGTTGATCACCTTTCAACTTGGGGCGGTAGCTCTTGTGGGCGATCTCGGCACTGGCCGGGCCGACATAGGTGCCCGTGGCGAACTGCACGTCCTTGGGAATGTCGACGACGACGGGGCCGGGCCGACCGCTGCGGGCGATGTGGAACGCCTCGTGCAGGATGCGCGCGAGATCGTTGACGTTCTTGACGAGCCAATTGTGCTTCGTGCAGGGCCGCGTGATGCCGACCGTATCGCACTCCTGGAAGGCGTCATTGCCGATCAGATGGGTCGGGACCTGGCCGGTCAGCACGACCACCGGGATCGAGTCCATCAACGCGTCGGTAAGGCCTGTGACTGCGTTCGTGGCTCCGGGCCCCGAGGTGACGAGAACGACGCCGACCTTGCCGGTCGAGCGCGCGTAACCTTCCGCCGCGTGCACGGCGCCGCCTTCTTGCCGGACCAGGATGTGCTTGACCTTCTCCTGCTGGAAAATCTCGTCGTAGATCGGCAGCACGGCGCCGCCCGGATAGCCGAAGATGAACTCCACGCCTTGATCAGCGAGAGCGGTGGTCACCATTTCGGCGCCGGTCATGGTGCGGGCCATGGCAGTCTCCTTCGGATGAGGTCGCGGAGGCACGATTGTCGAGATCGTCGAAGGATTGAGCTATACGGTAAAGAAAGCCTATAAATCAATATTATGCATGTTTGTGTCGATGAAATCGCAATTATCGCACAAAATAACTATATTCCACGCAATCATATGCCGTTTGAGCCACGTCTGTTGCCGTTTGATGTATTGGCGTGTGGCAATCCGGCTGAGATCCGCGGCGGCCTCGATGGATATGCGACCGGCCAGCATGTCAGCCAATTGCTGCAGCCCCAGCGCCCGGAGCGCGGGAGCGTCTTTCGGGGGATCGAGGGACAGCACTGCGCGCACCTCGTCAATGGCCCCCTCGGCGATCATGGCGTCGAACCGGCCATCGGCTCGGGCATTCAGCTCCCGGCGAGGGCGATCGACGAGCAGCTTGACGCTCGCCTCCAGTGGTACCAGTGGCGTCCCGCGAATGACCTGCCAGTGGGCCAATGACTTCCCGGTGCCGTCGAATACCTCGAGGGCTCGGGTGATCCTTTGCGTATCGCCGGGAGCCAATCGAACCGCCATGACGGGGTCACGCTGATGCAACTCGTCATGAAGACCACCGGGAGGCGCCGTCTGGGCCCGGGCCCGCCAACGGTGGCGAACGTCCGGCGGAATATGGGGAAGAGGCGAAAGCCCCTCGGTCAGCGCTTTGAAGTAGAGCCCCGTCCCGCCCACGATAATGGGTCGGAGGCCCTGGGCCTGGACTTCGGCGAGCACGCCTTCGACGTCCTCCAGCCAGCGCGCGACGGAGTAGGGCTCCAAGACCGAGACATGGCCGTAGAGCCGGTGAGGGATGCGCTGTTCGTCCACATGGCTGGGTCTTGCCGTGAGGATGCGCAACTCAGCGTACACCTGCATGCTGTCGGCATTGATGATGACGCCGCCGACGCGGTCCGCGATGGCCAGGGCGAAAGCAGATTTTCCCGAGGCAGTGGGGCCGGCAATCAGGATCGGTCGGGAGGCAGGTGCGCTCATGAGCGAGCTTTGCCGCGGCACGGCGAGGTTTGCAATACGTGAAGAGACGCAAATGCGGCGCACTATTGGAGGGTTTGTTCACCCTTCCATGCGAGCGTCGTGGACGTCTGGTCCACCTTGTGCGGCGCCCCCGAGCTGCTGGGACCGAGGCGTGTCTGCTTCTTCCAGGAGTCGTTTTCGATGGTACGTGCGTCCAGCAAATTGCCTTCCAAGAACGTCGTTTTGCTGAATGGCGCTATCTTGTTGATCGTGGCGGCAAGCGTCATTACGGCCTTCAGGTCCTCGCTGTTCAAGCCGGATGCCGCCGCCTGTAGCGAACGCTATCCACGTGCTGTGCGCCTGGGATTGGAGCGCGGCGGACAGCCCCTGCAGAGCAGCGATTTGCAGGCCATCGTCGGGGGAACCGACTGGAATCTGCTCGAGAACACCCGCATCGTCAGCCTCAAGGCTGGTCCGTCGGCGCATGCCGTCGAATTCAAGACCGTTGCCTCAAAGCAGTCGAGCCGCGAAGATGAGGGCAAGGCGGGGGTCGGATTCATATGGACGCCGCAGGCCATTTTGAATGCCACCGGCGCCTGCCTCGCATACTCCGTGTTCGTGCCCGACGATTTCGATTTCGGCGCCGGTGGACGCCTTCCTGGCCTGATCGACGCGCGCAAGGTGGCAAACCCGAGCAAACCGGAACCCGTTTCGACACGGATCGGCTGGAACGACACGGGGCGCCTCGATCTGGTGGTGCAGAGTTTCGAGCACGCCGGTGGGCGGCCCTTGGGATCTGATCGCCATTCGGCAAGTCTCGTTCGCGGGAAGTGGACAGCGATCGAGCAGGAGGTGGTGCTGAACACGCCGGGAGCCGCCGATGGCATCGTGCGCGTTTGGACGAATGGCAAGCTCGCGTTCGAGCGCAAGGACGTCGTCATGCGCAAGACGGGCGAGCCGCTTCTGTCGGGCGTCATGTCCGAAGTCAGTGCGCGCCCCAAGCAGGGCATGGCACTGAAGCCGGGGGCGATCTGGGTGTCGCCCTACGAATTGAAGTGGTGATCGAACGCAGAAACATCGAAGGCTGCGCGCTCAACCTTTGGTGAGCGCGCGGTCGAGGAATTCCAACCGATCCTGGCCCCAGAAGAACTCGCCCGACTCCAAGACGTAACTGGGCGCCCCGAAGACACCGCGTGACAGGGCTTCGGCCGTATATGACTCGAGCAACGCATCCAGCTCGGAGTCACTCGGGCCGGCCTTGCGGATCGCATCCGCATCCAGTCCAACGCGCTTGGCTGCGCCCGCCAATACGTTGGCTTCGGCGATATTTTCTTCGCGCTCCCACAACGAGCGGCCGATCTCGGCTGCGAGCGCACAGGCGTCCTGACCGGCCAGTTTCGTTGCGATCACGAGCCGCGTTCCCGGCGCCTCGTCGGAGGGGAAATATTTGGGCTCGATGGTGATTGGTACGCCCGTCTGATCGCGCCACCGCTTCAATTCCATCAAGCGATAGGCGCGCCGCTCCGGTGACCTTTTCGGCAAGGGGAGCCCACCAGTCTTGGAAAAAATTTCCCCGAAGCGCGACGGCTTGATGTCGACCGTGCATCCGTGCCGTTTGGCAATTTCGGCGAAGCGCGCGCTGCCGAGATAGGTCCAGGGACTGTTCAGTGTCATATAGTAACCGATCGTGGGCATGAGGCGCTCCTTGACGGGAAGATTGCGTGCGTCGACACTTTGGCAGAGTTGATTGATAGATCAACGGTTCTGAAAGATCAGCCGATTTCCACTCGGAGCGACACTGATGTTGACGTTCTACTTTGCGCCAGGGTCCAGCTCCATGGCCACCCATATTGCGCTGCACGAGATCGGGGTGGCGTTCACGCCCAAATCAATGTCGTTTTCGAAGAAAGACCAGCAACGCCCCGAGTTTCTGGCGATCAATCCTGAAGGCAAGGTGCCCGCTCTCGTCATTGGCGACGGCGTGCTGACCGAGGTGGCGGCGATCCTCTATTATCTGGCGCGCAAATTTCCCGAAGCTGGGCTGTGGCCGGAAGGAGATCTCGAACGGGAGGCCCAGGTCATCTCCTGGATGTCGTTCATCGCCTCGACGCTGCATCCCTCGCGCGTGCGCGGCCTAGAATACGCGCGGTCGGTTTACGCGGTTGCCAACTCGAAACTAGGAAAACGAGAGTGGGCCGTCGACACCTATACGATCGCCGACATTCACCTCTTCAGGCTGTACTGGCGGTTTCGCGGTTCGCTGCAGCCGGAACCCGGCACGTTCGCCGCGCTCGATGCCCATGCCGAACGCATGATGGCGCGGCCCGCCGTACAGAAGACGTTGGAAATCGAAAGCGCGATTGGCTACGAGTTGCCGGCTTGAACAGCCAAAGGTGCGCAATCAGTGCGCGCTCAGTGCGCCTTCGGCGGCACCTGCATGCGATCGACGGCGGCGATGCCGATGGCGGAGAGAATGAAGATCGTGTGGATGATGGTCTGCCACATGATCCCGGCCTCCGTGTAGGTGGAGGCTGGCTTGCCCAAATTTCCGGCCTCGATGAAGGTCCGCAGCAGGTGGATCGACGAGATGCCGATGATCGCCAGGGCGAGCTTGATCTTCAGGACGCTGGCATTGACGTGATCGAGCCATTCGGGTTGATCGGGATGGCCCTTCAAGTTCAACCGCGAAACGAATGTCTCGTAGCCACCCACGATGACCATGACGAGAAGGTTGGAGATCATCACGACGTCGATGAGGCCGAGAACGACCAGCATGATCTGCTGCTCGGTGATGGTCATGGCACCGACCACCAAGTGCCACAGTTCCTTGATGAACAGGATGACATAGACGCCCTGCGCCACGATCAGGCCGAGGTAAAGCGGCACCTGGAGCCAGCGGGACCCGAAGATGATCTGCGGCATCGGGCGCATGCTGAAGAGGTCCGGTTCCGGTTTCGTGTCCATTGTCATCCGCTCCGTTTGGGTATCGCCGCTCGTCACATCAACGCTGAACGGCCTCGCCTGTTCGCGGCCGCATATCGTCGCGTGACGGCGTCCGCCGTGATCGGCCTGCGCGCGCCTCGCCAACTGTCACATGCGCGCGCGATGCGACACGTTCGCGATGCGATACACAACCTTCATCGCGTTGCGTGCCGATCGGCAGCACTACCCGAAGAAGTATCTCGGCATCCAGAGTGCCAACTCCTGGAAGTGAATGAGCAGGATCGTCATCAAGATCATCGTGACGAAGAACGGCACCGTGCCCGCAAACAACTCCCCGATGGAGCCTTCCTTGCGCACCGCCTGAATGACGTACAGCGTCATGCCGACAGGCGGGCTGATGAGCGAGATTTCGCACATCAGCACGAGGAACACGCCGAACCAGACGGGATCGATGCCCGCCGCCTGCGTCAACGGAAAGACGAGCGGCAGCGTGCCCACCATCATCGGCAGCGTCTCGAAGAAGGTGCCGAGGATAACGTAGAAGACGAACAGGCAGTAGATCAGCTGGAGCGGCGTGACATTGAGATCCGACACGAATTTCGTCAACGCCGAGGTGACGCCGAGCAGGCCGAGAATGAAGTTCAATGCAAAGGCACCGGCAAGGATCAGCATGCTGAGCGCGGTGAGATTGACCGTAGATAGGAACGCGTCGTGCAGCATGGCGAAATTCAATCGCCCGTACAGGGCGGCGATCGGCAGCGAGGCGACGACGGCCAAGGCTGCGGCCTCTGTCGATGTGCCCCAGCCGCTGTAGATGGCGCCCATGACGATGGCGAAGATGACCAGCGGCGGCAGCAGATCGATCAAGCGTATGAGGCGCATCACCATTGGATCGGCGTTGACTTCCTTGGGCGCGATCGAGGGCCGGACAAGCGCCATCAGAATGATGCTGCCCATGAACATGATGGTCAGCAGGATGCCCGGCACGATCCCACCCGCATAAAGCCGGCCGACCGACGTGTTGGTCAAAACGCCGTAAATGATGAAAGCAATTCCGGGGGGAATGAGATTGCCGAGCGAGCCGCCAGCGGCGATCGAGCCCAACACGAGGCGGGTGTCGTAGCTCTTCTTTTTGAAAGTGGGGAGTGCCACGGTCGCAATCGTCGCTGCGGTGGCGACGGATGAACCCGAGACGGCGGAAAACAGGGCGGAGGAAACGATGTTCGTGTGCAGGAGTCCACCGGGCAACGGGTTGAGCCAGTCGGCGAGCGAGCGATACATGCGGTCGGTAGCGCCGCATCGAACCAGGATTTCGCCCAACAGGATGAACAACGGCAACTGCAGCAACACCGGCTCGTCCATCGAACCCAGGTAGACGACGATGGAAGCATTCATCGCCGGCCAGCCGAGGTAGACGCCGGCGCCGATCATGCCGATGCCGAACATGACGGTGGCAATGTGCAGCCCCAGCGTCATCGCGCCGAGCAGGATGGCGAAGCCAACCGCGATCGCGAACATATCCATCATGATTGAGTGGCCTTGCTGATGCCTTCGCGCTGCTCGGCATGGCTGACTTCAGTCGAGATTTCTTCCTCGAGCGTCTGCGGGCCATAGAGACGGTTCAAAAGGAAGGAGTTGGAAAAGAACAACTGGACGGCATGAACGGCTGTCAAAAGCGTGCCGACGGCGAAGAGCAGCATGCCGAAAAACCAGATGAGCTGAGGGATCCAAATCGGCGCCTGGAGGGGCGTGTTGGATCGTTTCAGAGTGCCTACACTGTCGGCAACCTCGAAGACCCCGCGGTAGGCGCAAAACATCGCCATAGCGGCGAGTGTCACCATCGCCAACACGTTCAGGATCGAATGAACCCAGGTGGGGACGTAGGGAAACAGCAGCGTCACGCGCATGTGCGAGCGTGTGATGAGCGCATAGGCGAAACCGACGGCGCTGACGCCGGCCATCATGTAGCCGCCAATCTCGTCGAGGCCCTGGAACGAGACGTTCAAGAATTTGCGCGACAGCATCTCGATTGTCGCGGCAAAGGCCATGAGCAGAAGGGCCCAGCCCGCGATGATGCAACAGATACGCGCAACGGCGCCGTAAGTTTTGAGCGCATCATCCATTCAATGGACCCCCGAAGCCGTCATTCGGCATGCAAACGGGCTGATCGGCATGATGTCCGAGCCAGCCCGTTTGTAATCGTTATGGTGCGGCGACCAGATTGACGACCTTGCCGATGGTGTCGTTCCAGTTTTTGATGCAATCGGCATCCGCGCCGCAGCGCTTCGCCCACCGCTTGAGAACCACTTCACGCATGGCGGTGTCGAGCGCCTTGTGATCGGCTTCGGTGGGTTCGACCTTGACGAGCTTGCCGGGCTTGCCCGCCTTGCATTCGCCACCGGTGCCCGTCGTGCAGGCGAGGCCTTCGGCCGCTTCGTCGATGATCACCTTCCACCATTTGTCGGTATCGCCCTTGAACTCTTTCTCGACCAGGGCCTTGGTCGGCGCGTCGAACTTGTTCCAGGTGGCGAGGCTGACGCCGGTGAACGTCATGCTGAAGCCGACTGGCAGCGTCAGAACGTGGGTCGTCACTTCGTGCCAACCGGCTTTGTAGGCGGGCATGGTGCCGGTAATGCCGCAGTCGACGGTGCCACGCTGAAGAGCGGGAACCACTTCACCGAACGGAATGGTGACGCCGACGGCGCCCAGACCTTCGACGAGATCACCCTGCGAGGTGCCCTGGACGCGGACTTTCTTGCCCTTGAGGTCGGCCAGACCCTTGAGCGGGAAGTTGCAGTAGAAGTACTGCGTCGGCCATGGGTAATAGTTCATGATCTTGCCGCCGTAGTGCTTCTCGAAACGGGCGTTCAAGATCGAGCCGTAAACGTCTGCGGTCTTGCGCGCTTCGTCGAAAGTCTTCACGACGCCTGCGATGTCGATGCCTTCCATGATGGCATCTTCGGCGATGTAAATCGGCAGCGCGTGCACGAAGTCGAACAGGCCCAACTTCATGAGCCGCATCAACTCGGTGCCCTTGAGGCCCAACTCGTTGAGGGACTGCACGTTCGCGGTCAATTGACCTTTGGAGGCCTCGGGAAGACGCTTCTGCCAGAACGGCAGCTCGTTTTCCTTCCAATGGGTGAGGAAGTTCCAGGTGCCCACGACCTTGAACTGATGTTTCTGCACATCCTGAGCGAATGCCGGCGCGCCGAACGCAACCGCACTGATCAACGCAACAGCCGCCAATACCTTGCGCATGCCTTCGCTCTCCCTTTGATGAACCGGCCGTCATTGCGACCCGGCGCGAATTTCCGGCGAAACAAAGCCACAGGCTTGCGCATTTCGCAAGACCACAACCGCCACTAACCGCCTGAATTCACGATTGAGTTGATGAAGAATGACGTGCGGGTCCAGAAAATGTGACAATTTGCCACGAAGCCAAGCCAAGCGGGAACATGCCGCGCCGCCGTCCAGATCATCACTTTATTTGCCAACTGGCTCTGGCGCGGGGGTGCGAATGGCCTCCCATTGGGTTGAAGACTGTGCAACCCGACTCCGGTGGCCGTTCCGCGTTGGTGCGGTGAAATGACACCAAGTAACCTCCCCTCGCCGATACCGAGGCGCCAGCACAGGAGATCGACCCCAGTGAGTTCCGGTTTTTTTGCCCTCCTCGACGATATCGCCACCATTGCGAAAGTGGCGGCGGCCTCGCTGGACGATACCGCGGCTCAGGCCGTCAAGGTCGGCGCCAAATCGGCTGGTATCGTCATCGACGATGCCGCTTTGACACCTCGCTACGTGGTTGGATTCGCGGCCAAACGTGAACTCCCGATCATCGCGAAGATCGCCTGGGGATCACTTCGCAACAAGCTGCTCTACCTGTTGCCGGCTGCCCTTGTGCTCAGCTTCTTTGCTCCGTGGGCCATTACGCCGCTGCTGATGACCGGGGGTGCCTATCTGTGTTTCGAGGGCTGGGAGAAGATCCACGAGCTGCTGCACCCGACGAACAGCGATGCCGAAGAAAACCACATCATCGCCACGAGCGGGGCCACCAGCGAGGCGGCGGTCCTGGCACGCGAAGAGGCGCAAGTGGCCGGCGCCATTCGTACTGACCTGATCCTCTCTGCCGAAATCATGGCGATCAGCTTGGCGGCAATCGAGTTGCCGGGTTTCTGGGCCAAGGCTGGCGTGTTGGCTCTCGTGGGGGCTCTCGTAACGGCGGGTGTCTACGGCGCCGTGGCGCTGATCGTGAAAGCGGATGATTTCGGAGTCTGGCTCGCCCGTGAAGGCAAACTGGCTGCCACCCGCGCATTCGGCAGCCAGCTCGTTCTGGCGATGCCGAAGATACTGGCGGTGCTCAGTGGGGTTGGCACGGCAGCGATGCTGTGGGTGGGCGGCGGCATTATCCTGCACGGCGTCGAAGCGTTTGGATTGGAAGCAATTCCACATGCTGTTGCCGATGGAGCAGCCGTCGTAGGCAGTGTGTTCGGGCCTGCGGATCGGGTCGTGGCATGGTTGGTTGATGCAACTATCGCGGGTGTGTTCGGTGTGGCGGTGGGCTGGGGTGTGGCGTGGGTTGGGGACCGTGTGGATCGGCTGGCGATCAGTCCACCTGCCCGCGGCGCGTGACGGAACGAGCGCCGGCCATCCCCGTTGAAGGAGGAGACGAACTCAATTGCGGCACGTTGCCTCGTTTCACGCGACAAAGCCTTTCGCCGGCCCAAATCCAGCCGTGGCGGGACCCGAATCGGAGGCCATTCAGTGGCAATGAGTCGGGCCGTTTAGGTCCTGTTAGGAGTGAATCAGCTCTGTAGCCCGTGTCGGTGGAGCGCAACAGTCGCGCATCCACAGTTGAGGGAGCACCCAATGCTGTCGAGTACGCTTGAAGGTCTGGAGTTGGACCTTGATTACCCCGACCTCGTGGGTCGGCGCGTTCTGGTCACCGGCGTATCGAGTGCCGTTGGCGTGGAAGTGGCGAGGTTGCTGGCGGAACATCGCGTCCGCCTCGTGATGCAGGCCAGTGTCGATACACCCCAAGTGCATGTGCTGGGGGAAATCGTGTCGCGATCGGCCATGGATGTCCGGATGTTCACCGGGGCTTTGCCGACGCCCGATGCCATCCTGAAATTCGCGCGCCTGGCGGCGCAGAGCTTCGGCGGGCTCGATGGCGTCATCAATATCACCGAGTTGAGAGAGCCGGTGGATGGTTCAGCGGCGTCGATCAACGACGCCATGGCCGACATGCTGTCGCTGCCCTGCCTCGTCTCGCGCGTTGTGGCCAACCGGATGCGCACGGCCATGATCGAGGGCACGATCCTCAACGTCGTGGCGGCGCCCGCCAGCGCATCGATGCGCACCCGGACTGTCGCCGGAATTGCCCGCTCGGCGCTGGCCGCGTTGACGCGGGGCGAAGCCGCGACCTGGAGTTCGCACGGCATTCGCATCAACGCGATCGCGCCGTCGACGGACATTCTGGGCAGCCGCGGTGGAGCTTGCATTTCCGGCACGCCCGATGTGGCGACGCTAGCGCTGCACTTGGCCAGTGCCCGGGGTGGCAATCTCTCCGGCTTGGTGTTCGAGGGCTGGTGCGGGTGAAGCACTGACGAACGCGAGGCGCCAGGGCTGGTGCGGTGGGATTCCCCGGTAGCCCTGCGACAGGGCAGAGGATCTGATCGTTGCGGCGGTGCGCATCCGAGCGCCGCCGATAGAACCGCGCGTAGGCAGGCGTAACCCCTGCACGCGCGATCAATGCGTTCGATTCCCGTGCTTCCGAGGGACGGAGCGAACGTTCCCGCTCAATAGACGTCTTCGTGTTCGGTGGCTTTATAGCTTGGACGTTGGGCGAACCGTAGATGCCATGCGTCGAGCTGCGGCCGGCCCTTGCGCCAATTGTCTGCGCCGTATCGAAAATCAGCGTAGCCACAGACTGCCGCAATCGTGATGTGCCCAATGGTAGGCGAGTCGCCCCCCAAAACCACTCCAACGGCTTCGCGCTCGAGCTGGTCGAACGAGGCTTTGAATTTCAGCGCGAGCGCGGCAATCAACTCCGGCGACTGCTGATCGGGAGGCTTTGCCCGCTCGCCCAAGCCCACCAGCAGGAAGTCGAGCACGCCGTCGCCCAGCGCTTGCAGGCGCAGAGCCTCGAAGCGCGTCGCGGGTTCGGCGGGGAACAAGCGCGCGCCGTGGTGCAGACTGTCCAGATACTCGGCAATCACACGAGAGTCGTAGAGCGGTCGTCCGTCGTCGAGCAGCAGCGTCGGCAGCTTGTTCAGCGGATTGGCGGCCATCACGTCGGCATTGGGTTTCGTCGCCGCCACGAGCGTGCGCACGCGCTCGATGCGATCTGCGCATCCCGTCTCGTGGGCCACCAGCATGACTTTGCGCACGAAGGGGGAGCGTGACGACCAAAAGAGTTTCATCAATGCAGCACCGGACCTTTGAGGAAATGACGGCGATCGGCCGAGGTGACGGAGATGTCCATCAAGCGGCCCTTGCGATTGATCGTGATCGGTACCTCGACGCCGGCAGGGCCGAGCGACCAAATGCGTCGAAAAAAGCCGGCCAGATTGCGCACGGGATCGCCGGCAACGTCGATGATGATGTCGCCGGTTCGCAAGTCGGCGGTTTTCGCGGGTCCTTTGCCCGCCACACCCGCGACGGCGATACGATTGCCGATTTCCGTCGCGTAAAGCCCGAGCCAGGGACGCGGTGGCTTGGCCGGTCGGCCCAACGTCGACAGATCATGCAGAATTGGTTTCAACAAATTGATCGGAACGACCATGTTGATGTCGATCGACTGGCCCTCGCGATCGACCTGCTGCACCTGCAGCGATCCGATGCCGAGCAATTGCCCAGAAGGGCCGATGACGGCCGTGCCGCCCCAGTGCGGATGGCTCGGTGCGGTGAACAGCGCCTGATCGAGCAGATACTCCCAATAGCCGGCGAATTCCTGCTTGGCGACGATGTTTGCAGCGACCGAATTGGTGCGCCCCCCCGTGCCGCCGATGACGACGTCGGCCCCGATCGGTGTGGCGGCCGAGTCTCCCATCGGCAGCCACGGCACGTCCATGCGCGCCAAAGCCTGGACGAGCCCGAAGCCCGTCTCCTGGTCGTAGCCCAGCACGTGTCCCTGCACGACCCGCCCATCGGCCAAGCGTATCCAGATCGTCTCGGCTTCCGTGACCAGATAGCCGATGGTGAGTATGAGGCCCTGCTTGGAAATGATGACGCCGTGGCCCAGCCTCTCCGTCCCCAGCGTCTCCGCCGTGAAGGCGTCTGCCGGGACGATCGAGCGCAGCCCCACGACGGCCGACAAGGCCTCGTCGAGGTCGAAATCGTAATCTTCCGGAGCAGGCTGTTGCACGTCATTTCTCCGCTCGGGTCGCGGCCCTACTGTGCGCGGCCTCTGACGCTGGCCCGCTGGCGATCCAGCACTGCGAGCATAGTTGCGAACATCGATTGGGACAACCCGTCCAAGACACCCGTCATAGACGGCCCTATTCACCGCCTGAAAGACTATGATCCCTGCACGCATAACAAATTCGGGCCGATGTAGGACACGTGTTGCGCACGCGGGCCAATCGGCAAGTCGGTGATTTCAGCCGGCGTTTTGTCTCAGCCGGGGAATGGGGGATGGCGATCACTTGCGTTTGATGCCGATGCGGCGGCCGGCGCGCTCCGGCCACGGTTCATCGCCCGTACGCGCCTCGAGGGCATCCAACGCTGCACGCAAATCCGGGGGCCAGGGTGCCGTTCGGCGCACAGCCATGTCGATGTGCAGGAACATGTATTCGACGGTGGCCGCGAGCCAACCCTCGTGGGCGTGGCGCAGCTCGGAATAGGAATGCAGGCGCTTGTCGTCGACCTCGAGGATGCGAGTGACGACGCGCACCTTGTCCGTGCGCAGCACTTCGCGCACGAAGCAGGTGTGGCTCTCGACAGTCATATAGGAGCAGTTGCGCTGGGCGATGTACTCTGGGCCGAGGCCGACGGGGGACAGGGCCGAATCGATGGCGCGATCGAAGATGACGCCATAGTAGGCTTGGTTGAGGTGGCCATTGTAATCGACCCAGCCGTCTTCGATCTCTATGACGTCGGACGCGATTTCAGGTATTTCGTCGGGTTCGGTCATAGGGTTCAGTGCTCCGGGCGATCGGCAGATGGTTGCGCCGTGTCGTACCCCACTCTCGGGTGGGCTTTCAACGCCGGCCGTGTTGGACAGCTATTATAGAGCCGTAGCAGAGTACAAACGGATGACGGGTCTCATCGCGAAAATCACACGCCGCATCGCGCAGGCGCCTGTGCATGCCTATCGCTGGACACTGAAACCGTTGATCGGCTGGGAATGCCGCCATCTGCCGACGTGCTCGGAATACGCGCTCGACGCCATCGAGACGAACGGTGCGTGGCGCGGTGCGTGGCTTGCGGTCTCGCGGATCTGTCGCTGCCACCCCTGGGGAACGTCGGGTTTTGATCCCGCACCCGACATCCGTGACCGTCGCCATCCGTTGACGCCGTGGCGTTACGGCCGGTGGTGCTGATGCGGCTCAAATCCGAGGTCTGGGTGATGGCGTATCTGCGTCGCTGTGCGACAGCGGGAAGCCCTGGCGTGGTGGTACGGCGCGGTGATGCCGATGCCGGCACGATCTACATCAAAGTCGCCCGCCTCGACCGCACCGCAGATCTCTACGGGCCCGCCCCTGCTGGTTTTTCCGGTGGTGACGGTGAAAGGCGATGGTCGTGCATCGGTGGGCCTGCCGCAAACGAATCGGACATCGACCAAGCCATCGAGCGCGAAGTGCGGATGGATCGCGATGTTTGGGTCCTTGAAATCGAGGATCGCAAGGGGCGGTGCCATCTCGAGGAATGGTTGGCCGACGATTGATGCGGCGATCCCCATTCCCCGGCTGAGACAAAGCGCCCGCTGAAATCACCGGCTTGCCGATGAGCGCGGATGCCCAACATTTGTCGCCCATCGGCCCGAACTGACTATGTTTCCGGTGATCCCCGTCTCTCAGTCGGAGACTAAGGCCAATAACGGACGGTTGGCACAGTCGTTGCGTGCCCCTGGGGCAACTATGAACGGCTCATAACTTCGCATTAACACCTCGTTAAGACGTGGCCGTCTCATATGCGCAATGTGCGTCGTCTGACGGTATCTCAGGCCGCACGATTTTGATGGCCCAGCCTTCAAGGGCAGGAGACGACGATGGCCTCTATTTTAGAGTTTCTTGTTCCCCCGCATGCGAAGCCGAACGGCGACGGTGGCCGCTCGTGCGAGGCAGCCAACATCATCATATTTCCCGGAGTGCGCTACGAGCGTTGGAGTGAACCACCGCCCCCACAGCGCAAGAAGCAGAGCAAGCCCAAGCGCGGCAAAGCGCAAATTACAGATTGATTTTCACATCCGGTGTGGCGTGCACTGAGCGCGGGCGAGCACCGCTTCGGTTTCACTCGCGTAAGCCCGGCCGCGCATGGGAGCGCGCAGCATCACCAGCCCTTGCAGGGCTGGCACAGTGATCGTGCCGCCGGTCGTGTCGGTCGGCCGGCCCCAGTCGAACATGCCGAGAAATTTTTCCGCAGGCGGGGAGAGCACAAAGCGAATTTCGGTGCGCCGGAAATCCTGAGCAGGGATGGCGTAGAAGTTGTCGCCGGACGGCGTATAGAGCCCGAGCGTCCATCCTCTGTCGGGCAGTGTCGCACTGATCGAGACGGGGCCGTTGCTCACGTCAAAACGGCACACAGCCATCCGAACGTCTGGCCCAATAAAAGGTAGAACTTGCGTGGTCGGCGTCGCAGGGGGCATCACCATCATACGGTTGGCGGGTAACGATGCGCCAATCCGGTGCCAGGCAGTAGCGGTTGCGAGCTTCGGGACGACCAGGGTTGCAACGATGTGGATCACCCCGCCTGCAACGAGTGCAAGCACCAGGGTGAGCCAGGGAAGCCGATGCAGCCACTTTGGCGGCGACGCTGCGGGGGTGCGCGTCAATTGCATGTCAGCCTCCGGATCGACGGCAGGGGTACGCGCTCGGGCGGCACGAGCGCGCCGGAGTTGCCGGGGTCGCGAGGGTCCTCGACGGTGAAAACCAGGGCGATGCGGCCAGCGCTTCCCGTTGGGAGCCAGTTGCCCGGTCGCGCGCTGCGCGCCAGCACGACGTCGAGCCGACCCGTGGGGCCACGCATCACAGTGGCGCTGTTGAAGGAATGGCGGTCCGCAGCATTGGGGATCAGCCCGCCGTTGTCATCGAAAACGGCAAGACTCCAGAACGCCGCGCGCGGCTCGTCACCTTCGATCAGGTACTCACACGTTGAAAACAGGGTCTGCCCATCGTTGTCCGTGCGGGCCTCGAACGTAGCAGCCAGCGCCGAAGTGACGGGCAGCATGCCACGCCGGGTGAAATGAGCCCGCGTGTAGGGATCGGCATCGGGGCGGCCGGCGGCCGTCCAGGCAACCCAGGGACCAATTGCCCGCGTGGTCAGGCGACTGCCCTTCTCGATCATGTACCAGGACGATCCGAGGCCACCGCCCACGGCAACGACAAGGAAGAGGATCACGTTGAGGAACACGTCGAGATCTCCACTCGTGATCGGTCAGTTCGCAGCAAGAGATTGAACGCGGCGCGAAAACGATGTCAGCCCGGATTGGGAAAAACGCTCTTCTTGGGGACAGCGGGCTCACCCGGCGCCGTCTTGCGCGGTGGTCGTTTGGCCGGGTCGGCGGCGGGAGGCGTGGTCGACGAGGTCGTCGTCGGAGCAGGGGGTGGGGGCGGCGTTGAGGCCTTCGGGACGGGCGCGCCCGCAGACGGTGGAGTTTCTCCGGACGCAGGCCGACGCGGCCGCTTTGCCGCATCGGCTGGCAGGGTTTGGGGCGTCGCCGTGGGCGCGCGCGATGGGGTTGCCGACGGCACCGGCGCGACGACAGACGGCGCGATCGGCGGAGCTGAAATCGGCGTCGCAGATGCCGCCCAGGGTTGGGGCGTTGCCGGTTCGGTCGTCTCGGCGCCGCCCAGCCCCGCAGCCGAGCGCAAGGCCACGGTAATTTTTTTGAGGGCATCGCGTGCCGGATCGGGCATGAGGCTGGGCGGCCCGCGCTGCTCTGTCGTTTGTGCAGCCTGTTTCGCCAACTGCGGTTGTGTGCGCTTGAGTTCTTCCATTCGCTGCCGGTCGGCGATTTGGTTGGCATGGGGAGGAATGCCTGGGATCGGCGGGATCGGCATCGAGCCGTGCGCGATCGACATGAAACTGTGCCACGCCGTCGCCGGAAGCGAGCCACCGGTGACATTCGACATGGGCCGGAAATCGTCGTTGCCGATCCACACGCCGGTCGCCAGCGCGCCCGTGAAGCCGACGAACCACGCGTCGCGATAGCTGGAGGATGTGCCGGTTTTTCCTGCCGATGTCGTGAAATCCAGGATGGCACGGCGGGCTGTGCCTTCCGTCACTACCTGCTGCATCATCTGGTTCATGAATTCCACGTGACGCGTTTCCATGACGCGCGGCGATTTGGGTTCGTCCGACTCGCGCACGTAGACCACCTCGCCCCGCGAATTGACGATGTCGAGGATCGCGTAGGGCTGGGTGAGAATGCCGCCGTTGGCGAACGTCGCGAACGCGGCCGTGTGTTGAAGCGGGGTCACGCTGCCGTCGCCCAAGGCCATCGAGCATGTCTTCTTGATGCCTTGGACGCCCAACCGTTGAGCCAGCGCAACGAGACTATCTCGCTCGTAGCGCAGGGACAGATCGACCGCGACGGTGTTCAGGGATTTCGCGAACGCGACGCCCGCAGTCATGCTGCCGCCGCCGCCGTGGCCGCCGTCGTAATTCTTCGGGGACCAGTTGCCGCAGGACACGGGACTGTCGCGCACGATCGATTTCGGCGTCAGACCCTGCTCGACGGCATTGGCATAGACGTAAAGTTTGACGGACGAGCCCGGTTGCCGTTTGGCGTGCGTCGCGCGATTGAACTGACTTTCGCCGTAGTCCAGACCGCCGACGAGGGCGCGAACGGCGCCGTCCGGCTCCATCGACACCAGCGCCCCGGAGCTGGCGTTCTGCGCGCGGCCCTGCTGGCGCAGCGTCGACAGCAGGGCTTCTTCGGCCTTCTGCTGCATGTCCAGATCGATCGTCGTGCGCACGATCAGCACGTATTGGCCGCGGCCTTCGGCGACCCGCTGGATTTCCTCGAAAGCCCAGTCGAGAAACCAATCCGGGCTGTTTGCCAGACGGGTTTCGATGGGCTTGGCGGGATTGAGCCGGGCCGCATGCACCTGCCCCGCAGTCATGAAGCCGGATTCGACGAGGTTCGACAGCACGTCGTTGGCGCGGGCGCGCGCCGCTGGAAGATCGATGTGGGGTGCGTATTTCGTGGGAGCCTTGAATAGGCCCGCCATCATGGCCGATTCTGCCAAAGTGACGTCCCGGACGGATTTCCCGAAGTAGAACCGCGCCGCCGCCTCGACCCCGAAGGCGCCGCCGCCCATGTAGGCGCGATCGAAATACAACTTGAGGATTTCACGCTTGGTGAAACGCGCTTCCAGCCAGAAGGCCAGGAACAGCTCCTTCACCTTGCGCGTCAAGGACCGCTCCGAGGACAGGAACAGGTTTTTTGCCAGCTGCTGGGTGAGCGTCGAGCCACCCTGCACGGTTTCACCCGCGTTCAGGTTCGTGACGAGCGCGCGCGCCGTGCCGAACAGGTCGACGCCGAAATGCTCGAAAAAGCGGCGATCCTCCGTGACCAGGGTGGCTTTGATCAGGTGGTCGGGAATATGTTCGAGCTCGATTGCATCGTCGTGCAGGATGCCGCGCTGGCCGATCTCCTTGCCATTGCGGTCGAGGAATTTGACGCTGTATTTGCCCGTGCTGAGGGCCTTGGATTCGTCGATCTCGTGGAAGGCCGGGACGGCGAGCGCATACAGCAGCACCAGTCCGCCCGCGCCCAGGCTCAAACCTTCGGAGGCCACTTCATTGACGAGGCGTTTCCAGCCGGCCAACCGAAACCGGGCGAAAAAACTCGTGGCGGCGTTGTAGCGATCGACCACACTCTGCCACGTGCCCGCCATGCTCGAATCGAGCCAGGAATCGAAGTTGCCGAGCAGAGCGCGCAAGCCGCCGCGCCGTTTTCCGCTCGAGAACCAGTCGTTCACGTCTCAATCCTTTCTGCCGGGGTCTTTCGGCCGGCGATTGTTCCAGTCTCTCGAACGCGGTGGATTGGGGAATCGATCAATCCGCGCCGAGGGTGTAAGACTACCACGGCAACGAGAGATGGGGATAACTTTGGACGATCCCGAAGGACCATTCTGGCGCAGCAAGCAGCTCGAGGACATGACGCCCAGCGAGTGGGAGTCGGTGTGCGATGGCTGCGGCCGGTGCTGCCTCAATAAACTCGAGGACGAGGATACGGGCGATATCCTCCTGACGAGCCTTGCCTGCCGGTTACTCGATCTGGGGACCTGCAAGTGCTCGGACTACGACAACCGGCAGGCCCGCATGCCCGATTGCGTGTCGATCGATGCCGCAAAGGCCCGCTCGCTCAATTGGCTGCCGCAAACCTGCGGATATCGCCTGCTCGCCGAGGGCCGCGAACTGGCGTGGTGGCATCCGCTCGTCTCGGGGTCGGCTGAAACCGTGCACGAAGCCGGAATTTCGGTGCGCGGCGTGGCCCGCAGCGAAGCGCGCGTCAAGATCGAGAACTACTGGCGCTACATCATCCCGGACGGCAAGGTTCCCGGGACGTCGAAATAAGCCGTTCCTGCCGACGAGGTGGCGGCCCAACACAGTCTCGCAGGGAGGATCATATGCGCTGGATCAGGTTTTCGGCGGGGAGCCACACCGCTTACGGAATCGTGGAGAACGACCGCATCGCCGAGGTGAAGGGTGACCCCTTTGATGGTTACGAGCGCACCGAAACGCACCACGCACTGGCCAGCGTCAAAATCGAAGTGCCGGTCATCCCGCCAACATTCTACTGCGTGGGCCTCAACTATGCCGACCACATCCTCGTGGCGGCGCAGAAACTGGGGATCAAGGCGGAAATGCCCGAGCGGCCCGACGTCGGATACCGGGCGATCAACGCCCTGATTGCCCACGATGCCGACGTGATCATTCCCAAGGATGCCACCGACAAAGTTCAATACGAGGGGGAGCTGGCCGTCGTCATCGGCAAGCAGGCGCGCAACGTCTCGGAAGCCGACGCGCTGCAGCATGTGCTGGGGTACACGATCGGCAACGACGTCTCGGAGCGGACTTGGCAGAAAGCGGACCGGACGCTGTGGCGCGCCAAGAACAGCGACACCTTCAAGCCGATGGGTCCATGGATTGAAACCGACGTCGACCTCGACAGCCTGGAGACGCGGGTGTGCGTCAACGGCGCGGAAACGTCACGCTTCAAGACCAACGCCATGATCCACGGCGTCGCCCAGTACATCTCCACGATCAGCCGCTACATCACGCTGGAGCCGCGCGACATCCTGTGGATGGGAACAGACGGGTTCTCGCCGGATTTGAAGCATGGCGACTCGGTCGAAGTCGAAATCACCGGCATCGGCGTGTTGCGGAACAGGTTCGTGCGCGAAGACCAGAGCTGACCAGCGCCACGCGCTGGGGTTGGCCCGTGCTGACACGGACGGGCGCGCGATCTGTCATTGACGCCTTGCGACAAGGATGCAATCGAATTTGACGATGGACCATTCGGCGACAAAACCCTTGGCGACGAGCCTGCCGAACGTACTCACCTACGCGCGGATCCTCGCTATTCCTGCCATGTCCTTGTGTTTTCTTCTGCTCAAGAACGACACGGGCCGATGGTTGGCGTTGGGAATTTATCTGGCGGCCTGCGTCACCGATTGGCTCGACGGCTATCTGGCGCGGGTGTGGGACCAGCAATCGGCGCTCGGTCGCATGCTCGATCCGATTGCCGACAAATTGCTCGTCGGTACGACCTTGATGCTGTTGGTTTACGACAACACCATCGACGGTTTGACGATCGCGGCGGCCATCATCATCTTGTGCCGTGAGATCCTGGTGTCGGGACTGCGTGAGTTCCTGGCGGAGTTGAACGTCAAAATCCACGTCACGCAGCTCGCCAAGTGGAAAACGACGTTGCAGATGACCGCGCTGGGTGTGCTGATCGCGGGACCGGCAGGCGACCGCTTGCTCACGGGCGTCACTCACGTAGGCGTCGCGCTGCTGTGGGCGGCGGCGCTGCTGACCCTGTGGACGGGGTACGACTATCTGAAGGCCGCCGTTCAGCATGCGATCGACACCTGACCCGCATGTCGTGCGGGATTTGAAAAGAGCAGTCTATGGCCGTTTCTCTCCTCTATTTCGCCTGGGTCCGAGAAAAGATCGGGCGCGCCTCGGAAACCGTGGAGCCGCCGACGTCAGTCGCGACCGTAGCTGATCTCGTCGAGTGGCTGCGCGCGCGGGGACCCGAGTACATGGAGGCCTTCGCCAACCCGGAAGTCGTGCGCGCCGCCATCGACCAGTCGCATGTGAAGCCGTCGGCGCGAATTGCCGGGGCGCAAGAGATCGCGTTCTTTCCGCCGGTGACAGGCGGGTGAGGGGCGGTAAGTAAAAGCGGGGTACACTGGCACGCCGACCTCGATGCCCGCCATCGAGTGCGCTGCTGTCGAGCAGGATGCAGTGCGGCTGTCGGCAGGTGAGCCTGAGGAGACACGGCGAGGCGCCACTTCCCCCTCTCCCCATGCCCTACTCTTGCATGGGGAGAGGGTCGGGGTGAGGGGCACCCCCGGTCGGACATTGAGACGCCCCTCACCTTGTCCCCGCCCCCGATCCCGTCGTAGCGTGGGGATCGCCGCCCAGCGCGCGCTCGTTCCTTTCTGGAGACACCACCAGATGATCAAGAAATTCGACAGCTCGTACGTCGGCACCGTCGACATGGAGAAATGCGGCTATCTGGGCACGCCGATCAACGATCGCTCATTCAGCAACGAACAACTCGCCGGCGCGCTCTACAAGGCCGAGGACTATGCCCGCACGATGGATCGGCTGGGCTACGATACGTTCTGGATGGCCGAGCATCATTTCCAACCCGAGGGGACGGAGTGCATTCCAAACCTGTTGATGATGGCCATGCACCTCGCCGGCATCACCAAGAACATCAAGATCGGCTGCGGGTTCAATGTCGTGCCGATGTGGCATCCGCTGCGGTTGGCGGAGGATTATGCAACGGCTGAAATTCTCACTCGCGGCCGCACGGTGTTCGGCGTGGCGCGGGGCTATCATACGCGCGAGGTGGAGAGTTTCGGTGCGCCGCTGACCGACCAGGACGCCAACCGCGCCATGTTCGAGGAAGGCTGTGATGTCATCTTCAAAGCCTTCAACGAGGAAAAGTTCTCCCATCGCGGCACGTACTACACGATCCCGCCGGAGGTGCCCTATCGGGGCTATACGCTGAAGGAAATCACGCTGGTGCCGCGGCCGCTGAAACTACCGGTCGAGTGCTGGCAGCCGATCCAGTCGGGCTCCGACCGCGCGTTCGACTTCATGGCCAAGCACGGCATGAGCGGCGTTATCGGCGGCGGCTCGGCGGAAGGCGGCGCCGTGCAGCGGCACATGGATGGGTTCCAGGCCGCCTACAAACGGCGCGGCGTCGATCTGAAGCCCGGCGAACGGCTGTCGCTCGGCTACCAGTTCCACATTGCCTCCAACCGCGAGCAGGCGATGAAGGAAGCCGGCATCTACTACGAAGAGAACATGAAGATGTTCGGTGAGTTGCGCCTCGTGCGCGCGCTGAGCGAAGCGCAGATCGCCGCGATGCGCGATCCGCGTCTAGCGCCCAACGCCAAGTTGCCGCGCATCGAGGACGCCGTGGTGGCCGGTGGGTTCCTGGCCGGAACGCCGGCCGATATCATCGCGCAGCTCAAGGCTGTCGAAAAGCAATATCCCGGGCTCGAACGCGTGAGCTGCAGCTTGCCGCTCGGCACGCCCCTGGCGACCGCGCTCGAGCAGTTGGAGCGCTTCGCCAATGAGGTGATGCCGGCGTTCAAGTGACGCCGCGAGCCACCATCAGTCCAAGTCGAAAATGAAAAGGGCCGCACGATATGTGCGGCCCTCGAGATTTCAGAGCGATTGCCGTGCGTTCACTTCATCGAGGCGTAGCCATCTCTTTCGCCACCGAACTTGAAGCTCATGCGCGCCGTCACGCTGTGAATGTCGGCCGATGCGTCGGAGATCGTCTGGGGCGAGGCGAAGCCGGGAAATACGGACTGACCGCGCCCCTCCATGTTCAGGCGCACGTAGTCGTACTGGATGCCCAACAGGATATTGGACGCCAGAGCATACTCGGCCCCCAAGCCCAATGTGTAGCCGTGTTCACGCCCGCTCGACTGTGTGCTCGACACGCCGGTGCTGGTGATGACGGTGCCGAAGCTCGTATCTGAGCTCGCATAGCCAGCCTTGACGTAGGGCAGCCAACGGTCGACGGCCATGCCGAACCGCGCCGTGACCATCAACAGGTCGTCGATATGCGTCGTCATCGACTGGTTCGCGAGGAGCGCACTCGTCGCCTTGTGGTCCAAGGCTGCCCAGGACACCTCCACACCGAGCACGAGGGCATTCATCTGGTAGAGACCGCCGACGTGAGCGCCGGCCGTCAGGCCATCTGCACTTTGCGAGAAGCCCTGCGTTGTCGCCCCGTCGAAAAAGGCGGCATTGACATCGCTCGACGTGCCGCCGACGTGGCCACCCAGATACAGGCCGGTCCAATTGTAGTCGCGCGCGGCCGCCTGACTGCTCCCACCCGCGCACGCTATGCCAACCAACGCCACAACCGCACACAACTTACCCGACGCTTTCATGAACCCCTCCACGCTACTGCCGGCAGCATCCGCAAAACGGTTTGCTGCGGCACGCCCTCGAAACGAATTGCGACCGTCGCGCCCACCTCGTGTCGCTACGACGGTTCGTGGGCGGACAGTGACGGCGGGTCGTGTTGCATTCAATGGTTCCCGCCCGCAACCGACGCGCAATGGTGGCGTTGCGGCAACAATCCTCGCAATAGTACGTGTGACGACGCGTGCGTAGTGCCCGAAAAGGCTAGCGAATCAGCTTCTGCGTATCGCGGTCCCGGCCGATCCGGCTTCTCCACAGGTTTTTTCGGCGGTGCATTTCTTTTCGAGCCGACTCGGCGGAGCGGCACCAACCGTCGAGGCGCTGTCCACGCCGCGGCCGGGCGGCTTTACTTCCAGTGCGGCGTCGCCGCGTGCTAGCGTTGCCGTCTCAGCCGGGCCCGGTTCGGCTGTACCCTGCCGTTTCAGCCAGTAGCATCCCGAGGACCCCACCCATGATCTACGTCATCGCCGCCATGACCTTGAAACCCGGTACCCGCGACAAGGTGTTGGCCGCCGCCAAGCCCTGCATCGAAGCAACGCGCAAGGAAACCGGCTGCATTTTCTATGATCTCAACATCAGCACCGACAATCCCGATTTGCTGACCTTCGTGGAGCGCTGGGAAACGCGCGATCATCTCACCGCCCACACCAAGACCGATCATTTGAAAGCTTGGCGCGCCGCGTCCAGCGACTACGTGGCGAGCCGTGTGGTGGAAATCATCACACCCGCCAGCGTCGATAAGATGTGAGCGGTGTTCCGGCCATGTTGCGCGCGTCTCGCATCGTGCGACGGGCCGATATGGCCGGTCGCATCGGCATCGATACGGTGACCCTGGATCGCGAGGCGCGCTATCGCCGGCGCGTGGCGATGACGACCGACCAGGGCCACGCGTTCCTGCTCGATCTGCCGGAGGCGACCTACCTCGCCGACGGCGACGCGCTCGAGATCGAGGGGCGCGGGCTCGTCAAAGTCGTGGCGGCGGTGGAAGATCTGCTCGAGGTCCACGCGGCCAGTCGCGAGGCGTTGGCGCGCATCGCTTGGCATATCGGCAACCGGCACACGCCCGCCGAAATCACCGCCGATGCGCTCTACATTCAACCCGATCATGTGCTGCAAGACATGGTGATCGGCCTGGGCGCGCACGTGCATCGGGTGCGCCGACCGTTCGAGCCCGAAGGCGGGGCTTACGGCGGCAAGGCACAACTCGCCTCCGGTCACCACCACCACCATCATCACGGTGACGACGCGCATGACCATGCGCTTGGACCGGGGGGCAGCCACGCCCATGAAGCGCATGGCCACGCCGTGAAGCGGCCGGCCATTTGGCGGCCCGAGTAGGAATGTGGATGGACGGGGCACTGCCTCCAGAGACGGCCAGCGACCCAGCCGCCAAGCGGGCGCTGCTGCACGTATGGCTGTCGCCGGCATTTCCGGTCGGCGCATTTGCCTACAGCCACGGACTGGAGCAGGCCGTCGAGCGCGGATGGGTTCGCGATGCTGCGATGCTGCAAGCGTGGCTCGACGATCTCGTCACGCACGGCTCGCTGGGCAATGATCTCGTGCTGCTGGCGGCGGCGTGGCGCGCGACGACCCAGAGCGACATTGCTGCATTGCGCGACGTGGCTGAACTCTCCGTGGCGCTGCAACCATCGGCCGAGCGCCATCTGGAGACGACACAGCAAGGACGCTCCTTCATCGGCGCGATGGCGTCGGCGTGGTCCTGCCCGGCTGTCGCCGCTCTCGAAGAATTGTTGGGCGAAACCGAAGTGGGCTATCCCGTGGCCGTCGGCAGCGCGACGTCTGGTCATGATATCGCGCTCGGCGACACGCTGTCAGCCTACGCGTTGGCGTTCCTGTCGAATGCGGCGTCGGCCGCGATCCGATTGTCGGTCATCGGTCAGACAGACGGGCAGCGGGTGGTCGCTGCGTTGGTGCCTGCCATCAACGATGCGGTGCTGCGGGCCGCACGATCCTCGCTCGCTGATCTGGGCAGTGCTACGCTGCGCGCCGACATCTCCTCGCTTGCCCATGAAACCCAGTATTCGAGGCTTTTTCGCTCATGACCTCTCCACATGGTCCCTTGCGGGTCGGCATCGGCGGTCCCGTCGGGTCGGGAAAGACGACGTTGACGGCCGCGCTGTGCCGCACATTGCGCGATCGCTATGACATCTGCGCCATCACCAACGACATCTACACGAAAGAGGATGCAGAAATCCTGATGCGCATGCAGGCGTTGCCGCTCGATCGCATCATGGGAGTCGAAACCGGCGGCTGTCCGCACACAGCCATCCGCGAGGACTGCTCGATCAACTTGGCGGCCATCGATACGATGCGAGCCAAGTTTCCGAAGCTCGACGTCATTCTCATCGAGTCGGGTGGCGACAACCTCGCGGCGACGTTCTCACCAGATCTGGCGGACATCACTATTTACGTCATCGACGTGGCGCAGGGAGAGAAAATCCCGCGCAAGGGAGGGCCGGGCATCACGCGCTCGGACCTGCTCGTCATCAACAAGACGGATCTGGCACCGCACGTGGGTGCCGACCTCGGCGTGATGGAGCGCGATGCCGGCCGCATGCGGGGTGAACGTCCTTTCGTGTTTTCCAATTTGCGGACGGGAGATGGGGTCGAAACCATCACGGCCTTCATCGAAAAAGCGGGTGGGCTCGCGTCGTAAGCTCTGACAGGCGATATGATTTTCACGTGTCGATCGAGAGGGGGCGGACGGTCGAGTGGCGGCTCCCGATGACGTCTCGAGGTCTCCAATTTCAAGACGGTGCGACAATCCAAACGCGGGTTCTGTTGCGGCAGCGTTTGACGCGCGTCAAAGGCGCACATAAGGTGCTGAGCCGCTGAAATAAAAAACGCAAAGCGCGCAGCGCCCGTAAAGGGACAACGATCTAGGAGACGTCCAGTGAAATCAACGATCAAAGGCTTATTGGCGGGCGGCGCGATGGCGGCTGTGCTCGCCCTGTCACCGACAACGGCCGACGCGCAGTCGAAAACGCTCAAAATGCAGGCCTCATGGCCCGCGTCTTTGACGCTCTATGAGAACTTCACCGACTTCGCCAAACGCCTCGAAGTTCTGACCGCTGGTCGAGTCAAGATCGAAGCGATGCCGGCAGGTACGGTCGTCCCGGCCTTCGAAGTGCTCGATGCGACGCACAAAAAGGTCATCGACGGGTCGCACACTTGGGCTGGATATTGGGTCGGCAAGAACAAGGCCGCAATCCTGTTCACCGGTGGCCCCGGCGGTCCGTTCGGCATGGACCACATGGACTACCTGTCGTGGATGTGGCACGGCGGCGGCTTGGAGATGTACCACAAGTTCTACCAGGAGACTCTGAAGCTGAACGTGGTGACTTTCCCGATTTTGTCGACGAGCCCGCAGGCGCTGGGCTGGTTCAAGAAGCCGATCGAGAGCTTGGCTGACTTCAAGGGCCAAAAGTGCCGCCAGACCGGAATTGCGGCTGAAGTCATGAACGAAATGGGCATGCGCACGGTCAATATGCCGGGCGGAGAAATCATGCCCGCAGCCGAACGAGGCACGATCGATTGCGCCGAGTGGGTGGGTGGCATCGAAGACTTGCGCTTCGGCTTCCACACGATCTGGAAGTGGCACTATGCCCCGTCTCTGCACGAGTCGGTGTCGATCGGTGAGCTGCTGATCAACAAGGACGTTTGGGACGGCCTGGGCAAACTCGACCAGGAAATCACGAAAGCGGCAATCACAGAGCAGTTGTTCGTGTGGTGGGCCAAGTGGCAGCGCCAGAACGCCGAAGCCGTCGTCGAACTGCGCGACGTGCACAAGGTCAACATCGCCGAGACCCCGCCCGAAATCCACAAGGCTTTCCTCGAAGCCTGGGACAAGGTCGCGGCCAAGGAATCGGAGAAAAATCCCATCTTCAAGGAAACCTACGAGTCGCTTCGTAAATGGGCTTCGGTGACGGTGCCGGCAAAGCGCTTCTACTACCCGGCCTACGGCATCGCTGCCGATCACTACTGGCCCAAGAAATGATCGTCCGAGGGGCGCCGCGAGGCGCCCCTCTTTCGTTGTTGCGCAGACCGGCCGGACGGCCTTTCTCGGGGATGGGAATGAACTTATGACGAGTACGACAGAACCACCTTTAGGGGTTGTGCCCCCTCCGGCCTATTTGGCCGTCATTCGCACGATCGACACGTTCACCGAGTACTCGGGCTACGTCTTCCTGCTGCTCTCGATCCCGCTCATCTTCGCGAACTTCGTCGAAGTCATTTCGCGCTATGCGCTCGATGACCCGACCATCTGGGCGCTCGACGTGACGACGATGAGCTTCGGCGCCATCGTCATGCTGGGCACGGTTCCGGCCCTCGTCAAAGGCGCGCACGTGCGCACCGACATGCTCTGGGAGAACTTCACCGATCGCGGCAAAGGCTGGGTCGACGTCATCGGATTCGCGGTGTTCTTCCTGCCGACGATGGCCGTGCTGTTCTTCATCTCGGTCGACGATTTCCTCTATGCGCTCGACATCAATGAGCGCTCCAACTCTGGAGCGTGGGGCCCGGCGTTGTGGCCGCTGCGCGCCGTAATCCCGATCTGCGCGCTGATGCTTTTCATCCAAGGCATCTCGGAACTGATGAAGAGCTGGTGGGCCGCCAAGACTGGCGTGTTCCTCGTGAAGCACGAAAAGATCGAGGTCTGAGCCCATGACGGTCAATGAAATTCTGGGCCTCATCATGCTCTTCGGCATGGTGGCGGTCATTTTCTTCGGGTTCCCGATCTCGTTCACGCTGCTGTTTCTGGCGCTGGTGTTCGGTGGTGTCGGTCTGGGCTGGGAACAAACCTTCAATCTCGCCTACCTCCAGATTTGGGGGACGATGAAGGACGAGATCTTTCCGGCCGTGCCCCTCTTCATCTTTATGGGGTACATGACGGAGCAAGCCGGGTTGATGGAGCGCCTCTTCGGGGCGTTGCGCAGCCTGCTCGCGCCCGTGCGCGGCTCGCTCTATATCGCGGTCATTCTGACGGCGACCATTTTTGCCATGGCGACCGGCATCGTCGGCGCCGCAGTGACGGTGCTCGGCATCATGGCCGGCCCCATGATGATCAAGTCGAACTACGATGCGCGGCTTTCGGCGGGCGCTATCGCGGCCGGCGGCACGTTGGGTGTTCTCATTCCGCCGAGCGTCATGCTCGTCGTGATGGGCCCGACCATGGGCGTGCCCGTCAACCTGCTCTACGCCGCAGCCTTCGGGCCGGGCTTCCTGTTGGCTGGTCTTTACATCCTCTACACGTTGACCCGCAGCTTCATGCGACCCGAACTCGGGCCACCGATGACGGGCGTCGAGGTCAAGGAAGCTTACCTGGCCATGACGACGGAGAAGGTGCGCCCCGGCGTGCTGGTGGTCGGTGCGCTGGCATTGATCGTCATCGTCTATGTTTCGTTGATCCTCTTCTTCAGCAACTTGGGTTTCGCGACACCGACGTTTCAGCTGAGCTTTGGGCGACGCAAGCCCGATGTCGATATCATCGCTTTGGCATTGGCTTTTGCGTCGCTGATTCCATTCTTCACGAAGCCCTACTTCCGGGCGGTCGTGATCGGCATCGCGCCGCTCGCCACCCTGATTGGCGCCACGCTCGGCACCATCATAACGGGCGCGGCTACACCGACGGAGGCCGCCTCGTGCGGCGCCGCTGGCTCCGCACTACTGGCGTTGGTCTACGGTAAGCTCACGCTCGACGACAAATGGCGGTTACCGACCTACGCCGTCATGGTCGTGGGTGCAGTGGTCGGCTTCCTGTTCGGCAATCTGCTGGTTCCCGGAGCGACGGGCTTGGCGTTCGCCATACTCTGTCTCAGCGTGGCTCCAGGTTTCCTGGCCAGCGCACAGATGCGGAACGCCGCGTACGGCACCATGGTCACATCTGGCATGGTGTTGTTCCTCGCCGTCGCCTCGAACGTGTTCGGTGCCATCTTTACCAAGCTCGGCACGGCCTCGATGATCACCAACACGTTGGCGGCTTTGCCGATCACCGACTGGTGGAAGCTGGGTCTGATCATGGTGCTGGTCTTCATATTGGGCTGGCCGTTCGAATGGCCTGCAATCGTGTTGGTGTTCCTCCCGATCTTCCTACCGGTCGTGGAGAAGCTGAAACTGACGCCGTTCGGCGCTGACAAGCCGCTCAACAAGTTGGAACTGCTGACGTGGTTCGGGGCTCTGATCGCGGTCAATCTACAGACGGCCTTCCTCAGTCCACCCGTAGCCATGTCGGCTTACTATCTGAAAAACGTGGTGCCGCAGTGGTCACTCGCCGTGATCTACCGCGGTATGGCCGACTACATGGTGATTCAGTGCATCGTGCTCGCGGCGCTGCTGGCCTTCCCGGCCATAGCGCTCAGCTCGACGGTGTTCTTGTGGGTGGCGGGTCTCATGACCGCGATGTTCGCCATCATGGTCGGCTATACGCTCTTCTTCACTAAAAAAGAGGCGTGACGGGTTTCGGTCTCGCTGCACGCGTAGATAGAAGGGCGGTGCTGGAAACGGTGCCGCCCTTCTTGCGTGTGGACGACCCTTCGCGCAGTATCGCGCTTCCGGAACCGACTCTTCGATGGGTCTCATGAGCACCATCCTCCTTCATCCCTATCTCGTGGGCAGCGGCGCTATCCTGCTCCTCTTGGGCGTGATGCTGTGGCGCTGGGCCTCACGACACAACCTCAACGATCTCGTCGTCGACGCGGCTGTGCATGTGGCCTGGAACAGGGGCAAGCTGGCGTCCGCCGCCGATACCGAAATCGCCAAGCGCTTGCAGGACATCAAAGCCGAGACGTCCAATACCCAGCGTGCCAAATCAGTGGCGGGTCACGCGGCCAGACATTTTATCGCGCAAGTCGCCAACATTGCGGGGATGCTCGCCATGCTCGCGGGCGCGGCGCTTATTGGCTTGGCGTTCTACCTGGGTTGAGCCCGCGCGATCTCCCAACCTTCATCGTCGAAGTGTGCCACTTGCCTGTAGCCCCCTGCCGCGTAGAGTGAGCGCTGGGTTCTGCATCGCAATCCCGCGCAGCGGGAGGTGATGCGGCGGAGGACAACGGGGCGCTGATGACCGACGCATTCCCGCATCTCTTCGCGCCGATCCAGATCGGGCGGCATGAGGCGAAGAACCGCATCATGCGCGTGGCCACCACGGCCAACCTCGCCGACCGCAATCGCGTCGGGCCACGCCTGCTGGAGTTCTACCGGACGCTGGCCAAGGGCGGCGTCGGCACGATCGTCACCGAGGCTTTGCGCGCCCAAGCCAACGATCCCTTCGGGCCGGGCGCGCTCGTCGTCTTCGACCGTGCGGGTATCGACGGATTGCGACGGCTCTCCGACGTCTGCCACGCGGAAGGCGCGCTCCTCATCGGCCAGCTCAACATGGGTGGCCGCCAGCATCTGGCGTCGCGCGTCGTGCCGTTCATGATCGCGCCCTCGGCGATAGCCTGTCCGCGCTCGGGGGGCGTGCCGCATGCGCTGTCGACGCGCGAGGTGCGCGAGGTGATCGAGACCTACATCTCTTGCGCCGTGCACTGCATCGAGGGCGGCATGGATGGCGTCGAGATCCACGGCGCGCAAGGCCATCTCATTCAGCAATTCGTGTCGCCGTTTTCCAATCACCGCACCGATGACTACGGCGGCAGCCCGGAAAACCGCCTGCGGTTTCCGCGCGAGATCCTGGAGGGTGTGCGCCTACGCGTGGGGACGCGTCCCATCGTAGGCTATCGGATGGGCGTGGAGGAATTCACGGATGGCGGGCTCGGCATCGAGGAGACGGTGGAGATCGCGCGGCTGCTCTGCGCGGAGGGCCTCGTCGATTATCTGTCGCTGGCGCAGGGCACCTTCAATTCGATCGAGACGCATCTGCCCGATCGGCATTGGCCGATCCTGGCGTTTCGCGCGCTGCATGCCCGCTTCAAGGCCGTCGCCAATGGCGTGCCGGTGATCGCCTCGACCCGCATTCAGGGTCCCGAGCAAGCCGAGGCCGTGCTGGCGGCGGGCGAGGCCGACATGATCGGCATGTGCCGCGCTCTGCTCGTCGATCCCGAGTGGCCGGTGAAGGCGCGCAGCGGCCGCGCCGACGACATTCGTCGCTGCATCGCGTGCAATCAATGTTGGGGTTGGATTTCGGCGGGAGAGCCGATCGCATGCGCGACCAATCCGATGACGGGCCGCGAATACCTGTGGCCGAAGCTCGAGCGCGACCGGGCCGAGTTCTCGCGCCGCGTGACGGTCGTGGGTGGCGGGCCGGCAGGTCTCGAGGCTGCCCGTGTGGCTGCCGTGCGCGGGCACCACGTGACGCTGCTCGAGAAGTCGTCGCAGCTCGGCGGTCGCATCAAAACCGTGCACGAGGTGCGCCATCACGAAGAGATGCGCCATCTCACCGATTTTCTCGTGCCGCAGGTCGCCAAAGCCGGCGTCGATATCCGCCTCGATACGGCGGCGACGACGGATTCCCTGCTGGCCGACGCGCCCGACCACGTGATCATCGCGACGGGTGCAATCGCCTATGCGCCCGAATTGCCGGGGGACGGGTCGGTGCCTGTGATGACGGCGGATGGTCCGGTGCCCTTGGACGACAGACCTGGCCGCCACGTCGTCATCGTCGACGAGGATGGCTACTACTGGACCAGCGCGGTGACCGAAAGCGTCATCGCCCAAGGCCGCATCCCCGTGATAGCAACGCGCGTGTTCGAGGTGTGTCGCGAGATCCCGATGGTCTCGCGCATCGCGTTCCTGCGCGAACTCGACAAGGCCGGTGGCACGGCGAAACCCAACAGCTATGTGGCGCGCGCCTCCAATGGCAGTGTCGTCTTCCGCAACTATCTCACCGAGCGCGAAGAGGTGCTGGAGGACGTGGCGGCCGTCGTCTGGGTCGGCCCGACGACACCGTCGACCGACCTTGCCGAGGAGCTGCGGGCGGCCGGCTTCGCACAGAACCAAATTCACGTGGTGGGCGATGCGTTCGCGCCGCGCCGCTTGGCCAACGCGCTCGTCGAAGCGCACACGGTTGCGCGCGGCATCGGCAGTCGATCACGCCTGTGAACCTGAAATTGAGCAACGAGATACGGAGGACAGCGAAATATGGCGAGTTTCGAGAAGCGCAGCATCAATGCGGAAACAGCGCTGATTGCGTTGCAGGCGGCAATCGCAAAATCACGTCAGATGGGGCACGCCATGTCCATCTCAATCGTCGACGAGAGCGGCATCGTCAAGGCGGCCGTGCGCATGGACGGCGCGTCGGAGTTGACGCAACGCATCGCCGAGGACAAGGCCTACACGTCCGCGACGCTGGGCCGGCCGACGCATGCGCTGTGGGATTTTGTGAAGGGCGACCCACCGCTTCTGCACGGCTTGACCGGATACCCTCGCGTCGTCGTCTTCGGCGGCGGCTATCCGATCATCGAGGCCGGCAAAGTCGTCGGCGCCATCGGCGTTTCCGGCGCCCACTATTCCGATGACATGGAGGTCGCTCGCGCCGGGCTCGCGGCCATCGGCGCGCCGGTGGGGTAAGCGACTTGCTTCATGGAGCTGTGCGAGTATCCGAATGGCTGCTCCACGAGCGCCACCGCCGGCAAGCAGAAAGGGGATGGGGCCAGAGCGAGCGGCTCACCAGGGCTGTGATGCTGTCCGCCGTTACGCGATGATGTCGGGCGTCAGCTTGTCTTCGACGGCGCTGATCTGGTCCTTGAGCAAGAGCTTGCGCTTCTTCAGTCGTTTGATCTGCAACTGGTTGAGTTCCGCAGTCGTTTCGAGCGCACTGATTTCCGCGTCGAGCATGCGATGCTCATCACGGAGCTTCAACAGGTTCTCTTTGAGGTCGCGGTCGGTGGGTCGGTTCATTGCAGATTGAGGGCCGATCGTGGGTCGGTAGCGCGACGCAGGCACGGTCGGACTATCGCGCCGATGCGGCAAAAGTGCAACCTGTTGTTCGGGCGACAGGATGAGCAACGACGCCACGGTGCTTCGCCCTCGCTCCTCAGGGAATTCCGAGCGTGGGGCCGGCTGACAGCGGAGTGCGCGCCTGGGCCGTATTGGCATTGCCGAATTCAACCGATGGCAGATCGATGCGCGGGCCGCCGAGTTGGCCCATCAGGAAGCTGACGACGTCGGCTTGATAGTCGATCCATTTGGCATAGGCATTGCCCGCGCCGTGGCCGGCCCCTTTGCGCGTGCGCAACCAAACTCGGGAGCCCGGGTTCGCGTGGCGTAAGGTGGCTGCCATTTTCCACGCGTGCGCGGGCACGACGCGCTGGTCGTTGTCACCGGTCATCAGAAGGAGGGGAGGGTAGGGCGTGCCAGCTTTCACATTGTGCAGTGGAGAGTGTGCCCGCAACGTCGCGAAATCTTCCGGCGTGTCGGGATCGCCGTATTCCTGAATCCAAGCGACGCCGAAAGTGAATTTGGGAAAGCGCAGCATGTCGGCAACGGGCACAGCGGCGACAGCTGCGCCGAACAGGTCGGGTCTTTGTACGATGGAGGAGAGAACGAGACGGCCACCGCTGCTCGCGCCATAGATGCCGAGACGATCGCGGCGTGTGGGTCCGTTGGAGACGAGCCACTGGGCGGCGGCGGCGAAGTCGTCCATCGTGTTCTGCTTCTTCGCGCGCCGACCGTCGTTGTGCCAATCGCTGCCGTATTCGCCGCCACCGCGAATGTTGGCCACGGCAAAGAGGCCGCCCATACGCGCCCACGCCATCGCCATGTGCGAATAGGCCGGCAATTGGGGGATGCCATAGCTGCCGTAGCCGACGAGTAGGGAGCGCGTGGCCCCGTCGGCTATCATGTCCGCGCGGTGCATCAGTGTGATCGGGATGCGCGTGCCGTCCCGGCTCAGCGCCTCGACGCGGCGCACGACGAGTTCGCCGACTGAGGATGTGGTCGCCAACTGCACGGTCTGGCGTTGGCCAGTCAACACGTTCAACGTGTCGCGACGGCGCGGCCGGAGGCGATCCTCGATATCGAGCGTCGCCTCCATGTCCGTCGTCTCGCCGATCTCGAACCCGATGCGGACACCGTCGTCCATCACCACCGGCGTGCGGGACCCACCGTCGAGGTCGACGATCTCGATCTGATGGCCGAGGTTTTCGATGCGGCGAACCACGAGCCGATGCCCGACAGCGGTTGCGGCATCGATCACGCCGCGTCCCTGGGGAACAATGGGGATCCACGCATCGGGGCGCGCATTGGTCTGAGAAACCTTGACGACGCGACCTCGTGGCGCCTCGTGCGTGGTGATGGCATAATGCGTGCCGTCCACCGTGTGGATCACGCGGAAAGTGCCCAAACCCATCGGCACGATCATTTTCAGGCGCGCGGGGTCGCCGATGGGACCCACCCAGAAACCGTTGCGCGTGTCGGTGCCGATGCGCGCGGTGACATGCAACCGGTCGGACGTGCGAGCCGACGACAGTGTCAGCAGCACATTGCGAAGCTCGGGCAGTCGCCACACCATGGTGTCGGCGGATGGTGCAGACAGCAGCCGGTGATGAAAAACCATCTGGCTGCTGCGATCCCACTCGGGGGGATCGTCCGCGCGCGCAGGGCGCGAATAGAGAAAACTGCGCCCATCGGGCAGCCAAGCCACTGTGGTGAAGCGGCAGCCGTCGATGAGATCGGGAAGGTCTATCCCCGTGCGCGTATCGCGAATGCGCAGGAGCTGCGCGTCGCCTCCGTTCTCGCACGTCAGATACGCGACCTTCGTGCCGCTGCGGTCGGGGAAATAGCCCGACAAGCTGATGCTGCCGTCGGGCGCCATGACGTTGGGATCGAGGACGGGCGTGCCGGGTTCATTTGCGGACGAGCGGACTTCGAGCCAGCTCTGCTGCTTTTGGCCGTCGAACGCCATCGCGAAGGTGCGCCCGCCCACGCGCCGGATGTTGGACGTGCGTGCATAGCGGCCCGACTCCTCGATGAAGCGGGTGACGGCTGCGTGTGCGGGATCGGCCTCCAAAAGATCACGGGCGCGGCGATCTTCGAACGCAACCCAAGCCTGCACGTCGGCGCGGCTGGCATCTTCGAGCGGGCGGAAGGGGTCGGCGATGCGTACGCCGTGAATGTAGTCGACCGTCTGATCGCTGGGTGGAAGCGGCAGTAGGGAAAGGTCGGTGAACCTCGCGTCCTGCGTATTACGCGACAGCGAAGTGGGGGTGAGCACGACGGCGCCGAACACGGCCAACGCACTGCGGCGGCTGAGAGCGGCCGCCTTCGAGCGCTGACGTTCGGGCGCGGCTCCAAGCCTCCCCTTCATCGCCTATCCCCCTGAACCATTCCCACCCGGGGTACTCCAACCCCTCGGCTGCTGGCCGCCGACCCATCACAGTATGATCTGCAAATATGGCAAGGCAATCACAGTCTGCGCGCACGGTGTCGCGTTCGCAGATCAGCGATGATTTTGGGATCCAACAAGGCTCGACGCCGCCACAATGACGGTTAAGCTGGGCGCGTCGACGAGACGTCCGGCCTTCGGCCGGCGCTCGAATAAGCGAAAAACGGAGGAAATTGCCATGTCGGAATTTCAACTGTCACGCCGTCACGCCCTGGCCGGTGGTGTGGCTGCCCTGGGGGCCAGCACCGTGGGTTTACCGCCCACCAGTGTGCAAGCCAAAGCGCCTCTCCTCACCACGCAGGCGCCGTATTTCTATCGGTTTCCGCTGGGCAAAATGCAGGTGACGATGGTGTCGGACGGGCCACTGCCGTTGGGAGAACCCTCCGGTGCCTTCCTCGGAGCCTCGAAAGAGGAGATCTCCAAGCTGCTGACAGACAACTTTCTGTCCCCCACCAACGCCGTGCTGGAGCAAAATTCTCCGATCGTGAACACCGGATCGCATCTGGTGCTGTTCGACACGGGCATGGGCACGCGGAAAATGTTCGGACCGACAACGGGGCGTCTCCTCAAGAGTATGGGGGAAGCGGGCATCAAGCCCGACGAAATCGACGCCGTCGCCATCACGCACGCGCATATCGATCACATCGGCGGATTGGTGGATGACGCCAACGCGCGGCTCTTTCCCAATGCCAAAATCTATATCAACCAAGCCGACTACGATTTCTGGACCGACGAAAGCGACCCGAAGAAAAACAAGGACTTCGTCGCCCACGCGCGCAAAAACCTGCTGCCCTACAAGGATCAGATCGTCTTCATCAAGGATGGCCAGGAAATCGTGCCCGGCGTCACGGCCATCTCCGCGCCGGGGCACACGGTCGGGCATATGGTGTTCATGTTGAATTCCGAGGGCAAGCAGGCCTGCTTCGTCGGCGACCTGACGCATCACCAGATCCTGCTCGTGGAACGGCCGCGCCTCGAGTTCGCATACGATACGGACCCCAAGCAGTCCGCTCAGACGCGCGTGAAGATGCTGGACATGTTCGCCGCCAACAAGATCCCCATCATGGCCTACCACTTCCCCTGGCCGGGCATGGGCCACATCTCCAAGGCGGGTGACGGTTTCCGCTATCACGCCACGCCAATGGAAATCGTGTCGATCCCTGCGAAGGGGTGACACGGGTCGGGTGTGCAGTGGCACTACACCGGCGGGCCTCGCCAATTACAGCGGCGGATCCTTCGCGATCCGCCGCTGCGTAGCAAAACAACCCCGTGTCGGCTGGACTACTTGCCCCCGCGAAAGCCTGTCGCCAGCACATAAAGCTCCGCTGAATCCGGCCGGCTGGCGGGGGGTTTGACATGGCGCACAGTGGCGAAATTCTTCTTCATGCCGATCAGCAGCTCGCGCTCCGAGCCGCCTTGGAACACCTTGCATAGGAAGACGCCGCCCGGCGACAGCACGTCGATGGCGAACTCCAGGGCCGCTTCGGCCAGTCCCATGATGCGCAAATGATCGGTGGACGTATGTCCCGACGTCGGCGCCGCCATGTCGGAGAAGACGACGTCGGCGCGGCCTCCCCGCATCACGGATTTCAGGAGCTGTGGAGCTTCGGGCTCCATGAAGTCGAGCAGGAGGATTTCGACGCCGGGGATGGGCTCGAACTCGAGGTAGTCGATCGCCACCACTTGGCCGCGGCCCTCGACGGATTTCACCCGCTGGCTCGCCACTTGCGACCAGCCGCCGGGCGCCGCCCCCAGATCGACGATCACTTGGCCCGGCTTCAAGAAGTGGTGCTTGTCGTCGATTTCGCTCAGCTTGAAGGCCGCGCGTGAGCGCCAGCCGTCGCGCTTGGCGGCCGCAACGTAGGGGTCGTTCAACTGACGTTCGAGCCAACGCTGCGACGACACCGTGCGCCCACTCTTCATCTTCACGCGCGATTTCATCTGGCGCGCGCCGCCGAATTTGGTCTTGGAGCCGCCGCTGGGCTTCTTGGGGATCATTGCTTCGCCATCGCCTCAATTACGCGTGCCACGTTCAAAGCCGTCCTCGACCATCAGCGACGCGAGTATGCCTTCCCGCAATCCGCGATCCGCCACGCGCAGACGCTCACACGGCCAAGTCCGCACCACGGCTTCGAGGATGGCGCATCCCGCGAGCACCAGATCGGCGCGATCGCGACCGATGCAGGGTTCAGCGACGCGTTCTTCATAGGTGCGGTCGAGCAAACTCTTCGTCACCGCGCAGGCTTGCGCGACGTCCATCCAGCAGCCATCGACCCGGCTGCGATCATATCGGGGCAGGCCCAGGTGAATGCCGGCTACGGTGGTTACCGTGCCGGACGTGCCGAGCAGATGGGCCGAGCGGGTGCGCATGCGCTCGCGAAACTGGCCTTTGGCTTCGAAGGGGGCCAGCAGATCGAGCACGTGCGCCACCATCGTTTCGAACCGGTGCATACTCACCTCGCGCCCACCGAACCGCTCGGCCAGCGTCACGACGCCGACGGGCAGCGACGTCCACGCGGTGATGCAGTTTTGAACTTCGACCCTGCCGCCGTTGGAGCGACCTGAGCTGGTCGGGCGATTGGCCAGGTCGAGCCAAATCAGCTCTGATGACCCACCCCCGATATCGAACACGAGCACGAGATCGGATTGATCGTCGAGCAGCGCCGCGCACCCCGACACTGCGAGTTTGGCTTCGTCCTCGTGCGACAGCATCTCGAGGGTGAGGCCGGTGTTTCGGCGCACCCGCTCCAGAAACTCGGCGCCATTGCTGGCGATGCGGCACGCTTCCGTCGCCACCAGTCGCGAGCGCTTGACGCGCCGCTTGTGCATCTTGTCGGCGCAAATCGCGAGGGCATCGATGGTGCGGCTCATGGCAGCTTCCGACAGCACGCCCGTGTGGCCGACACCTTCACCCAGTCGAATGATGCGCGAGAACGCATCCATGACCATGAAGCCGCGTCGCGAGGGACGGGCGACGAGAAGGCGGCAATTGTTGGTGCCCAGATCGAGCGCAGCATAGACCGGCAGGTCGGTCCCTGGTTCGGTTGCTCGGGTCTCTCGCTCCGACCGCTGCGGGCCGGGTTGATCACGTCCGCCTGCTCCAGCGGAGGAGACGCGATCGTCCTCTGAGTATTTCAACGTTCTTCCCCAGGGCCTGGTCACGAGCACGACGGCATCGTGCCGACGCCCTAGGGCGCGGTACGATTTCAGGCAGCCGACTGGTTCAACTTGGGTGGAACGTTAGCACGTCGGAATGAGGGTTAAAACAGAGGTAGTGGCTCAGCATGAAATCCGTTCATGAGTGATATTTCCGCATAGTCTAGGACCACCAAGTGTGAGATGCGGATGCATGGACGATTTGAGCGTAAACTTACCATCGCGATTGGATGGCCCCAATCTCTGCCGCTTTGTGCAGAAATTTGTTGATGACACCCGAAACGGTCTGCCGAGGCACGTCATGCTCGACATGTCACGCCTGAACTTTATCGAGCCAGCTGGGGTCACGTTCCTGAGTAACTTTATTTACTGGTTGAACCATCTGGGCTCAAAAGTGTTGGTTTCAGGGTGCGAAACCAACAAGGAGGTGATTTCATTTTTGGATGACTCGCTGTTTTTTGAGCAACATGCAGGCCAAAAGCTTTCGAAGTCCGCTAGCCCAAGAAGTACAACGCGACCACTGGTAAAGGTTCATGCCGCCGAGAGCCATGCTTGGCTTCGCTTGGAACTCATCCCTTGGTTGGCAAATCGCCTTGGGACAACGAAGGCATCTCTATATCCGTTACAGGCCGGAATTTCAGAATTGTTCAATAATATCAAAGATCATTCGACTCTAGACATAGGAAGTATTTTTGTACAACATTTTCCGAGATTGGACCGTGTCAGCATTTCCGTGGCAGACTTCGGGCGTGGCATACCAAACGCCGTGCGCCGCGTCGCTCCACACTTGGATGATTTGGCTGCGATCCGCAAAGCCGTCGAATCAGGCTTCACATCCAAGAGTACACCGGGCAATCAGGGTGCTGGCCTTGACTACTTGTTAACCACAGTAGTGAATTCAAATGGAGGAACGGTTGCCATCTTCTCGTCGAATGGCCATGCTTTGTTCTACAAAGGAGCTGTCGGTATCGAGTCAAGGGTCATTGGGACGGGCGGCTTTTGCCCTGGAACCACAGTTGAAATCAGTCTCAAGACGGACACGTTAGTGCACTTAGAAGAGGAATCGGAGGATCTCGAATGGTGATCCGGATCGCGGATATCGTAAAGGGTGCCGATACTCAGGCGCAGGGCGCTTGCGTTCATGAGGCTCTTTGCCGTGCTTTGTCCGGCAGCGCGAGCGTTACTGTGTCGTTCGAAGGTATTGATACGGCAACCTCGTCGTTCGTGAACGTGTCATTCGCGCGCTTGCTTGATCGACTATCCTTGAATGACATCAAAACAAGAATTCGCGTCGTCAAATCCACGAAGCAAATCAATGATATGATCCGTCGCCGTCTGGAACGATCAGCGTCAGTTGTCGCTTAAGGTGGCTGACTTCTTATTGGAAATGCCAGGACGCCCTGATTTGCGTCCTGCGGCATCGATCAGCTCAACAACATTTGCCGTGCTATCCGCATGTCTGTGATGCCAGCCGACTTCGTATGGCGCGGGCTCTCTGCGTGCTCGGCCCAGTGTTGCCGGTCGGGTGCCGCCCTTCGGCAGCAACCGACAACAATCCGCACGAGAAACGGGGAACGTCCGAGGCGTCAAATCACCTCGACGTGGAGGTCGCCGACGCCGTCAACGTGGCCGTGCAACTTATCGCCCTTGACGATGGCGCCGACGCCAGACGGCGTGCCCGTCATGATGATGTCGCCCGCCGTCAACTCGAACAGGCTCGAGATGTAGGCGATCTGCCCCGGGATATCCCAGATCATCTGCGTGAGATCGCCCGTCTGTTTGCGCACGCCATTGACGTCCAGCCAAATGGCGCCCTTCGTCGGATGTCCGATTTTCGAGGCCGCAAGCAACGGAGTCGAGGGCGCGGAGTGCTCGAATGCCTTGCCCACTTCCCAAGGGCGCCCCAGGTCCTTGGCGGCGTTCTGCAGATCGCGCCGGGTCATGTCGAGGCCGACGCCGTATCCCCAAACGTGGGACATGGCGTCCTCGGCCTTGATGTTGCTGCCGCCAGATTTCAGAGCCACGATCAGCTCGATCTCGAAGTGCACATTCTTGCTGCCGGACGGATAGGGAAATTGACCGTCGGTGCGCAGGTTGTCGGGGTTTTTCTGGAAGAAGAAAGGTGGTTCTTTGTTGGGGTCATGCCCCATTTCTTTGGCGTGCTCGGCGTAGTTGCGGCCGATGCAGTAGATGCGGTGAATGGGAAACAGCTCTTTCGAGCCCTCGATGGGAAGCGCCGCCTGGCGCGGTGGGTCGATCACGTAGGTCATGCGGGTTCCTCTGTCTGAAGCCGCGCTGGTTTAGACCTATTCAGGGCCGATTGACATGGGTCACACTCGACAATATCGCGATTGGGCCGCAGCGCCGGTTTGGACCAGAGACCGAGCCAAATCGTGACCCAGCCCATTGCCGTACCCCAGCATCTCTCCAGCATCGGGGTGGGGCAGGCCACATCGTAACCTGTTGCGGGGTTTTGCCTTGGACCCGCCCTTGTGCATGGATTAAAAGCGCAATTCCTGCTGCGGCTTGCCGTGTCTGCAATGGCGGGGTCGGCTGGCTGACCCTCGCGTTTCTTCTGGAGCCACCCATGTCGGCCCAATCGACCACTTCGGTTCGACGTCTCACTGCGCCCGACATTCGCGCCCGCAAAGGCGGCGCGCCGATCGTGTCGCTGACCGCTTATCTGTCGAGCACCGCAGCTCTGGCAGACCCCCACGTGGATTTCCTCCTGGTTGGGGACAGCGTCGGCATGGTGATGCACGGATATGCCTCGACGGTGCCCGTGACGCTCGACCAGATGATCGTCCACGGTCGCGCGGTCGTGCGCGGCACGCAGCGCGCGTTGGTCGTCGTCGACATGCCGTTCGGGACGTACGAGGAGGGCCCGGAGGCGGCGTTCCGCAACGCCGTGCGCATCCTGAAGGAGACCGATTGTGGAGCGGTGAAGCTGGAGGGCGGCGAGCGCTTGGCGCCGACAATCCGCTTTTTGGTCGATCGCGGTATTCCCGTCATGGCGCACATCGGCTTGACGCCGCAGTCGATCAACACGTTGGGGGGTTTCAAGGCGCAAGGGCGCACGCAAGCGCAATGGGCCGCCATCGAAGCCGACGCGCGCGCCGTGTCGGAGGCGGGTGCCTTCTCCGTCGTGCTGGAGGCGATCGCGGAGCCGCTGGCCGAGCGCATCACCAAAGCCGTTCCCATCCCCACCATCGGCATCGGCGCCTCGGCCACCTGCGACGGCCAGATCCTCGTCATGGACGACATGCTCGGCCTGACCGAACGCGTCCCCAAATTCGTTCGACGCTTCGGAGACATCGGCGACGCGATGACGCGAGCGTTCGCCGACTACAGCACCGCGGTCAAATCGCGGCAGTTTCCGGGAGCCGAACATACCTACGGGATGGCGAAAGCACCCGCGAAGACTCCGTCAGATCCGAGCGGCTGACGCCAAGCATGCAACCAGCCGGTGCGTCCCCGCAAGTTGCGCTCGGTCGGGCAATGCTCATCCCACCAAAGCAAACTGCAACAAAACCGTGCGCTGCAACACCGCGTTGAAGTTGTTGTCGGAGACCAGTGTCAGAACGGTCTCGCCGGTCGGGGCGCGATGGACGGCAAGGCCCTCCATATTGTCGATCTCGGCGGAGAGATCGGCTTCGAGGAGAACTTGGCCTTCCATTGCGGCGCCTGGACGTACGGCGTCGGCAGCAAAGCGGCGAATGCGCATCTTCACGCCTTCCGACCAGCGGAAGCGCCGCTCCAACACGAGCAGCGTGCCGTCGGGTAGAGAAGCGGCGTCCGTGACTTCGAACCCCCCGATATCGGCGAACGTCAGACGGCGCGGCTCGCCGCCGATCCATATCCATCCGGTGTGCTGGGCGGGCGTGTCGGGGAAGCGCTCCGAGAACGCAACGACGGCGCCCTTGTGCGGGCCGCCCTGAAGTATCGCAACGGCTTCGATGCCCTTATTCGAGCTCATGCGCCGCGCTTCGGGAGGCAGCTTCAAATATCCCGTCGGCGGCTGCAAGGCCCCGTCGAGAAGCGGGAAGCGGCCAATGCGATGATTACGCTCGAACCCGATCAGTACGCTCCCGATCGACAAGTTCCCCTCGACCAACGCCAACGCTTCCGCATCCAGATCACGCTTGCGATCGAGCACGCGGCCGCCCTGCGCGCGAAACGGTCCCATGCGGGCGTTCGTCAGACCCGTAGGTCGAGCGTTGTCGTAAGTCAGCGTCGCAGACACCCACATGCCTTCATCGGAGACAGACAGCAGTCGCCGGCCATCCGGCTCGACGATCAACCCCGACAACCCCCCGAAATCGCGGTCTTGCGACGTGAGAACGAGACCGCCGCGAAATTCCAGACTGCCAAACCGCCGCGTGATGGTGTTGGCACGGAGAAAGTGCGCGATCGGTCGGGCGACGATGTCGATGGCGCGCGGTTGCGAGGAAGCGGGGGCGGCGGCGAGGGGCGGGATCGCGGGAAGGGCGCCCGCAGCGAGCAGGGCGGCCGAGCGACGAAGAAATCCGCGCCGATCGAGAGGTCGTAGAGGCGCGCCAACACGCATGAGGGATCCTGTCGCCGCATTGACCCGAAACGCACAACGCCTCGCGAAAGAAGACGGCACCGCAATGGATGCAGCCGGGCGAAGCGTCGACGTGCGCGCCTGCGCCTCAATGCGTCGCGCGGCGTTGACCTCCACGACCGCGCGCTGGGCCGGCTTGATGGGCCGTTTTCTCCTCGAACAGCTCGACGAGCTTGTCGGTCATGGCACCTGCCAACTCCGACGGATCGGTGATCGTGACGGCGCGGCGGTAATAGCGCGTCACGTCGTGACCGATGCCGATGGCGATCAGCTCCACTGGCGATTTCGTCTCGATCTCTTCGATCACTTGACGCAGATGGCGCTCGAGGTAGCAGCCCGAGTTCACCGACAACGTGGAGTCGTCGACGGGCGCGCCGTCGGAGATCATCATCAGGATTCGCCGCTGCTCGGGCCTGCCGAGCAAACGGTTGTGCGCCCACGCGAGGGCTTCGCCGTCGATGTTTTCCTTGAGCAGGCCTTCGCGCATCATCAGCGCCAGCGAGCGCTTGGCGCGCCGCCACGGTTCGTCGGCCGTTTTGTAGATGATGTGGCGCAGATCGTTGAGGCGGCCGGGACCCGCGGGCTTGCCTGCCGCCAGCCACGCCTCGCGCGATTGTCCGCCCTTCCAGGCACGCGTCGTGAACCCCAGGATCTCCACCTTGACGCCGCACCGCTCGAGTGTGCGCGCGAGAAGATCGGCGCACGTGGCCGCCACCATGATCGGCCGGCCACGCATGGAACCGGAGTTGTCCAGCAGCAGCGTGACGACCGTGTCCTTGAACGTGGTGTCCTGCTCACGCTTGAAGGACAGCGGAAACATCGGATCGAGAATGATCCGCGTCAGGCGCGCGGCATCGAGAGTGCCTTCCTCGAGGTCGAATTCCCAGGATCTGTTCTGCTGCGCCAGCAGTTTGCGCTGCAGACGATTGGCGAGCCGCGCGACGGCGCCCGACAGATTGCGCAGTTCCTTGTCCAGGAACGCCCGCAGCCGATCGAGTTCTTCGGGGTTCGACAAATCCTCGGCCGCGATCTCCTCGTCGTTGACGCGGGAGAACACCTTGTAGCCGAAGCGTTCGGGGTCATCGAGAACGCTGGTGTTGGGCCGCCACGGCTCCTTCGTGTCGGCCATCTCGTCGCCGTCGGTCTCCGTTTCGAATTCGTCGGTCTCGCCGGCTTCGGCCTCGGCGCTCTCGCCGTCATCGCTCTCGGAGCGCTGTTCGTCGGAGCTGTCCTCGCCGTCCTCGTTCTCGCCGCTTTCCTGAGACTCGGATTCGGAGCCTTCCGGCTCCTGATCGTTTTCGTCGCCCTCCTGCTGCTCGCCTTCGGCCAGTTCTTCGGTCAGCTCGAGCGACTTCAACATGTCGCGCAAAAGGCGACCAAACTTGGCCTGATCTTCGACGATCGTGTCCATCTGCGCGAACGCCTTGGCGGCTTTCTCCTCGACGAATGGACGCCACACGTCGACCAGCGCCTTGGCGTTGTCGGGCGGCGCGAGGCCTGTGAGCCGTTCGCGCACCATCAGGGCGACCGCGTCCTCGATCGGCGCATCGTTGCGCTCGGTGACGCCCAGATAGCGGCCATGCGCATACTGGTCCTCAATCTTGGCGGTGAGGTTGCCGGCCATGCCGGACATGCGCATGGCGCCCAGTGACTCGACGCGCGCGCGCTCGGCGGCCTCGAACACCGTGCGGGCCGGACCCGCGGTCGGCGCCAAGCGTTTATGCAACTTTATGTCGTGCTTGGCGGCTGTCAGCGCGAAGCTGTCCGCCCAGCCGCGGATGACCGCAATTTCTTTGGCCGAGGGTATGCGCGAGGGCTCGGGCAGCTGCACGCTCTTGCCGTCGAGTTCGGGTTTGCCCGGCGCGTAGGTGACGTTCAATTCGTCGTCGCCCGCAATGGCGCGCGTGGCGAGCCCTAGAACCCGCTTGAACGGCTCGGACGGCGGCTCTTTTTTCTTCGGTGAGGTTGCCATGGAGCGGGAGCCTGTGGTGATGCGGATCAGGAAAAGATCGAAGCAATGTCGATGTCTATGCCCGGTGGGTCGAGATTTATGCGCCCTGACGGAACGATGCTCGTCAAAATTGTACCATCGGGACGCTTATTATGATGCACGATAGGCGGCTGATCGGGATCGACGATGAGATAATGCACCACACTGGGCAACGAGAAGTATCCCGTCAGCTTTCGCCCGACATCGATGTGCTGCGTCGATGGCGAAAGCACCTCGACGACAATCACCGGATCGTTGAGTTCGAGTGCATCAGGATCGAGTCGCGTTCCGCAGAAGACCATGGCGTCGGGTTCGTAGCATGTGTCTTCGGAAACGCGAACCGTTACACCGTCAGGAATGACGATACAGGCAGAATTTGCTCGATGCACACCGTCTTGAAGAGCACGCTGAACGGCAAATTTGACCCGCGCATGCCCCACGCGTTCGGCCGCCATTTTTACAACGCTACCACTATGCAACTCCACACGAGGCTGACCTTCTGCCCAAGCCAGGAATTCATCGACTGTCATCTTGGCACTCGGCAGCGCAGTCATGTCAGTTCGGTCCAGGTTCCGGGCTCGTCATTGACGTTGTGAACACGCTTTATCAGCTCGTGCGATCCGCCGAGAGCTCGATTGGTCGCGTCATCAAGTCTTCGAACGGGTAGGGGCAGGTCTCGGGAAGCACGTCGTAAGCCAGTTCGGTTTCGATCAAAGCGCGATTGCGGCCATCAGCGTAACCGTCGGCAACGGCCTCCTCCAGTTGAGACGTGAGGCCGGGAGTCTTCTTCAGGAGTTTTTCAATGCGTCGGCGCTGCTCGGCGATGGTCAGCGCCCAACTTCGGGAGTGTCGATCGGGTTGGTAGTCCCATTTGAGAAGGTGCATGGTCAGCACGGCGATCGCGCTTTCGAGCTTGTCGAGTTGCTCGTTTCCCACGTCCGACAATTCATCTGCGATGTGGACGGCATCGATTTCCTCGAAGCGTCCCTGGCGCAACAGTGCCACCTGCTCCTGCGCCCACGTGAAGAGGTCGTCCTCGTACCGCGTGGTCGAGGGCTCGTCGTTCGGTCGGATGACGGTCTTACCCATCGTTCGATCCAGTCCGGTGGCACCTTGCCATGTCACACTGTCACCGACGGCAACAGTCCTTGCCAACTACAGCGCCCCCCGTCACTCAGCCGACATCACGTCAGCGCGACGTTTGCCACCGACTCGGGCAGTTCCTCGCCGAAGCAGCGTTGGTAGAACTCGGCGACGAGGGGGCGCTCGAGATCGTCGCACTTGTTGATGAAGGTCAGCCGGAAGGCGAAGCCGACGGAGCCGAAGATCTCGGCGTTCTCGGCCCAGGTGATGACGGTGCGCGGGCTCATCACGGTCGACAGGTCGCCATTGATGAAGGCCGAACGCGTCAGATCGGCGACGCGCACCATGTTGTTGACGACCTTTTTCTTGGCGTCGCTCTTGTTGTAGGACTTGGCCTTGGACAACACGATGCCGACCTCGTCGTCGTGCGGCAGATAGTTGAGCGCGGCGACGATCGACCAGCGGTCCATCTGACCTTGGTTGATCTGCTGGGTGCCGTGGTAGAGGCCCGACGTGTCGCCCAGACCGATGGTGTTGGTCGTCGAGAACAGCCGGAACGCGGGATGCGGGCGGATCACCTTCGACTGATCGAGTAGCGTCAACTTGCCCGAAACTTCAAGTACGCGCTGGATCACGAACATGACGTCTGGCCGGCCGGCGTCATACTCGTCGAAGCACAGCGCGACGTTGTTCTGCAGCGCCCAGGGTAGGATGCCCTCGCGGAACTCGGTCACCTGCTTGCCGTCCTTCAGCACGATCGCATCCTTGCCGATGAGATCGATGCGCGAGACATGGCTGTCGAGGTTGACGCGCACGCACGGCCAATTGAGGCGGGCGGCGACCTGCTCGATGTGGGTCGATTTACCGGTGCCGTGGTAGCCCTGGATCATGACGCGGCGGTTGTGCTTGAACCCGGCCAGGATCGCCAGCGTCACCTCTTTGTTGAAGAGGTAGTCCGGGTCCAAATCAGGGACGTGGGAGTCCGCCTTGGCGTAGGCCGGCACTTCCAGGTCGGAATCAATTCCGAACACCTGGCGAACCGACACTTTCATTTCCGGCATGCCGGGAACCCCGGCTTCAGATGGCGCGCGCATTCTCTGCTGATCCCGATCTAGTTGCCTCGCGGCGGGGCTGCCGCTCGAGAGGGCAGATGGCGCCGAATTTTATGATGAGGCAGATCAGACCAGACCTGCCTGCTTGAGATAGTTATAGGCTTGGATGATCTCACGCAACTTCTCTTCCGACCCCGTATCGCCGCCGTTCGCATCGGGGTGGTGGCGCTTCACGAGTTCCTTGAAGCGCGCCTTGATCATCGATTTTCCCGCCGTTTCCGGCAGGTGCATTGCCTCGAGGGCCTTGCGCTCCAAAGACTTCAGCACGCGGCGTGGCGCATCGTCATCTGTTTTGGCTTTTTTACCGGCTCCACCCAGAAAATCGTGAGGATCGGACGTTTTGCGACCGAACCTGGAATGGCGCGGTTCGCCCGGAGGCGCCTCGTTCGGGGCTTGGGTACCGTTCTCGCCCAACTTCCACGTCGGCCGGTGACCCGTGAGCGCACTTTTCTGAAAGTCGGCGACCTCGTCGTCACTCATGCCTTGAAAATAGTTGTACGACGCGTTGAATTGCCGCACATGATCGATACAAAAGACCAAGTAGTCGCCGTCTCGTCCACGGCCACGCGGGGCGCGATGTGCGCCGGGCGCACCGCAGCCCTTCCATTGGCATGCCTCCACGATCGGAGGTTTCACCTCCGCCTTCCGGGATGCAATCCGGATGCTGTCGAAATATTTCGAGTCGAGCTTCATCGTGGGCCGAGTATGATCCATTGGGACGGCCCGATACAAGGATACCGTCGCACCTCGTCGAGCCGGTCTGACTGCCATTTGCGGTCTCGTTGCGACCAGCCCTACCACAAACGCCTGCCGAGTGAAATTTGGCATGCTGAACGTAAAGAGATTGGCATGAGCCTAGAGCAGAGCATGCGCGAGACCCTGATGATAGCCCTCGAGCCGACGCGGCTCGACGTGGTCAACGAGTCGCATCTGCACGCGCGTCATGCGGGCTCCCCTGGCACGGGCGAGAGCCACTTCCGGTTGCTCGTCGTTTCCGGGTTGTTCGAGGGACGCAGCCGGTTGGAGCGTCATCGCATGGTCAATGAAGCGTTGGCCGACTTCCTGAAAAACAAAATTCACGCGCTCGCCATCAAGGCCTTTGCGCCGGGTGAGCCCATTCGCTGAACCCAATTCTGGAACCGAGCACAGGCGACACGAGGGGATTGACCGCCATGGACGAGCATCGCATTGAAGCCGCCGCCGGGCGCCTCGTCGCCGCTCGTCGCGCGGGCCAGCGGGTGCAATTGTCGCCCGAGGAGACCCCGCGCGACTTCACCGAAGGCTTTGCGCTCCAAGACGCGGTCGTTGCTCAATTGGGGCAGCGCCCGATTGGTTGGAAACTTCTGGTGCCGGACGGCACGGTCGTGTTCGCGCCGATCCTGGCCTCCGATGAAGTGCCGGTGGGCGGGACGTGGCGCGTGCATGGCGGACAGCCAGCGGGCATCGAAGTGGAGATTGCCTTCCGCATGGGCGCCACCGTGCCCGCCACCGCGACCCTCGAGCAGGTGCTCGACGCTGTCGCTTCGGCCCATGTCGTATTCGAACTCTGCCAGAGTCGCCTCGCCGACCCCGCCAATGTGCCACGTCACGTCGGCCTTGCCGACAGCGTCTCGAATGCGGGAGTCGTGGTCGGGGACGCCATCCCCGGTTGGCGCAAGAAAGACATGCGCCAAATCCCCGGTCGGCTGAACGTGGACGGCAAAGTTCACATGGAAGGCAAGAGCGTCGACCCCGTGCACATCCTCTCACTTGTGCCGGCCGCGCTGGCCAGCCGTGGCAAGAAACTCGAGGCCGGTCAGGTTATCATCACGGGTAGCCTCGTCGGCATGAATTGGCTCGACGGTAGTCACGACCTCGAAGGCGTCATCGAGGGCTGCGGTCGCGTGGCGTGTCGCTTGGAGGCGGTCTAGGAATCGTTGACCACGCGGGTTTCGTGGAAGGCACGGTGACGACAACCGAGGCGAGAGTGAAGGCGCTGGATTGAGAAAGTCGAAATCGCGCCATTGCTTCGTCGATCGAGCAGGCGCCAACCAGAGCGCCCGCCCGTTAATCATGCTTACCGCTTGTTCGTCTGCTGCCAGATCGCATAGGCGGTGGTGACCAGGGCTGTCAGGATCATGGTGCCGAGGATGTCGGGGCGTTGGATGAGGTTCAGCCACATGTTGATGCCGATCCAATAGCCGCCGCGCGACGTGAGCAGGCTGTTGGTCACCACGATGATGAAGACGACGGCCATCGTCAGGCCCGTCGCGATGGCGACGTCGGTGAGTTTCTTGGTCAGTGGCGACATGGTGCAAATCCCCGTTCCGTGTTCGCTTTCCCGCGATGAGCCCGAGAAAGTGAACGAGGTCTTAATATGATTCGCTCCCGTTCGGCGGCGAGCGCCGCACGGAGTCAAGCTGCTGTGGCGATTAATGCACAGTGCCCTGAGGGTGAAATCCAGCGATTCGCGGGTGCTTGGCCCACCTCAGTAGGTGAGTGCTGCCTTGATGGCGACCAGTTCCACGCGCCCATCCGCATACTCCTCATAGGAGTGTCCTGACCGGCGATACCAGTAGCGGCTGTTGGATTCGTCGGGTTCGAGCTTGTGCAGGCAGGCGTGCAGCCAGCACGCTGTTGCATCCCCTTCATGCTTCTGCACGATCGCATGGGCAGCATCCCAATTCCCGGCCACGGCCGCTTCGGCTGCGGCAATCAAGTCGTCGCGGAGCACCATTCCTCCCATCCCTTCTGTCGAAGTGTGCAGGCGGGGCAGGTGGCGCACCCGTAGCCCCAGGCATGGCGCGCACCACGGCCGCCCAGATAACACGACACCGTCTGCTCGAGAATGAGATCGACAAGGGGCGTGCCGCCTAGCTGTTCCGCCATGGCCCAGGTCTCGGCTTTGGTCTTCCACATCAGCGGCGTCTCGATCGTGTAGGGCCGATCCATGCCCAGCGCGAGCGACTTGGCCAACGTCTGCAACGTCTCGTCGCGGCAATCGGGGTAGCCCGAATAATCCGTCTCACACATGCCGCCGATCAGGACGGTGATCCCGCGCCGCCAAGCCAATGCAGCCGCATAGGCGAAGAACAGCAGGTTGCGGCCGGGCACGAATGTGTTCGGCAGGCCAGTCGCACTCACCTCGAAGGCGACGTCGCGCGTCAGGCTGGTTTCACTGATCGCGCCGAGCGTGGGCAACGCCAGCAGATGATCGGCGCCCAGGCGCATGGCCCAGCGTGCGCCGAAGGAGGGGAGCGACTTCAGCACCTCGACCCGCTGCTGCAACTCGTGCCGGTGCCGCTGCCCATAATCGAACCCGACCGTCTCGACTTGGTTGTAGCGCTCGAGCGCCCAGGCGAGGCAGACGGTCGAATCTTGGCCGCCTGAAAAAAGAACGAGCGCGCGGGTGTTCGCCATCGGCTTGGTCGACTCCGGTGTTGGAAGAGAGGGTTATTACGTGGTTCAGCGCTTGGTGGCGATCCCAGACACCATCCGGCCACGTACCTCGGGAAGGGTCATCTCACGTGGATGAAAAACCCGCGACTCCAGAAAATGCCCCGTCAGCCGAAAACCGTTGTCGATGTCGTCGGGGCCGGTGATGCCACCCTGTCGACCGATGAGAAAGCCCGGCAACGGCAGGAGTCGATCCCGATAGGGCTCACCGGCAGAGGCCGAAACCGCGCGGCCCGACTTCGGCGAGACCCACACGAGGTTGTCGTTGGTGCCGGTCGCCGCACAATGGGAAAGGTCGAGGCCGAACCCCAAATCCGTCAGCAACGCCATTTCCCAGCGCACCATCAGCGCCGGCCACACGGACGCATCGTCGAGAAACCCCAGCACGAAGAGGGTGATCTCGTAGAGGTTGGAATGGGGGTCACGCTCCGGCAACAGCCGGGTGAGCATCGCCATCGAGGACAGGGCCGCGAGCGCTGCACCGTCGTGCATGAGCTCGCCGCCGAACCCTCGTCGCAGTTCCAACGTGAAAAACCCCAGATGCTCGGCCAACCGCGCCTTCCAGGTGACGTCGACGTGATTTCCGGTCTGCAGCACCGGCCGTAGGCGTCGCGAGCGGCCCCCATGCACCAGACCAACGCAGCGCCCATGCGTTCGCGTAAAAATTTCGACCACGGCAGCGGTTTCGCCCTGAGCGCGTACCGAGAGGATGATGCCTTCGTCCGTCCAGTCCATGACCTGCGTTTCTGGCCCGCGCGTTGTCGTGCGTTCGGTGCCGGGCGTTCAAGTTTCCAGCGGGTTGCCGCGCGTGCCGGGCTTGGGTGGCGTCGTGCCGGGCACTTGCCGGATCGTGCAGGGCTGACCGGTCACGGCACAGGAGTGCATGCCCGCCGCCGACTTCGTGCAGAACACGCGGCGGTTTTCAGCGAGTTGCCACCGGGTGAAGGTCTGGCCATGTAGTCCGGCTTTCGATATCCATGCCGCCATCGCCTTGCGCCGCGCCCCTATCTCCGAGGTCGGATCCTCGCCGACGACGTTGATGGCTGACTGGCATTGCCGCACGGCGGCCTGCGTGGGTGAGAGGCATGCGGCCGTTCCCGAGCCGATCCCGATGATCACGCCCAAGGCATACCGGACATACGGCCAGGCCATCGCCATGCGTCACTCCTTCGGAAAGTCGAGTCCCATTTCCCGGTACCGTTCGGGATCATTTTCCCAATTCTCGCGCACCTTGACGAAAATGAAGAGGTGCACCGCCCGCTCGAACATGCGCGCCAGTTCAGCCCGCGATTCGGACGAAATTTGTTTGACGGTCTGCCCGCCCTCTCCCAGCACGATGCGCTTTTGGCTGTCGCGCTCCACGTACACCGTCTGTTCGATGCGCACACTGCCGTCGCGCAGTTCCTTGAAGGCGGTGGTCTCGACGGTGGTCTGGTAGGGCAGCTCGTCGTGCAGCAGATGATAAATGCGCTCGCGTGTCACTTCCGCCGCCGTCGTGCGTTCGGTGGCGTCCGTGATCTCATCCTCGGGATAGTGCCAGGGACCGACCGGAACATGCGTCGCCAACCATGTCCGCAACGCCGCCACACCGCTGCCGCCCTCGGCCGAAATCATGAACGTGTTGGTGAACGCCAGGCGCTCGTGGATCTTGGCCGCCAGCGCGAGCAGCGCCTCTTTCTTGGTCAGTTTATCGACCTTGTTGAGCACCAGCACGCGTGGGCTCGTCAGCGGTGCAAGTCGCTCGAGGATGGACGTGGCTTCCGCGTCGAGGCCCTTTGCCGCATCGATGACGAGGGCAACGACATCGGCATCGGCCGCCGCGCCGGCCGCTGCCTCCACCATCGCCCGATCGAGACGGCGCTTGGGTGCGAACAAGCCCGGCGTGTCGATGAAGACCAACTGCGAGGGGCCTTCCATGGCGATGCCGCGCACCGGAACACGCGTCGTCTGGACCTTGCGCGACACGATGGCGATCTTGGTGCCGACGAGGGCGTTGACCAACGTCGACTTGCCGGCGTTGGGCGCTCCGACGATGGCGATGAAGCCGCATCGATGCGGGGGCCCGCCAGCGTCACCGGGGCCCGTCGATGCGTCTTCTTTCGCGCGATCAACCACTCGAGATCCTCCATACACCCTCGCGGGCAAGCAGCGCTGTGGCTGCGTTTTGCTCGGCGGCCCGCTTGCTGGCACCCACACCGCGGATCGGCGCGCGCCCCGCGATACGCACTTCGGTGGTGAAGACCGGGGCGTGATCGAGCCCACTGCGGTTGATCTGCACGTATTCGGGCAGGGCCAAACCCTGGCCTTGCGCCCATTCCTGCAGGGCCGACTTGGCGTCCGTCACGCTCTCGGGCATCGCCTCGAGCATCGGTTGCCAATGTCGGCGCACGACGTCTTTGACGACACTATAGCCGCCTTCGAGGAAAATTGCCGCCAATAGAGCTTCGACGGCATCGGCCAGGATCGTATCCTTGTTGCGGCCGCCACTGTCTTCCTCGGAAGACGATACCTTGAGCGCCGATCCCAACTGCAACGCCCGTCCGACTTTGGCGCACGTCTCGCGCCGCACCAGCCGGTTGAATCGCCGCGCCAGCACGCCTTCTGGGGCGGTCGGCTCCCGCTCGATCAGCAGTTCGGCAATGGTCAAGCCGAGAACACGGTCGCCGAGAAACTCGAGCCGTTCGTTGTCGTCGGGTAAACTGCGTTCTGTGCGGGTGCTCGCGTGGGTGAGCGCGCGTTCGAGTGTCGCGCGGTCTTGGAACGTGTAACCCAGTGCAGTCTCGAGTGCTTTGGTCGAACGTGCCCGAGCCAAAACGGCCCTCCTTATCTGACAATCCGTCCGATGCGAGTCCACCGCGTGTCGATCGGCCAGCGCCAAGGGCGCCAGAGCGACGCTGCGGGATCATCGGACGCAACCGAGAAGAATATGATATCGGCCCGACCCACGAGGTTTTCAAAGGGCACGAAACCGACGCCGCCGAGCTTCTGCGGTACTCGACTGTCGAGGGAATTGTCCCGATTGTCGCCCATCATGAAAAACTGGGCGGGGGGAACCTTGAAAATTTCCGTGTTGTCCGACGGCCCATTGGGTTCGGCATCGAGCACATGGTATTTTACGCCGTTGGGCAGCGTCTCCTCGTAGCGTGTGATGCTGCGCGGGCGGCCATAGTCGTCGATGCCCACGAAGCGATCGACGGGGGTGCGGGGAATTTCCTGCCAAGTGGTCGTCCCGGCTTCCTTGATGAATAGAGCACCGTTGCGCATCTGCACTTCGTCGCCGGGCAGACCGATCAGCCGCTTGATGTAGTCGGTCGAATTGTCCCTGGGCAGCTTGAAGACGATAACGTCGCCGCGCTTGGGTTGGCTGGCGAAAGCACGACCCGAAAACAGATTGGCGCCGAAAGGAAACGTATAGCGGCTGTAGCCATACGCGAGCTTGGAGACGAACAGATAGTCGCCGATCAGCAGGGTCGATTGCATCGAACCGGACGGGATATTGAACGGCTGATACAAGAAGACGCGCACGACGAAGGCGATGAGGAGCGCATGAACGAAGATCGTGACGACTTCGCGCAGACCACCGTCTTTGGACTTGGTCGTCCCCGATCCGATCCGCATTCAGGTCTTTCCTGGCCTCGGCGCCACCGAGGCGCAGGCTTGAACAGCCGCCCCTATAGCCGTTCCGTGCCATCTGGGCAATTGCCGTGCCCCATCAGTCGCGCAGTCGCCGTGCCGCAGGGGGCGATGCCGACGAGCCGTATGGCAGTCATCGGGGTGGATCCTTGCGGGGAATGGCCGAGATGATCACGATGGCCTGCGCCATTGGATATTCATCGGTTATCGTCAAATCGATGCGCGCATCGTGGCCCGGAGGCGTGATGCGCGCGAGATGTGCGGCCGCTCCTCCCGTCAGCACCAGCGTCGGCCGGCCGGAGGTCAGATTGACCACGCCCATATCGCGCCAATAAACGCCTTGCCTGAGCCCGGTGCCGAGCGCTTTGGAACAGGCCTCTTTTGCGGCGAATCGTTTGGCATAAGACGCGGCCCTCTCGGCCCGGCGGTCGGATTTGGCGCGCTCTGTCGGTGTGAAGATGCGATCGAGAAAGCGGTCGCCGAAGCGCTCGAGCGTCGCCGCAATCCGCCGAATGTCGGTGATGTCGTTGCCGATGCCGAGGATCACGGGGCGGCTCCACTGCCGGCCGGTCGCGCTGCGTCCATGAGCGCGCGCATGCGCTGCACGGCCCATGCGAGCCCGGTGAACATGGCTTCACCGATGAGAAAATGTCCGATGTTGAGCTCCACCATCTGCGGCATGCGCGCGACCGTCTGGACGGTGTCGAACGTGAGGCCATGGCCAGCGTGAACCTCCAGCCCCGCCGCAGCGCCCAACCGCGCGGCTTGCGCCAAGCGCGCAATCTGGTGATCGACGCCGGCGCGGTCGCCGTCCAAGGCGCGCTCGCAGTAGGTGCCCGTGTGCAGTTCGACGATATCGGCGCCGAGTTTGCTCGACGCCTCGATCGCTGCCACATCGGGCTCGATGAAGAGCGAGACGCGAATGCCGGCCGCCTTCAGGCGCTGCACGAAGGGGGTCAGGTGGGCAAAGCCACCGACGACGTCGAGACCACCTTCCGTCGTGCGCTCCTCGCGCTTTTCGGGCACCAGACAGCAGGCGTTCGGTGTGTGGCGCAGGGCGATGGCCAACATCTCGTCCGTCGCCGCCATTTCGAAATTCAGCGGCCGTGTGATCTCGGCTTTCAGGCGCGCGATGTCGTCATCGCGAATATGCCGGCGATCCTCGCGCAGATGCGCCGTAATCCCGTCCGCGCCCGCGTCGATCGCCAGCATCGCTGCCCGCACCGGATCGGGATGCGCCCCACCCCGCGCATTCCGCACGGTCGCCACGTGATCGATATTGACGCCCAGGCGGAGAGAGCGGGTGGTGTGAGTGATCATTGGGGATCCGTGGGGAGGTGTGGTAGCGGCGTTGGTGAGTATTACCGGCAGTCAATTACTCTTACCTGAGCGATGTCGAAGTGGCCGAAACTACCACCTACAAAGTGTTGGAAGTTGCGACGACTAACCCGAACCGATTGTCACCATAGGGCAGGAAAACGTCAGGTCGAGATGACCGAAAAAGAATTCTAAGTGTCCCTTGAGGATTTAGTTTTCGTCTTTTTGGCTGTACCCAGCATTGCGGGCTTAGCCACCGCTTTGATGCGCTTTCGGGCCTCTTTCACATGCTCGAAAGCCGGGTAGTCCTCGGGCATCGTACCACCAATGTCTTTGATGGTTTGCCGGACCTTCTGGCCGATTTCGAGGTGCGTGCGGTTAGCTACTTCTTTGCCGATTATCCCTTTGTCGCGCATCTTTTCCAGTTGCTCCGCTGTCTGCGTGGCGCGGAAAAGATTGGCAGCAAGCTCGGGACTCGGCATGTGATCGAGAATATCCTGATTATCTTGCAGCTTCTTTTTTCGTTGGATACCTCGCGTGTCCAGACCAGCATAGAGCCCCTTGTAACCGTGATTCTGAAATATCGCGTACTCGACCGGTGTTTTTACGCCCACGGATTTGGCCGCGCCAGCCAACTTCTTATTGTGCGCTTTCATTTCGTCTCGAGCCAATACGCGACGTTCGTCGTCCGTCGCGGGGAGGGCTGCCATATCCGCAAGCTCCATGCGACGCGTTTGAATTGCGAAGTAAGCTTGGGCAGCCGCGATCTCTGGCTTCGAAGGCTGACCATTCATGGCAATAAGGTAGGCTGCAGGGCGGCTGAGGAAGTAGTCATTACCCGTCTGTCCGCCTCCCAGCAGTTTGTGTGTTTGCACAAAGTGTTTGCTTGGATCAATCTGAGTACCCCTACACGCGTCCATTGCCCTCTCGATTACATGATCGAATTCACGCCACGTCGGATACCCCAACACGGGCCCAATTTCCCTTGCATGCCAATAGTCTTCGCCGTTTGGCGCCGTATGTCGAAGCCCCTCGAGCTTATCCATGGTTGCTCGATAGGCCGGCTGAATTGTGAGATCGCTCACCATGATGCACTCCGAAGAAAGATTTGCAACTCCCTATCACATCTAGTACCATCAGTCACATACAATCACATCATGAGTTACCCCTATGAACGAACGCCGAAAGATTGAAGACCGCATAAAGAAAAAAGAAGAAGAAATACAAGAACTTGAGTCTCAAACGCGTGATGCGCGAGTGTATGTGAAAGCCTTGCAGGACGTGTTGAAAATGCTGCCAAGGGACGCTGATGCTCCCCACGAAACGGTGGCTGCTGCATTGCGAACTGGTAGTTCGGTGTCTGCCGCCAGGGACATCATTCTCAAAATCGGTAGACCTGTCCACATCGTACACCTCCTCCGAGAAATGGGAAAAGTGGCTACCCGTGAAAGCAGGGCCTCACTAGGAAGTTCGCTCGCGGCCTATGTTCGAAAAGGAGAAATATTTACACGACCTGCTCCAAACGAGTTTGGACTGGTGGAACTCGGTCACATGCCCGAGGAAGTTAATAAAGCGCAGTTGCCGGAGGATTTCGGTGAGATCGAGAACGCTTAGTATCATTCATCATTCGCTGTCCTGAAACCTGACCCTCAATCAAACAACCGCTCCACGCTACTCACCACGGGTTTGGCGCGCACGCCTTGTATGATGCTGTTGAGGTGGGTGAGGTCCCAGACTTCGACTTCGACGAGCATTTCCGTGAAATCGCCGCCGCGACGCACCATGCGCAGGTTGTCGATGTTACCGTCGGCTTCGCCGATGACCTGGGCGATTTGGGCGAGCGTTCCGGGTTCGTTGAGCACGGCGACCTGCAACTTGGCTGGAAAGCGGTCCGGCGCTTCGGGATTGATGTCCCACGTCACGTCGATCCAGCGCGCGTGCTCGAAATCCTTGAGGCGGGGGGAGTGGATTTGGAAGATGCGAATGCCGTCGCCCGGTGTCAGCACACCGACGATGCGGTCGCCCGGTACGGCCCCTCCAGGCTCGAACGACACGGGCACATCGTTACGCAGCCCCCGCAGCGCGATGCCCTGTTCGGTCGAGGCGTCGAGATCGGGAGACACTTCCACGTCGCTGGGCGCGGCATTGCCGAGCCAACGGAATTTCAACCCCATGACTTTCGACAGATTGAACCAGCCGTCATCCGATCCCGTGCGATTGACTGCGGGTTCGGAGCGCGGTTTCGACAGGGCGCGCGCGGGCTCGATTCGCGCATCGGGCGCGACGGCACGCACGACATCGGCGATGGCCAGTTCATTGCGACCGACGGCCGAGTGGACGTCTTCGACGGATTTGAGTGCGAGTCTTGGCAACACGCGACGTAGTCGCTCGTCCGTGTAGTCTTGGCCGACCCTGGCCAACGCCGACACGAGCAGCCGGCGGCCGAGTTCCGCATATTGACGGCGCAGCGCATCGCGGATAGCGCGGCGGATGGCGGATCGTGCCTTGCCGGTTACGGCCACGCGTTCCCAGGCGGCAGGTGGTGTTTGACCGGTGGACGTGGCGATTTGCACCTCATCGCCGTTGCGCAGAACGGTCGTGAGCGGCATCTGCCGGCCATTGATGTTGGCGCCGACGCACTGATTGCCGACGTCCGTGTGCACCGCATAGGCGAAATCGATCGGCGTGGCACCGCGCGGCAGCGCAATCAATCGTCCCTTGGGCGTAAAGCAGAACACTTGATCCTGGAATAGTTCCAGCTTTGTGTGCTCGAGAAATTCCTCGGGATTATCGCCCTGTAACAGTGTCGCCACCAGATGGCGCAACCATACATAGGGGCCGCTGTCGCGACCATCGCGATTGGGCTCGGGAACTTTCGTCACGCCGTTGCTGGCGGAGGCAACGGCGTCCTTGTAGAGCGCGTGCGCGGCGACGCCCAGCTCGGCAACGCGGTGCATTCCTGTCGTGCGGATCTGCAACTCGACACGCTGGTGGCGGGGGCCGACGACTGTGGTGTGGATCGACTGGTAACCGTTCTGCTTGGGCGTCGAAATGTAATCCTTGAACCGTCCCGGCACCGCCCGCCACGTCGAATGCACCACGCCCAGCACCCGGTAGCAGTCCGCCACATTGTCGACGATCACACGAAACGCATAGATGTCCGACAGCTGCTCGAGCGAGATCTGGCGGTTCTGCATCTTGCTCCAAATCGAGTAGGGCTTTTTCTCCCGGCCCCAGACTTGCGCTTGGATGGCCACGTCGGTGAGTTTGTCAGACAGGCTGCGATTGATGTCCTGGACGAGACCTTTGTTGCGGTCCGACAGCTGTTTCAAGCGATCGATGACGGCCTTGTGGGCGTCGGGGTGCAACCAGCGGAAGGCCAGTTCTTCCAACTCCTCGCGCAAGGCCTGCATGCCCATGCGGCCGGCGAGCGGGGCATAGATATCCCGGGTTTCTTCGCTGATGCGCTGCCGGCTCTCGGGCTTCATGTGCTCGAGGGTGCGCATGTTGTGCAACCGGTCGGCCAGCTTGACCAGCAACACGCGAATATCGGTCGAGATGGCGACCAGGAGCTTGCGGAAATTCTCGGCCTGCTCGGCCCGCTTGGAGACGAGGTCGAGGCGCTTGATCTTGGTGAGGCCGTCGACCAGCGCGCCGATTTCGGGGCCGAACAACTGGTCAATCTCGGTCTTCGTCGCCTCGGTGTCCTCGATCACGTCATGCAGCAACGCGGTCGCAATGGTCGCGTCGTCGAGTTTCAGATCGGTAAGGATCGCCGCAACTTCGAGGGGATGAGAAAAATATGGGTCTCCCGACGCCCGGCGTTGATTGCCGTGCGCGCGCATGGCGTACACATAGGCCCGATTGAGCAGAGCTTCGTCTGCCTTGGGGTCGTAATTGAGAACGCGTTCGACCAGCTCGTACTGACGCATCATGGCGCGTCAATCTCCCCAATCGATGCCTGGAAGTCGCCAGCGGCACACGTGTGAGGTGCCGCGTGGATCAGCGACTGCGACCCCCGCCGCCACCACCGCCCCCGCCATTGCCACCGTTGGACGACGGCTCGGAAGGGGTGAGGGTTTCCATGCCGCGCAGCAATTGCTCTTCGGTCATGGTGATCTGGTCGAGCATCATATCGCTGTTGGGGTCATCGCGACCGAGCATGGCGCCACGGCGGTCGCTCATGAGCAACGGAGCAGCACCGGCCTCGGGTTCATCGATCTCGACGTTCTTCTGGATCGAATGAATGAGGCTTTCGAGCAGATCGTCTGCCGGCACAGTGGTTTCCGCGATTTCCCGCAGGGCGACGACAGGGTTCTTGTCGTTCTCCTGCTCGATCGTCATCGCCGAGCCGTTGGAGATGGCGCGTGCGCGATGCGCTGCAAGCAGCACCAGTTCGAACCGGTTCGGCACCTGTTCGACACAATCTTCGACGGTAACTCGGGCCATAGGCACCAGCTCCCCTTCACATCTCGCAAGATGGGTACAGCATGTCAGATAAGCATGAGGCGCGAGCGCAGACCAATGCTCGCCGTGCACTCATGCCAGCCGTCCTCAATGGCACAATTCGCGCTGCAATGCAAACGAGAGGCACCAAAATGTCATCCAGCGTTGGTTTTAGCGCCCGCGAGCCCCACCGGCGCCCGAATGGCCAGGGCCGTAATCGCCCCCAATCCCGACAACACGGCAAATAGCACCAGCGAGGCCATGTAATCGCCCGTCCAATCCCGCAGGATGCCCGACGCGAGGGGGCCGGCCGCTTGGGAGGCGACTTGGACTGTGAGGGCGATGCCCCGGATCGCGCCGTAATTGCGCCGGCCGAAATAGTCGGCCCAGGCTATGGGGAGCAGGGTGTGGACGCCCCCGATCCCCAATCCGAAGAGGACACCGGCGGTCATCGCGCCCAACGGGGTCGAGGTGGCCATCATCGCAAAGCTGCTGGCTGCCAGAAGGAGACCAGCGAATGCCAATGCAACTTTGGTGTTCAGCCAGCGCTGCAACACGCCGTAGCTGAAGCCCGTGAAAGCAGATGAAAACGAAAACAGGCTGACGACGGTTGCCGCTGTCGCCGTGGAGAGCCCCCGTTCGATGACGTGCGCCGCCTGATGCAGGCTGAGACCAGCCTGGACTGGATAAATCATGGCCGTGTAGAGCGCCAGCATCCAGAAGGATCGGGTGCGCAGGGCCTCGGTCCGCGTGAATGTCGGCTCGACGACAGCCGGCTCTGCCGCCGCTCGACCCGGCGTTGCCGGATCCTGCGGCATGGCCCCGTCCGGTAGCAGTCCCATATCTTCCGGGCGACGCACCATGAAAAACCAGGAGGGCAGGAACCCCATGATCAGAACGGCGCTGCCGATCACCAGCCAACCCGCCCGCCAGCCGTGCTGCTCAATCACCCAGTAGCCGATCAACGGCATCAGGGTCAGGCCCACCATCTGCGCCAGCGTCACGACGGAGGCCGCCACGCCACGCTTGGTGACGAACCACGTGTTGACCGCGCCATAGATGCCGAGGTCGAACGGCCCTGCCCAATTCATGCGCGCGATGCAGAACAGCACATAGAACGCCAGCAGCGACTCGATCATCGACAGCGAGATCAGCGTCACGCCGGTCGCCAGCACCGCGCCACAGAGCACGAGGCGTGCCCCCTTGCGATCGAGGTAAGCGCCGATCATGGGAGATGACAGCGCCGCCAACACGCCGCCGAGGGAAACGGCACCAGCGAGTTCCGTGCGGGACCAGCCGAACTCGCTCGTCATCGGCGTCACGAACATCGAGAGCGTCGCGACAGCAGGACCTGCGCGGGAAAAACACGCGAAACACACGCATCCCAGAACCACCCAGCCATAATAGAAGGGCAATCGGCCGGCCAAGCGGGTGACTATACCGGTCTGCTGCATGGTGCGGCGTATGCCTCGTCGAACGGCCCCGGCGCCGCACGTCATGTGTCCGACACGTCGTTCTCTCTGGCAAGGGGCGCGAACGCGTGGCTGTGGCGGCGCTCGGTGCAAAATACGTTCAGCGGCCCCATCATGTTGGTCATCCCAGCAATTATTGCCGGGATCACTCTCTCGGCTGGGCTCGGAGCGTGCGGAGCGCTCGATTTCGCGTAACAAGCCGCGAAATGACACATTCGCGCAAACCGCACAGGCTCCCACCCTCCCGGCGCGAGAAACGCCGCTACAAACGCGCACCTGCGATATACTGCGCGCATGCCTCCACCGCTCCCGAAGCCGTCGTTACCCGTCGATGCCGTGTTGCCCGAGCTGTTGGCGGCGCTGGATGCGTCGACGGCGGCTGTGCTGATTGCCCCTCCGGGTGCTGGTAAGACGACGCGCGTGCCACCCGCGCTGCTCGACGCGCCTTGGCTCGAGGGACGCAAAATTTTCCTGCTCGAACCCCGCCGGCTCGCCGCACGGGCCGCTGCCGAACGCATGGCCTCCGAGCGCGGCGAGCGGGTGGGCGAAACCATCGGGCTGCGTGCTCGACTCGATACGCGCGTCGGCCCCAGGACCCGCATCGAAGTCGTCACCGAGGGCGTCTTCACCCGCATGATCCTCGACGATCCGGGACTCGAGGGCATCGGTGCGGTCGTGTTCGACGAATTCCACGAGCGTTCGCTCGATGCCGATGCGGGCCTGGCGTTCGCACTCGATGCGCGCAGCGGTTTGCGTGAGGACCTACGCCTGCTCGTCATGTCGGCGACGCTGGATGGTGCACGCGTCGCAGCACTGTTGGGCGACGCCCTGGTCATCGAAGCGCTGGGGCGCACATTTCCCATCGAGACGCGCTACGCTGGCCGCCCCGTCGAACGGCGGATCGAAGAGGCCATGGCCGACGCCATCACGCGGGCCGTTCGTATGGACCCCGGCTCCGTTCTCGCTTTCCTGCCCGGCCAAGCCGAAATCCGCCGCACGGCCGAGCGTTTGATTGAGCGGCTCGATGCGGGCGTCTTCGATATCGTCGAGCTGCACGGCGGCCTCGAGGGTCGCCTTCAACGGCAAGCCATCGAGCCGGCCGCCGCCGGTCGACGCAAGGTCGTGCTGGCCACGTCCATCGCGCAGACCTCGATCACCATCGAGGGTGTCCGCATCGTCATCGACAGCGGGCTCGAGCGTGTGCCGCGCTACGATCCCGATGCTGGCCTCACCCGGCTCGCGACCATTTCAGTCTCGCGCGCCACGGCCGACCAGCGGCGCGGGCGCGCCGGCCGCACGGAGCCCGGCATCGGCTGGCGCTTGTGGGACGAGCCGCAGACGGCCGGTCTGCGCCCCTTCACGGAGCCCGAGATCCGCCAAGCCGACCTGTCGGGTCTTCTCCTCGACTGTGCGGCGTGGGGCACGCTTGATCCCGCCCAACTGGCGTGGCTCGATCCACCTTCGGCGGGTGCTGTTGCGGCGGCGCGCGCGGAGCTGGTGCTTCTGGGCGCCATCGATGCGGACGGCCGTTTGACCGACATGGGACGCCGTCTGCGGGCGTTACCGCTGCCGCCGCGACTCGCGCGGATGGTGATTGCGGCGTCCAAACACGGTTGCGAAATGCGGGCTGCCGAAATAGCGGCGATCCTGGTCGAATGGGGGATCGGAGGCCGCAGCGCTGATCTGAGCGAACGTCTCTCCGATTTTCGCCGCGACCGCACTGGTCGGGCCGACAGTCTGCGACGGCTGGCGGCGGGGTGGGCACGGACGGCGGCAGAGCACAGCACGCAGTCGTCGCGGTCTAAGTCGTCGCCTCCATCCGAGCTTTCCGATGCTTGCCTTCTCGCGCTCGCGTTTCCTGATCGCATCGCCAAATCCCGTGGCGCACCGGGCCACTTTGTCCTCGCGAGTGGGCGCGGCGCTATGGTCGATGCAACTGATCCGTTGGCGCGTGCGCCCTTTCTGGTCGTCGCCGAATTGACGGGTGCTGCCGCCGCCGCGCGCATTCTGGTCGCTGCCCGCGCCGATGCCACGGAGATCGATGCGCTGGCGGCCATTGCTGGTTTGCCCATCGAAACCCTCACCGAAACGGCATTCGATGCCTCAGCGGCCGCCTTGCGCGCGCGTCGCGTGACGCGGCTGGGCGCGATTATGTTGGCGAGCGAGCCGCAGTCCATTCCCGCCGGTCCGCAGAGCGTGGCTCTTCTCGTCGAAGGTCTGGCCCAACTGGGCATCGCGCGGTTGCCGTGGAGTGCAGCCCAGCGCCACTTGCGCGATCGCGTCGAATTTCTGCGCAGCGCGGCACCCGATGCCGGATGGCCCGACCTGTCGGACACTGGATTGAGGGCATCGACAGCACTCTGGCTGGCACCTTTCATCACAGACGTGACACGCCTCAGCGAGGTGACGCCCGCACAGCTGGGCAACGCCCTCGATACCCTGCTGCCTTGGAACCTGAAGCAACGCCTCGAGAGTGAAGCCCCCACCCATTTCGAGGCCCCGACGGGCAATCGCCATCCAATCGACTACGACGCCGAGGGTGCGCCACTGGTCTCGATCCGCGTGCAAGAACTCTTCGGACTCGTCAGACATCCAGCCATTGCGGGAGGTCGTCTGCCGTTGACGCTCGCGCTCCTGTCTCCTGCGGGTCGGCCCGTGCAGATCACGCGCGACCTGCCCGGTTTCTGGTCCGGGTCCTGGCGCGACGTGAAATCGGAAATGCGCGGCCGCTACCCCAAACACCCCTGGCCCGATGACCCTGCCAACGCGCCGCCGACCGCGCGCGCCAAGCGACGAGGAGAGTGAGGAGCGCCGCCGCCACGCCTAAACCACCACGTGCATCGTCGTCTGGTGCCCGACGTTGAATACGCGGCGATAGCGCTCGATCTCATCTGTCGGCCCCACGGCCTTGGTTGGATTGTCCGACAACTTCACAGCGGGCTTGCCGTTGGCCGACAGCACTTTGCACACGATCGAGAACGGATCGAGGCGCCCGTTCGCAGCGAAGTCGCGAAAGTCGTTGGTCAACAGCGTGCCCCAGCCGAAACCCAGTCGAATGCGGCCGTAGAAATGACGGTGCAGGCGTTCGATCTCTTCGACGTCGAGGCCATCGGAGAAAATCGCGAGCTTCGTGCGGGGATCCTGACCGCGCGCGCGCCACCAGTCGATGGCCAGTTCGCCGCCCGCGAACGGATCGCCTGAATCGACGCGCACGCCCGTCCATTGCTCCATCCACGGCGGTGCTCGATCGAGGAAGCCTTTCGTGCCGTACGTGTCGGGAAGTATGACGCGCAGGTTGCCTTCATAGTCGTCCTGCCAATCGGCCAGCACCCGGTAGGGCGCATCGGCCAGCGCTGCGTCGCTCTCGGCCAGTGCCGCATAGACCATTGGCAACTCGTGCGCGTTGGTGCCGATGGCTTCCACCTCGCGCCGCATGGCGATCAGACAATTCGACGTGCCCAGAAAATTCGTCGGCAACCCTTCGCGCATCGCCTGTACGCACCAATCCTGCCACAGGAAGCCATGTCGACGCCGCGTGCCGAAATCAGCGATGCGCAGGTCGCCCAGCGTTTTTAGCCGCTCGATCTTTTCCCACAGGCGCGTCATGGCGCGAGCATAGAGGATCTGCAACTCGAACTTACCCATGTCCTTCGTGACGGCGCGCGAGTGCAGCTCCATGATGACGGCGAGAGCCGGGATCTCCCACATCGTCGTCTCGATCCAGGAGCCCTCGAAGGTGAGTTCATACTGATCGCCTCGCTCTTCCAGGTGATACGCGGGAAAGCGAAACCCCTCGAGCCAGGCGATGAACTCGGGTGAGAACATCTGCCGCTTGCCGTAAAACATATTGCCGCGAAGCCACGTGGATTCCCCACGCGACAGCGACAGCGTGCGGATGTGATCGAGTTGCTCCTGAAGCGCCCCTCGGTCGATGAGGCGCGCGAGCGGCACGTTCTTCGAGCGATTGATGATGCCGAAAGTGACGCGCGTATGCCGGTGGCGGCGAAAAATGGTCTGTGCCATCAGCAGCTTGTAGAAGTCCGTGTCGAGCACCGAACGCACGATCGGATCGATCTTCCAGGTATGATTGTAGACGCGGGTCGCGATGTCGGTCATGAGGCGGCGGGTTCCTGGCCGGGCGCGAGATCGGTTGCGCGCGTCGTGACGTAATGTGCGACCGACTGTGCGCCATCGCCGCGCCGGACGCAATTTCCCTAGCGGACGATGCCGAGGCTTCAGACGCGGCGGTTCCACAGCACAACCGGGCACACATGTGCTACTTCACGCGCGAAAAACGACCTTCGACGGGGTAATTCGGGTCTGTGTATCCGGGCGTCGAGGGATGACCCGGGGCGACGAGACTGTCGATGAGGGCTTCGTCGTTCTTGCTCCAGGGATAATCGAGCGCGCCCATGTAGCTCGTCCACTGTTCGAAGGTGCGTGGGCCCGCGATCACCGAGGTGATGGCGTCATTGTTCAACACCCAGGCGACGGCGAGATCGACGAGCGTGCGCCCCTTGGACTCCGCGTGGGCCTTGAGTTTCTGCGCCAGCTCCAGCGACTCGGGCCGCCATTCCGTTTCCATCATGCGGCGATCATTGCGGCCCGCGCGCGTATCGGGTGGTGCGTTGCTACCCGGCTGGTATTTGCCCGAAAGCACGCCGCGCGCCAGCGGACTGTAGGTGGCGACGCCGAGCCCGAACGCTTTCGCCGCCGGCAGCACTTCCACTTCCGGCTGGCGGTTCATGAGATTGTAATAGGGCTGCAACACCACCGGCGGCGGCGCCCCCACATCGCGGCAGGCGGTGGCGATCATCGGAATGTGCCAGGCGCGCACGTTGGACAGGCCCCAATAGCGCAGCTTGCCGCTCGCAATCAGATCCCCGAAGGCGCGCGCGACCTCCGTCCACGGCACGCGCACGTCCACGCGGTGAATGTATTCGATGTCGATCCAGTCCGTGCCCAGCCGTTTCAGCGAGGCATCGACCGCGCCCACGATGTTGCGCCGCGACAGGCCGCGATCGTTCGGGCCACCCCCCGCCGGAGAGGGCTGCGCGAGCTTGCTCGCGAGCACCCAGTGGTCGCGCTTGGTGCGGATGGCGCGTCCCACGACGTCTTCCGAGCGGCCCTTCTCGTAGGTGTTGGCGGTATCGATGAAATTGACGCCGTGGTCGAACGCGTGATCGGCGATGCGCGAGGCGTCTGCTTCCGGCGTCGGTCCGCCGAACATCATCGTGCCCAAGCAGATTTCGGAAACGCTGAGCCCGCTGGAGCCGAGCAGTCGGTGGCGCATCTTGGTCATGATGGGGCCTTTCGGGCGGAAATCGAACCGGCCGACGTTAGCGGTCGACGCACAGCCGATCAATCGCTGCTCGACCGGTCGTCACCCCCCCACATGACGGAAATTATCGGTTGTCGCCCCAGGCGAGCTTGCGAGCCTGTTTGTAGCCGGTCTTGTCGCGCCGGGGCACACGCTCCACAGCGAGGCCCGACGGTGTGCAGACTTTCAACGTCACATCGCCCCGTTCCACGGCCGGCTCGGCGAGAACGCGGGCCGCCGTGGGCTGAACATCCAACGTGCGCGTGACCACGAGATAGGCAAACCGCTCGTCCTCGAAGGGCACATCGGCGCCTTTGACGAGCTTGTGGTCGCGGGAGCGCGCGAGGCGCACGGAGAAATGGCACCAGTCCGTGCCTGACATCGGGCACGCCATCTCGCCGGGGCAGGGCGCAATCACGCGCGCGCCCGATGCGATCAGTGCCGTGCGAGCAGCACGCAACCGCGCGAATCCCGCCGACGTGCCGGGTTCGACGAGCACCAGCGCGTCCCTACAACTCTCGAGTGCGCTCAGAACGAGTTTCTGCGCTTGGTTCTCCGACAGTTCGACCAACAGGTAGCTGGCAACGACGATGTCGGCGGATTTCGGCGGAACCGACATCGCAGCCGCGTCGCCAACTCGCGTCTCGACAGCGACATACGGCAGACCGACAGCACGCAGCTCGCCGGCAAGCGCGCGAAAAGCAGCATTGGTCTCGATCTCGGTCGCATGGGTGATCGACGGCCACACCTCGCGCGCGGCAAACGTCGCCGTGCCGGGGCCTGCGCCCAGATCGAGGATGGATGTCGGCGCCAACCCCGGAGCATGCAGCGCTGTGCGCTCCAGTGCTTCCCCGACAGCCGCATACGTCGCGGGCATCCGCACCACTGCATAGGCCAAGGCGTCCATACGGTCGTGGATCACAGCCTTCGATGCGCCGCCAACCCGATAGCGTTCCGAGATGGCCATGGCGCGCTGGGCGAGGTCGTTGCGCGACACACCGTCGAGAAGCGCATCCAGAGCGGCCCGCACATTGGCTGGCAGCATCACGACGCCTGGACTGCGGGCGCGTCGGCCAAAGGCGCGATGCGCGCCTCGGCCGGTTGCACCCAGCGCGTGTTCCACCACATCCATTGTTCGGGCGCTTCTCGAATCCAATCCTCGAAGGCTGTGAATATGGCTGTGGTCAACGCAATCGCATCCTGCTCCTTATCGTCCGTCTTGGGCACATCGAGGACGCGCATTTCCATCCGGAAACGGCTGCCTGTGCCGACCCGCTTGCAGCACCCGACCCACACGCGCGCACCGACATGGCGCGCGATCATGGCGGGCGCCGTCGTGAAGCGCGCCTGCCGCCCCATGAACGAAATCGGCTCCCCACGCCGGTCGAAGTGATCGGACACGAAGCCGATGCACCCGCCTTTGCGCGCGATGTTGATCAATGCGCGCGCCGTGCGTTGACCAGCGCGCGGATCGTCTTCGCTCTCGCCCTTGCCGAGCAGTCCCGCTGGATAAAGGTCGCGTCGTTGATCGGCGAGCCAACGATCGAGGAGGGGATTGTCGAGCGGTTTGTAGACGCCGGCAGGACGCCGCCCGAACAGCGTCAACGGCCAGATCGCCAGCTCCCAGTTGCCCATGTGCAGCGTGCACCCGATTGACGGACCCGGCTCGCTCATGAGTGCTTGCCAATGGTCGCGATCGACGATCTCGATGCGCTCGGGCTCGGCGATGATGCGGCCGAGGATCAGCGTTTCGGCAAAGATGCGACCCATGTTGACCCACATGGCGCGCGCGATGCGCTGGCGCTCGGCTGGCGACTTTTCGGGGAATGCCACTTCGAGGTTCGCGAGCGCGCGCCGGTTCTGGCGCAGCAGCGGACCGACCGCGCCCACAAGCGCGGCACCGGTTGCCGTGACCGCACCGATCGGCACCACGCGCGCCAACGCCGCCAGCGACCGCAGCAGCCCATACTCCAGCCGATGCTGCAGCGTAATGGTCGCAACGGGTGCGCTCACGGCCTCGGGCTTTTCCGCGCTCATGACCATCGCCGGTTCGACCACATCCACTGTTCGGGTACCTCGCGAATCCACGCTTCGAATTGGCGCTGCATGGCGGCAGTGATCCACTTCACGTCTTCGCCCGCATTGGCTGTGCGGGGCACTTTCAGTTCTTTGATCTCGATGCGGAAGCGGCTGGCGGTGCCGACCCTCAAGCAGCGCGCCATCCAAATGCGGGCGCCGATGCGTCGTGCAATCATGGCGGGAATAGTCACCGATCGCGCTGGCGCGCCGAAGAAGGGAACGGGCAAACCGCTCTTGTCGTAGAGATCACACACGACGCCGAGACGGCCGCCATTGCGCACGTAATCCATGACCATGCGAGCGGTCTTTTGACCCTCCTCGCGGCTGCCGTCGACTTTGCCTTTGCCGAACAGACCACCGGGATAAAGATCGCGGCGCTGATGGCGCAGGTAGCTGTCGACGTAGGGGTTTTTGACGGTGCGATAGACGGCCGCCGGATTGGCCCCGGCAACGACCAGTGGCCATATCGCCAGCTCCCAATTGCCCATATGCAGCGACGCGCCGATAACGGGGCCGACTTTACCTTTGTAGCGCGCGAAGACTTTCGGATTGGCGAGCTCGATGCGGTCCGGCTGCTGGATGAGCCGATCGATGAGCATCGTCTCGGCCATCACCCGACCGAGGTTCTCCCACATGTCGAGCGCGATCGCTTCACGCTGGCCTTGCGTCTTCTCGGGGAAGGCGATGGCGAGGTTCGACAGCGCCCGTCGATGCCGGCGCAGGCGTGGAGCAATCAGCCGCCACATCCGTCCGGAGAAGGCGGCCGCCGTATCGATCGGCATCAGACGCACGAAGCCAACGAGGAGTAGCAGTCCCGCGTATTCCAGCCGATGTCTGAGATCGATGAGCAAGGCCAGCATCTGTTGGTGGGGTCCAAGGTCCTGATGCCGGCTCCACGCGCGGCGCGGCGCGACAATGTCCGCGCTCGAGCGACATGCAACCCGTCCAGCCCTGCGTCAAGCGCCCACGCTGCCGCATTGAGGCTCAGGGGGCCGGAGCAATTGTGGCAGGACGGAGAAGGGGAGGGAGGGTTTCGGCCGGTGGCGCTACCCCTTGCTGCATCACGAAGCGCCGCAGCCAGGGCAAGGCGCCGAGGGCCACGAGCCCGGCACCGCGCAGCATGTCCAGCGGCAGCAAATCCATGAACAGGGAGCGATTGAGCAGATCGACGGCAAGCGTCCGGCTACCGACGTCGGAGCGGCGGGCCTGATCGTATGCCTCGAGAACCGTGGCGCCGCCGATATCCTCGCCGCGCCGTTTGGCGGCGCCCACCAGCTCGGCGATCCACGCCGCATCGCGAAACCCCAAATTCAACCCTTGGGCCCCGATGGGCGGCACGACGTGAGCTGCCTCGCCGACGAGCGCCACGCGGTTCTGCGCCATCGTCGTGACCGACAACCCCGACAGCGGGAATACGGATCGAGGACCGACCTCGCCGACGGTCCCCAAAAGCCCCTGCAACCTATCCTCGAGCGCGAGGGCGAAAGCATCGGAGTCCAAATGGCGCAAGCGCTCGACTACTTCGGGCGTATCCACCCATACGAGGCTCGATTGATTACCGCGATGCGGTACTGTCGTCAGTGGTCCGGCGCGACGATGAAATTCCGTCGAAATGCCATCGTGGGGTCGGGAGTGCCTGAAGCGCGTCGCCAGGGCAGATTGGGGATAGCTCCACCGCTGCGTGGGAATTCCGGCAGCGTCGCGACACACGGAGTGCCGGCCATCTGCGCCGACCACCAGGGATGCGGACAGCGGCGCTCCCTGTCGACACGTCACGCTGAGGGCGCCGTCCAATGCGCACAACGCCCCAACGCTGGTCTCGTGCCGTTCAATGAGCGCGGATTGTTCGGCAACCTTGGCGGCGAGCGCACAGTTCAGATCTGCGTTCTCGATGTTGTAGCCGAAGCTGGTCATGCCCAGCTCGGCCGCGCGGAAAGTTGTTTCAGGCGATCGCAGAATGCCGCCTGTGTCGTCGACGAGCCTCAACCCGACAAGGGGCGCCGCAGTGGGAGCCAACGCCGCCCAAACCCCCAAATGCCGAAGCAACTCGAGACTGCCGCCGAAGAGTGCTGTCGAGCGTGTATCGACTGCCGCTCGGGCGTTCGAGACGGCTGGAGCGACCACGGCCGTGCTCACATGCCGAGCCGCCATGGCGAGCGCCGTCACCAAGCCCGCCGGACCCGCACCTGCGATGACTACCTCGATCGAGCTTGCAACCCGGCTATCGGTCAACGCAACGGCCTTTTCATGCTTGGGGTGATCCGCTGGAGTCTTGGCTGCTGGTGCGTCTTTCATATTTGCGGTTGCAACGCTCAATCGCAATTCGTCATTGTAAAACTTCTCATCGGCTGTCGACTATCGGTTGCACTGCGGGTGCGGGTTGTGCAGAATTGTCACATGGGCGCTTTTCGTCTGCCGCACCCCCGCACCTTCCGATAGGCGATGGGATCGGCATTCAACGGATTGATTTGAGCTTCAACGACGTAAGAAGGTCCGAACCAACATGGCCGCAGAACGGGTGCAAAGCCTGCAGGACACGTTTCTCAATCATGTCCGCAAAAACAAAACTCCGCTCACCATTTTCCTTATAAACGGCGTCAAGCTCCAGGGCATCGTGACCTGGTTCGACAATTTCTGCGTACTGCTCAGGCGCGACGGCCACTCGCAACTGGTCTACAAGCACGCCATATCCACAATCATGCCGGGCGCGCCCGTCCACCTGATGGACAGCGATCCGGCCGAAGACGGACAGGCCTGACCTGTCCGCCCCACGCGAGGCCGACAGGTTGACAGACCACAAAGACGACGACGAGAACGCCGACGAGACGCCCCGCCGTCGCAAGGCTGTGGAGGAGTGGCGTCCATCCGGCCCCACGCGGGCTGTGGTTTTGGCTCCCGTTCTCGGCCGCCGACACAAGCGCAGCGCCGCGGAGGCCAGCGGCGCCGCGGCGGCGCGTCCTGTTCACAGCCCCGAAGACCGGCTGGAGGAGGCAACGGGCTTGGCCCGCGCCATCGATCTGGATGTGCGCAAATCGTTGCTCGTGCCTGTCCCGACACCAAAGCCCGGTGCCCTGTTCGGCTCCGGCAAGGTGGAGGAAATCAAAAACCTCATCGCCGACGAGAAGGCGGAGCTGGCAATCATCGATCACGCGGTCTCGCCCGTGCAACAGCGCAATCTCGAGAAGGCGTGGAACTGCAAAGTTGTCGACCGCACGGGTCTCATTCTGGAAATCTTCGGTCGCCGCGCGCAGACGCGTGAAGGGCGCCTGCAAGTGGAACTCGCGCATCTGACCTACCAGAAGAGCCGGCTCGTGCGCAGTTGGACCCATCTCGAGCGGCAACGGGGCGGTGCGGGATTCCTCGGCGGTCCAGGTGAAACCCAGTTGGAACTCGACCGGCGCATCATTCAAGATCGCATCGACGGTATCGAGGAGGAACTCGAAACCGTCGTGCGCACGCGCGAGCTGCATCGCTCCGGCCGTCGTCGGGTGCCGTATCCGATCGCGGCCATCGTCGGGTACACCAACGCCGGTAAGTCGACGCTCTTCAATCAAGTGACGGGTGCCGGCGTCGATGCGCGCGATCAGGTCTTCGCCACACTCGACCCTACGATGCGTGAATTGCGCCTGCCCACGGGCCGCCGGATCATTCTGTCCGATACCGTCGGTTTCATTTCCGATCTGCCGACGTCGCTGGTGGCAGCCTTCCGCGCGACGCTCGAGGAGGTCATCGAAGCCGATCTGGTGCTGCACGTGCGCGATATCAGCCACCCCGAGCGGGAAGCACAGCGTGCCGATGTCGACCACGTCCTGAGCGAATTGGGGATCGCCGTCGAAGGCCCCGAAGCCCATATTCTCGAAGTCTGGAACAAGATCGACCGGCTGGACCCAATCGAGCGCGATGAACTGGTCAACGCTGCAGCACGCCGCAATCAGGGCAAACCCGTGCTCATTTCGGCGCTGACAGGGGAGGGCATTGCTGCGCTTTTCGCCGAAATCGATCAGCGCCTCTCGGTGGATGACGAACTGGTGTCCCTCGTTGTGCCCGCCTCGGCCGGTGGGCTCGCCCACTGGCTGCACGAGAATACCGACGTGATCGAGCGCCAGCCAGACGACGACGGCGCGACCACCTTCCGGGTGCGCATCGCCAAATCCAAGCGCGGTCGACTGGAAAACCAACTGCAACGGGCGGGGTTGGCACTGCCGGCAGCGCGCGCTTAACGCGCCTTGCCGCGTTCTACTGTTTTCATCTCGTCCCACAAGGCATCCATTTCAGAGAGATTGGACTGCGCGGGCGTGCGGCCGCGTTCGGCCAGACGTGCTTCGATGCCTTCGAACCGCCGGCGGAATTTGTCGTTCGCCGAGCGCAGCGCCTGTTCGGGATTGATGTCCAAGTGCCGCGCGACGTTGGCCATGACGAACAGCAAATCGCCGAATTCTTCCTCGATGTGGGCCTTGTCGACGACGGGCGGCGTCGATCCACCACGGGGATCGAGCGGGTGCGCGGCCTCTTCGAATTCGGCCAACTCCTCGCGCATCTTGTCGAACACGGGCGCGAGCGAGGGCCAATCGAAACCGACCCGCGCGGCTTTTTCTTGAAGCTTCATCGCGCGCGTGAGCGCAGGCAATGCCACGGGAACATCGGCCAGCACGGACGGTTGGGGCAGGGGAGGGACCTGTGGTTCAGCTGCTCCGCCGCTGCCGAGGACGTTTCTCTCTGCGGACTTCGCCGCCTTCTCCTCGGCCTTGATCCGCTCCCAAAACCCTTTTGCGATGCCGACCGTGCGCGCCTGTTCGTCGCCGAAGACGTGGGGATGGCGGCGGATCATCTTCGCCGTGATGCCGTGCACGACATCGCCGAACCGGAAGGCCCCGACCTCTTGCGCGAGTTGGGCGTGATAGACGACCTGCAACAGCAGATCGCCGAGTTCCTCTTTCAGGTCTTGGAGGTCTCCGCGCGCGATGGCGTCGGCGACCTCGTAGGCTTCCTCGATCGTGTAGGGCGCGATCGTCTCGAAGGTCTGCTCCAGGTCCCACGGGCATCCCGTCACCGGCGTGCGCAACGCGGCCATGATCTCGATGAGGCGCGCGACATCGCGGGAGGGGACGAGTGGAGGGGAGGGCGCGTCGGTCATGGCTGGCTTTCTTCTGTCGGGCCCGTCGACCGTCCGCTTACTTGCACTTGCGAGCAGAGCCGCGGTCGAAATGGAAATGATCGCGATGTGCCCCATTGTACGCTGGTCCGAGCGCGACCGGAAAATATCGGCAGGCGCGCGCATGGATGTGGCGCAGGAATGTACTGTCGGCACCGTCTCCGGGCCAACCCTTCAAGACGCTGATCCGCCGCCCGCCAGCCAATGTGAAGCCGGTGATGTCGAGCGCATTGGCAGCAGCATGTTCGCTGCGCTCGCCACCACTGCCGTCGATGTTGCGGCAGGCGTAGCCGCCGACATGGTGAACCTCCGCCACCTGCTGACCGAAGAGCCGTCGCGCTTCCGGTTGCACCTCATGGATCATCCAGAGCCCGACGCCGGCGGTCATCTCGCACGTCATCTTATCGAGGACGAGGCGAGCCCCTGCGATGGAGGAAACACGCACGCTGTTTTGCCAACCGCAACCGTCGCTGGAGACGGCATCAGCGACTGGCAGGGCAGAGACATGTGGCGGGGCGACGACGGTACGGCATAGCGCACGGTCATTGCGGATCGCGGCGAGCCGCCAATTGATGAACCATTGATCGGGTACCGCCAAATCCAGCGGGGGCTCGAGCAAAGACCGTAGCGAGGGCGACGACGGCCAGAATGCCAGCCAAGCTCCAAGGACAACCAGACCCACGACGACGACCATACGACGGAGACGGCGTGAGGGTGTCATCGGGTTGCAGCGCCCAGATCGAGTGGCAGCAAGGCACCTCCTGAGATCGCATAATATATATTATGGAATATTTCGAGTTGTTACGCCTGAAAGCCAGAGTGATCCATCAGCAGCTCAACGCGCCCACTCATTCATAATGGTCGCGTACCATCTGTTCCAACAACCGCACGCCCCAGCCAGACCCCCAGCTCTGGTTGATCTCGTTGCGGCTGGAGTCCATGGCCGTGCCTGCGATGTCGAGGTGCGCCCACGGCGTCGCTGCGTCCTTGACGAAGCGCTGCAGGAACTGTGCCGCCGTGATCGATCCACCGAAGCGTCCGCCGATGTTCTTCATGTCGGCATTCTTCGTGTCGATGAGCTTGTTGTAGGCTTGGCCAAGGGGCATGCGCCAGACCATCTCGCCGGTCGCCTCCCCTGCTTCCTCGATCTCACGGGCGAGCTTGTCATTGTTGGCGAAAAGCCCTGCCCGCTCCTTGCCGAGCGCCACAATGATAGCGCCTGTCAGCGTCGCCAGATCGACCAGCACGCGCGGCTTGAACCGCTCCTGCGCGTACCAGAGCAAATCCGCCAGCACCAAGCGGCCTTCAGCGTCGGTGTTCAGGATCTCGATCGTCTGCCCGGACATGGACGTGACGATGTCGCCCGGACGGGTCGCCGTGCCCGACGGCATGTTCTCCACGAGCCCGACGATGCCGACCGCGTTGACATTGGCCTTGCGCTCGGCGAGCGCCAGCATGAGGCCGGAGACGCAGGCGGCGCCGCCCATGTCGCCTTTCATGTCCTCCATGCCGCCGGCCGGTTTCATCGAAATGCCGCCGGTGTCGAAGCACACGCCTTTGCCGATGAAGCACAACGGCTGCCGATTGCGCGCGCGCTTGGCGCCATTCCACTGCATGACGACGACACGGCTCTCGCGCGCGCTGCCCTGCCCTACCGCCAGCAATGCACCCATCTTCAGAGACGCCAGTTGATCCATGCCCAACACCTCTATCTCGAGGCCCGGAATTCCCAGTGCCGCCAATCGATCGGCGAATTCGACAGGCCCCAACACGTTGGCCGGCTCGTTGACGAGATCGCGTGCCAGCGAGACGCCGTTGACGATGGCGCCTTGGCGTTCGAAAGCGCGTGTCGCTGCCTGCGGATCTCCTGCGACGATGGCGATTTTGGCTGGTCCCTTGTCCGCCGAACCATTGGCTCCGTTGTTCTCGTCCGAAGGCTTGGTGTGATATTTTCGAAACGCGTAGGCTCGCAATTGCACGCCTTGCCCAATCCGGGCCGCGATGTCTCCGCCTTCATCAGGCAGCTCGATGACGATGCTGGCACTGTCACTGCGGCGTGACGAAATTTGCGCATATGCCGCCCCACCCAACCGCGCCCAATCCAGATCCTTCGTCTCGTCCTTGGCGCCGGTGCCCAGTATGATGATCCGCTTCGTGTCGATGTTGGCTGGCCCCAAGATCTCGATGGTCGCGCGGGCCTTGCCCTTGAAATCTGCTGCCGCAATGGCGCGTTTCAAAGCTCCACCCGAACGCTCATCCAGGCGCGCACCGATTTTGCCCAACCCCAGATCGGGCCCTACGAGAATGACGACGGTTGCCCCCAGTGCTGTGCTGGCGGGGACGAATTGCAGCTCGGGACGGGCGCTCATGAGGTTTCCAAATCGAGAGGGCGTCGGGCGATAGGCAGGCGTCGAGGGTGCTCTCGACGGCAGTGCCAGCCCGATCGATTACGTCCCTGCATGTGGCGGAGAACCGTGAATTTATAGGCTGCCAGAAAATTGGCAAGCCACGCTCCGCCCTGCGATGGGATAATATCGCTTTTCGCCGGGCCGAGTCGCCGCTTCGAGTGCCGTGGTGGCCCGATCCGCACCGCGAGAAAGCCGCACTTCGGCCACCGTCCTATGGGACCGACTGACGATAGCCGCTGAAGTTGGGGATTGAACACGAGCCGGCGGCCGGGGGACTGAGGCACATGGGGGCGCAAGCTGCGCATTGCCCGAATTGCAGCCGCTCAGCGGGGGCCGACTCGTGGCCACCGTGCGGGGTGGCCTGCCCATGATGCTCACCGGCACGATTCTGTCGCGCTATCTGTTCCGACAGACGGCCGGGGCCGTGCTCCTGATCCTGCTGTCACTCACCGGCGTCGTATGGATTGCTCTGGCCCTGCGCCAGCTCAACCTCGTCACCACCCAGGGCCAGGACGCCTGGGTCTTCATCCAAATGACGCTGCTGGCGCTGCCCAATCTGATGGCGCTGATTGCGCCCATCGCCCTCCTCGTCGCCAGCATCCATGTTCTCAACCGGTTGAATGGCGACAGCGAGCTGATCATCATGACGGCGGGTGGCGGCACCATCTGGAATGTGGCTCGCCCCTTGCTCCTCGTGGCGCTACTCGTCGGAATTGCCGTGTCCGTGGTGAACCATTGGGCGATGCCGTGGAGCCTGCGGCTGCTGCGCGACTATGTCATTCAGGTGCGCACGGATTTGATTACCCAGGTCATCCAGCCGGGCCGTTTCACCAGCCCCGAAGCCAACCTGACGTTCCACATCCGCGACCGCGCATTCGATGGCGAGCTCAAGGGTCTGGTTATGCACGACGGTCGCGAGGGCAAGCAGGTCTCGACCTACCTCGCCGAGCGCGGCTGGATCGTGAAGCAGGACGGCGACGCATTTCTGATGATGGAAGACGGTCACATTCTACGCCGCGATGGGCCGACGGAACTCGTGCGCATCATCGAATTCAAACGCTATGCCATTGATCTCGCACGGCTGGAGGCCAAGGAGCAGGGGCCAGACCTCAAGCCCCGCGAGCGCTACACGACCGAGCTTCTGCGCTCCGATACCTCCGACGAAATTGCGCGGAACCAGCCGGGGTTGATCCGCGCCGAGTTGCATGAGCGGTTTGCGAGCCCCCTCTACCCCTTCGCCTTCGTGATGCTCGCCGTGGCCTTTATCGGTCACGCTCAAACCACCCGCCAAAATCGTGTGCAGGCGATCGTTTTGGCCTTCGTGATTGCAGCGCTCTGTCGATTGGTGGGATTGGCCGGCAACAATATCGTGGCGCTGCGCGAAAGTGCCGTGTGGATCGTCTATGCCCTCCCCCTGGGCGCTGTCCTCTTCGCGATGATCCTCGCCAAAACCGGCATGCAGCGTCGCCGGTCGCGGCTGGAGCGCGTCGTTTGGGCGGCAATGGGCGGCCTCGTCACGCGATTGACGGGGCGCCGCGTGCCGTTCGACGCAGTCTCCACTCCTCCCACCAGCCCGGCGCGGAGGTAGAATCGGATGCTGAGACGTCGCATGCTCCGAAGCTACCTGGCACGCCGCTTCGCGTTGATGATCACGGCGACCTTCGGCTTGTGCTGCTTGTTGATCTTCATGATCGATATCGTCGAGTTGCTGCGCACTGCCGGCAAATACGGTCGCGTGCCCAGCTTCGAAATCGCGGTCATGGCGTTGCTACGCCTTCCAGCCTACACCGAAATCCTCCTCCCCTTCTGCGTGCTCGTTGGCGCCATCGGTGCCCTCCTTCTGCTCAGCCGGAAATCCGAGCTGACCGTGATGCGCGCCGCAGGCATGTCCGCGTGGCAATTCGTACGACCCGGGATGACCGTCGCGCTGCTTATCGGCATCGGTTCTGTAGCGCTTTACAATCCGTTGGCAGCTTGGGCCCGCGGGGAATCCGAGCGCCGCTTCGCCGAAGCGTTCGGCCGCGAAGCATCCGTCTTGCGGTCCGAGGGCGGAGGAGCGTGGCTGCGCCAGGATGGAGCCGATGGGCCGTCCGTGCTGACCGCAGCCTCGGCATCACCCAATGGACGAAACCTGAAAATCGTCATGTTCCTGCAATTCGACCGGCAAGGGCGGTTCCTCGAGCGCGTCGATGGTAAATCCGCCACACTGTCGGATGGTCATTGGGTGATTGACAACGCGGTGGTCACGCGGGTGGCCAAAGAGCCGGAATTGCACGATGAATATCTGGTCAGCACGTGGCTCACGCCCGAGCATGCCACCGATGCACTCGGAAAGAGTGCAGCGGTGTCGTTCTGGGAATTGCCGACGCTCATCGAAGTCACTGAAAAAGCCGGTTTATCGGCCAGCCGCTTCCGCGTGCAACACGAGACGCTGATGGTGCGTCCCTGGCTGCTCACGGTGATGGTCCTTTTGGCGGCAACTGTGTCTTTGCGGTCATTCCGTGGGGGTGGCATCCAGACTATGGTGATCGTGGGGATGGTTGGGGGTTTCGGCTTCTTCCTGCTCTCGGAAATATCTCGACAAGTGGGTGCGTCCGGTCTTGCTCCTCCGTTTTTGGCTGTTTGGGTGCCAGTTGCGGTGGCGTGTTGTGGCGCGTTGACAGTATTGCTGCACCAGGAGGACGGCTGAGGCATGCGCGTTGATCAACAGCCGATGGCCCCGAGTGGGACGCGGCGCGCTACGAGCGCGTTGTCGGCTGTCGCGTGCTGTTTGCTTGCGCTGCTGAGCGTATCGATTGCCGTGACATCGGGCACCGCGCGTGCGCAAGACACGTCCGCCACAGCATCCGGTGCGAAGTCGATATCGAGCTTTCCCAAGACTCCAGGTGGTCCGCTCGGTGGCTCTCCGAAAAAGATCGATAAGACCCAGCCGCTGCTGTTGCAGGCGGACGAGCTGATCTACGACACGCGCAACAATCGCGTCATTGCCCGTGGAAACGTGGAATCCTATTACAACAACTACGTGCTGACCGCCGATCAGGTCACCTACGACCAGAACGCGAATACGTTGGCCGCCCAAGGCAACGCCAAGCTGGTCGAACCCAACGGCAACATTCTGCGCGGTGAATATCTGACCGCAACCGACGATTTCCGCGACGCCTTCGTGCAGAGCTTGAGCGTCGTCACCAAGGACGAGACGCGCATTGCAGCCCGCCGCCTCGTGCGCAAGGACGGAAATGTCAGCGAGTTCGAGCAGGGTCGGTTCACACCCTGCAAGAACGACGAAGGCATGCCACCGTTGTGGTGCATCAGCGCGGCGCGGATCGTGCACGATCAGAACGCAGCGACAATCTCGTATCAGGATGCGCAATTCGAAATTTTCGGTGTGCCCGTGTTCTACATGCCGTACTTCCAGCACGGCGATCCGTCCGTCAAACGCCAATCCGGGTTTCTGCTGCCCGAGTTCCACCAGTCGACGACACTGGGCTTCGGGAGTGGCATTCCCTATTATTTCGCGCTCTCGCCCCACTATGACTTCACGTTCCATCCCACCTATTGGTCGCAGCACGGCACCATGTGGGCTGGTGATTGGCGCCATCGGCTCGCCTACGGGAACATTCGCGGCGACTACTACGTCAAATTCGCCGGTATCGATCAGGATGCCAGCACCCTTCCGGCCGAAGTAACACCTGATCGCAAAAAGCTTTACGACGGTTGGCGCGGTACGTTGGAGACGCGGGGCAGCTTCTCGCTCGCCTCGTGGTGGAAATTCGGCTGGGACATCACGCTCGAGAGCGATGATGCATTTCGCCGTTTCTACAAGCTCGACAGCATTCTCCAGGTCGATCGGGTCAACAAGGTCTGGATGGAGGGTCTGAGCGACCGCAATTACTTCGGCGCCAAGCTCTATCATTTCGGTGGCCTTCTGATCGAAGACACGCCGGCTTCGGAATCCCGTGTGCTTCCGGTCATCGATTATCGCTACATCGCCGGGCAGCCGGTGATGGGGGGCGAACTCGCCTTCAACGCCAACGCGTTGAGCTTGAGCCGCAGCGATGGCACGGACATTTCGCGCGTGGCGGCCGAGGCGACATGGCGGCGCAAGATGATCGACCCGATCGGACAGGTCTGGACACCGTATCTGCAGGCGCGCGGCGACGTCTCGGCGTTCACCAACGGCTACGATCCCGATACGCAGGCCTCCATCCCGCAGGATCAGATGACGCGCGGCATGGCCACGGCGGCGTTGACCTATTCCTATCCCTGGATCTGGCACGTTCCCACGGCGTCGCATACGGTGGAGCCGATCGCGCAGATCATTGCGCGTCCCGCCAGTGTCTCGCAGCGCCGCCTGCCGGACGAGGATGCGCGCAGCATCGTGTGGGCCGATACGCTTCTGTTCGACGTCAACAAATTCTCGGGCTGGGATCGGATCGAGACGGGGACGCGCGCCAATCTCGGGCTCCAGTACACCATGCAGGCCAATTCAGGTGGCTATATGCGCCTCATTGCCGGCCAGAGCATCCATTTGGCCGGAGAGAACGCCTATACCAATCCTGGCCAGACGCCGACTGGCCCCAATCAGTCCCTCGTCTACAATTTCTCGCCGACGAGCGGCCTGAACACCGACAAGTCGGACTACGTTCTGGGCGCCTACATCGCACCGACGCAAGCGTTCCGCATCGTCGCGCAGTCGCGCTTCGACGAGACCGAGCTATCGCTGCGCCGCCAGGATCTGCATTCATCCCTCAACGTGGGTCCAGTTCAACTGGCTGGCCAATACTCGTACATGCGCCAAGACCCCGTCGTTGGTCTCCTGAAGAGCGAGCAGGAGTTGATCGGCACCGCGACCCTGAAATTGACCGACCGCTGGTCGATTACCGGCTTGCTGCGCTACGACCTCGATGAGCAAATGGCCCTTCAGGACGGCATTATCGTCAAATACGCCGACGAGTGCTTCGTCTTGACGGCCCAGTACACCGAGACCTTCATGAACAACCCCGAACTCTTCCTCAAGCCGGATCGAACGCTGATGCTTCGCTTCGAATGGAAGTATCTGGGAGACTACAAGTACTCCGCCAGCGGCATCGATCAGACGTTCACGCAATCGCAGACCAATAGCAATTCCCTGCTGCTGCCCTCGACGACCACCCCCCAATGAGCCCCCTGGGTGCGCAACGACATCGGCACGCTGTTCGATCGACGTAGTGCACATCACTCCATCTGCCTCGGAGATGCCATCGTTGTTGTGGACAAGACCATCAACCCGGTGCTTCGCCGTCTATGATGGTGAAGCGGCGAATCGAGTGGCGCGCCGGCAGGCGACGGGCAATGTGATGATCCAGGACGACTACAACGAGCCACTTTCCCAGTCGAGCGCACTCACCCAGCGTGTCGGTCGACAGATGGCGGCTGCCCTCGTGGCGTTGACCTTTGCGCACCCCGCCGCGGTTTTTGCCCAGTCGGGCGTTCCCGGCCTTGTCGTGACGACCACGGCACCTCCGCCTGGACCGTCGATGGCTGCTCCGCCCCCGGCTGCGCCTGCGCCATCAGCACCCGCTGCAAAGCCCAAACCCAAGCCGTCTGCGAAGAAGGAAGCCGCCGCGGCGACGGGCAGCCTCAACGATGGAGGACCCGCCGCGCAAGGCATCGTCGCGCTCGTCAACGACGAGCCCATCACGGCCTACGAATTGCATCAGCGCGCCCAGTTCATGACGTTGACGTCGGACTTCGGCGAGCGGGCGAAGGCCAACATGAAGGCCATTGCCGAGAATCCAAAAACGTCTGAACGCATGCAGGAGATCCTGAAAGAGACGATCGCCGCCAACCCTGGCAAATCCAGGGAACAGGTCATCGCCGCCTTCGAAGAACGCAAGAAGGCGTTCGTCGTCTCGCTCCAGCAACAGGCGGTCGCCTCCGCAAAGTCGAGCATGCTTCCCGGCTTGAAGAAAAAAGCACTCGACGAGCTGATCGAGGAGCGGCTCAAGTTGCAGGAAGCCAAGAAGACCAGCGTCACCATTACCGACGACGAAGTCGAGAAATCCTTCAAAGGTGTGGCCGAACGCAACAAAATGACGGCCGATCAATTCGTCGCCCATATCAAGGCGCAAGGTGCCGACGCGAGCGTCATGAAGGCGCGCTTCAAGGCATCGTTCGCGTGGCGCGAGGTCATCCGTCGGCGCTTCGGGCATCAGATCAACGTTTCCAGCCGGGACGTGGACCGGATCGCGGCCGCAGCCACATCGACCGATGGCGACGTGGTCGAGTTGCAGCTCCATAAGATAGCCCTGGGTACCACGGGCAAGAGCGATCAGACGATCCTCGCCCAGAGTTACACCGAGGCGGAAACCTTGCGACAGAAGTTTACCGGCTGCAAGAACACCGCAGCCCTTGTCAAAGGCAACCCGAACGCCAGGTTCGAGGACCTGGGATTTCGCAAGGCAAGCACCCTGGCTGAGCCCACCAAGAGCATCCTGCTCAGCGCCAGCAACGGCGAAATGGTACCAGCGATCTTGACCGGAACCGGTGCAGAGCTCTATGCGGTGTGTGGCCGGCGCACGGCCAAGGTCGACGACCAGAAGCGCCAGGCTGCGGAGAACGAGTTGCAGATGAAGGAATTCGAGCGTTTGGCCCAGCGGCATCTGGCCGACCTGCGCAAAGATGCCCTGATCGAGATGCGCTGAATGGTCCGATCAGGTAGCGCTGCGCCTGATCCCTCCCTGGCACCCAAACCGGGACTGCCGCTTGCCGTCACCATGGGCGACCCGGCCGGAATCGGCCTCGATATCACCCTGACTGCGTTCTCGCGCGCGACTGATCCCGCGTTGCCCTCCTTCGTATTTTACGCCGATGCGGACGCCGTTGCCGCACGCGCGCAAGCTCTGGGAATCGGGTTGATCATTCACCGGATCGCGTCGGCCTCCGGCGTCCTACAGGTGCCGGCAGGTGCCTTGGGGCTCGTCAACGTGCCCCTCGCCTCGCCAGTTTGCGCGGGCCGGGCCGACGCGCGCAATGGCGCTGCCGTCATCGCCGCCATCGAGCAGGCAACGCGGGCGGTTGCGGATGGCGAGGCCGCAGCGGTCGTCACCAACCCAATTTCGAAGGAAACGCTCTACGCCGCTGGGTTCCGTCATCCCGGTCACACGGAGTTTTTGGGCGAACTGGCTGCGCGACTTTGGCTCGGCTGTGCAGCCGTTCCGGTTATGATGCTGGCCTCCGACGAGCTGCGTGTCGTGCCGCTCACCGTCCACATTCCGCTGGCTGCTGTGCCAGGGGCGCTCAACCAGGCGTTGATCGAGCGCACCGCGCGTATCGTCGTCGCCGATCTGGGTCGATTTTTCGGGATCGCTCGTCCTCGCCTTGCCGTCGCCGGCCTCAATCCGCACGCGGGGGAAGGTGGCACCATCGGCCGTGAGGATCGCGACATCATCGCGCCCGCTGTCGCTGCCTTGCAGGCTGCGGGCTTCGACGTAGTCGGCCCCTTGTCTGCCGACACGCTTTTCCACGCGGCGGCACGCGCCCGCTATGACGCGGCGATCGCGATGTATCACGATCAAGCCCTGATCCCGCTGAAGACGCTCGCCTTCGATGACGGCGTCAACGTCACGCTGGGTCTGCCATTCGTGCGCACATCACCCGACCACGGCACCGCGTTCGATATTGCGGGCACCGGACGCGCCAACCCTGCGAGCTTCGTCGCCGCCCTGCGTCTGGCCCATAAAATGGCACTGCGCGCGGCATCGAACGCAGGCTCATGACAAAAGACACCGATAGTGCAGGTGCAGGCGTGAGCCCCGACGGACTGCCGCCGCTGCGGGAGGTCATCAAGACCCTCGATATCGGCGCCAAAAAAAGTCTGGGACAGAATTTCATCCTCGACCTCAATCTGACGCGCAAGATTGCGCGCACTTTGGCGCCGCTGATCGAAACCACCGTCGTGGAGATTGGTCCTGGTCCAGGCGGACTGACGCGAGGCCTTCTTCTCGAGGGTGCGCGCCGCGTCATCGCCGTCGAGATGGACGCCCGCTGCAAACCCGCGCTCGAGCAAATTTCTGCGGCCTATCCTGGTCGTGTCGAGATCCATATGGCGGACGCGCTCGATGTCGACTGGCCATCACTGCTGGGTCCCGATCCGGGCCGTGTGGTGATCGCTGCGAACCTTCCCTACAACGTCGCCACGCGATTGTTGATCGGTTGGCTCGAAACGGAACCGTGGCCGCCGTGGTACGCGGGAATGGCGCTGATGTTCCAGCGTGAGGTGGCCGATCGCATCGTGGCTCAACCCGGATCGAAAGTGTATGGGCGTCTGGCCGTCATTTCACAGTGGCGCACGCGGCCCCGCCTCGCCATGACGCTCGGCCCCGAGGCGTTTACGCCTCCGCCCAAAATTGCGTCGGCGGTGGTGGAGTTCATCCCACGCGATGTGTGTGATCCGCCGTGCGACGTGCTCACGTTGGGACGCGTGACTGCCGCAGCCTTCGGCCAGCGGCGCAAAATGCTGAGGCAGAGTTTGAAATCGCTTTATCGCGAACCAGCCATTCTTCTGGACCGGCTCGGATTGAATTCACAGCACCGTGCGGAACAATTGTCACCCAGCGATTTTGCGCGCATTGCGGCCGCACTGGATGGAGATGGGACGGCCTGAATGTCACTTCAGACCGCCCCAATCACAGTCAAGCCTCAGTGCGACTTCATGAACTCGTCGACTTCATCGCGCGCTTTGTCTTTGGCGTAGCCGTAACGCTCTTGCAGCTTGCCTTCGAGTTGGTCGCGCTTGCCGTTGATCGAGGTCAAGTCATCGTCCGTGAGATCGCCCCACTTCTCTTTGACCTTGCCCGTGAACTGCTTCCAGTTACCTTCGACCCTGTCCCAATCCATGAGGTTCGCTCCTTTTGCTGCAAGGGTTTGCCTAAACCCTTTGAGCGGGAGAAACGCCAAGGAGGATGGTCTGTTCCGCTTGTCGGGTGGATTGGAACGGAGGGTCTGGTCAGCTCGCTGCGATGGGCTGAAAGGTCACTTTCCGTCCAACAGGTCGCGAACCAAAACGCCGAGCGCCGTTTGACGTGTCCGCCGGAGGCGCTCGGCCGTCAGAATAGCACGCAATTGCGCGAGGCAAGCCTCGACATCCGCATTCACCAATACGTAGTCGTAGTCGCGCCAGTGGGCGATTTCGACGGCGGCTCCGGCCAGTCGTCGCGCAACGACGGCCTCATCATCCTGCGCGCGTGTGCGCAACCGCTGTTCGAGCGACGCGGTCGAGGGCGGCAGGATGAAGACGCGCACGACGTCATCCAGCGCCTTGGAGGCCAGTTGCTCGGCCCCCTGCCAATCGATGTCGAAGAGAATATCCCGGCCCAAGCCCAAGCGTTCCATCACGTCGGCGCGCGGTGTGCCGTAGCAGTTGCCGTGCACCTGCGCCCATTCGAGCAACGCGCCGTCATCGCGCAACCGCTCGAACCCCGACAGATCGTGAAAATGATAGTCGCGCCCGTCGACCTCGCCCGGCCGCGGCGCCCGCGTCGTCACGGATACCGAAAGCGAAATCTCGGGATCATCGCGCAACAAGGCCCTCGACAGGGTCGTCTTGCCCGCACCCGACGGAGAGGACAGAACGAGCATCAATCCCCGTCGTGGGGGGGCCGTGCTTCCTGTACTGGTGCGTGTAGCGACCGACATAGAAGGGCGCGCCTCACTCGATGTTTTGGACCTGCTCGCGCATCTGATCGATGATTGCCTTGAGCGCCAGTCCTGCGCGAGTGATATCGAGATCATTGGATTTGGAACAGAGCGTATTCGCCTCGCGATTGAATTCCTGCGTCAGGAAATCGAGGCGGCGCCCGGCCGGTTCGCGCGAAGCGAGCAGATCGCGCCCAGCCGCCACATGCGATGTGAGGCGCGCCACTTCCTCCTCGATGTTGGCGCGTGCCGCCATCAATGCCGCCTCCTGATAAAGACGGGCTTCGTCGAGGCCGCTGCCCGCCAACGACAACCTCTGCAATTGTTCGCGCAGGCGGGCTTGGATGGCGGCGGGCGTGCGCGACGGTGAAGCCGCAATTTCGGCGACGAGTGTTTCGATGCTTTTGAATTGCTGCTCGAGAACGGGCTCGAGCCGCGCACCTTCGTCCGACCGCGCGGTCACGAGCCCCTCCAACGCCGTCTCCAGCGTCGAGACCATGAGCGCCACGCGCTCCTCGGTTTCCGTTGCGGTTTCGATTTTCTCGATAGGCTCGAGGATGCCGCGGACCGCCAGCAGAGACTCGGGTCGTGGCCTGTCGAAATCGCCACTGGCGCGCAGACGTGCAATGAGCGCGAGCACGCGCTCGAGAGCGGCTTCATTGACTTGCACATCAGCGCCACCCGTATCCCGCTGGACCGTGAGCGTGACGGACACATTTCCCCGCGCCATGCGCCGCGAAACAGCCTCGCGTGTGCGGGTTTCCAACGCTTCGAGGCCTGGGGCGAAGCGAATGCGGACATCCAGGCCGCGCCCGTTGACGCTCCGCACTTCCCAATGCCAGCGCGTACCGGAGTAAGCGCCCTCGCTGCGGGCGAACCCGGTCATGCTTTTGAGCGGCATTGGCCGATATCACTCCTGAAATGGGTCGCCATGACGGGCGTTGCTGGACCCTCTGTACTGCTAAGGCCTCCCGCTGACAATGTCGCGGCCTTAATCGTGGCCGAGCCGACGGCTTCCCATCAGGGCTTCTTTTGGGTGACCGCTGGCGCGGCCTCGGCGGCTGCCTTCGTCTTGGGGGCAGCCGATGGCTTGAAAACCTGGGGCGGCCGATTGGTGGCGCCAGGAGCCGTCGCCGCTGTGGGCTCGCCAGAAGCGGGTTGCTCCTGCTTGTCGACAGGTGCGGACGTGACGTGCGGATTGAGACGTGCTGCTTTTTCCCGCTCGATCCGGCGCCACGTTGCAACGGCCGTATTGTGATCCTTGAGAGTCGTCGTGAACGTGTGGCCCCCAGTACCGTCGGCGACAAAATAAAGGTCCTGCGTCGCTGCGGGATTGAGGGTCGCCTCAATGGCAGAGCGACCTGGATTGCAGATAGGACCAGGAGGCAGTCCGTCGATCTGATACGTGTTGTAGCTGGTCTTGGAGTCGATATCGGCGCGCGTGATGCCACGCCCCAAAGTTCCCTGCCCTGCCACCAAACCGTAAATGATGGTGGGGTCCGACTGCAGGCGCATGTTCTTGCGCAAGCGGTTGACGAAGACGGCCGCTACTTTCGTGCGCTCATCGCCCCGGCCAGTTTCCTTCTCGACGATCGACGCGAGAACGAGAGCCTGTTCAGGCGATTTGATCGGCAGCTCCGATTGGCGCTTGGCCCAGACTTGCGCCACGAACTTCTTTTGATCCGTTCGCATACGATCGATCAGCTCTTGGCGCGGCATACCTCGTCCGACTTTGTAGGTGTCGGGCAGCAGCGAGCCTTCCGCCGGAATTTGCGTAATATCGCCAGAAAGACCTTGATCGGCGCGCAGACGCTCGACGATCTGCAGGGTGGTCAGGCCCTCGGGGATGGTGATCTTGTAGAGGATCGCGCGCCCTTCCATCAGCGAGTCCAGCACGTCGCGGACGCTGGCGCCGGCTCTGATCTCATAGTCGCCAGCTTTGATGCTGCGATCGGTCCCCGATCCCCCGAAGGTGCGCGCCAGATACTGCGCCATGAACAACCGCCGGTCCGCAATCACCCCGTCCCGTTCGAGCCGCCCCGCAATATCGTAGGTCCCCTCTCCCTTCGGGATAACGACGACGACGGATGTTTTGAGCGGCCCCTGCACATCGAAATTGCGGGTGAGGACGTAGCCCGAACCCCCCAAAATCACCAGTGCCAGCAGAGCGAAAGTCAGGGTCCCACTGAAGAAACCGAGCACGCGGCTGGACGAACGCGCTTCGCTATCCAACGGCACGCTGCGCATGCTTCGCCGGCTCGATTGGGCAGGTGTGGGGGCGCGTGTCGGCATCAATAATTCCGATGGACTTCGCGGCGTGAGCCCGGGAAGCCGTGGCGGTCCGGACTGGTCGCCGGGCGATCGTCGATCCCTCATCGTCCGCTCCGGTGCTGCCGTAGATCCGGACCCGAAAAAGTGGAGACCCGGCAACGCTCGACTCGTTTTTGCAATGGCCCCAACCTACCGGCGAATGTGGCCAAAGGACGGACGACCGGCAATACGACTGAGGTAGTAGATGACCCAATCCCCTGCAATCTCAGTCGATTGAGTGCTGACGTTTACACGCGCCGCATCACGAGTGACGCATTCGTGCCGCCAAAACCGAACGAATTCGACAGAACGGTATCGATGGGCCGAGATTTAGCGACGTGCGGCACCAGATCGATGGGCGTTTCGACCGACGGGTTGTCGAGATTGAGCGTCGGTGGCGCCACGTTGTCGCGGATGGCGAGGACCGAGAATATCGCCTCGACGGCGCCTGCCGCTCCGAGCAGATGCCCAATGGCGGATTTGGTCGACGACATCGCGAGCTTGCCGGCCGAATTGCCGAACAATCTCTCGACCGCTCCCAATTCGATTTCGTCGCCCATGGGGGTCGATGTGCCGTGCGCATTGACATAATCGACTTCGCTGACATCGATTTCGGCGCGGGCGAGCGCATTGCGCATGCAGCGGTAAGCCCCATCCCCATCGGCAGCCGGCGCGGTGATATGGAAGGCATCACCCGACATGCCGTAGCCGATCACTTCGGCATAGATGCGTGCGCCGCGGGCTTGGGCGTGCTCGAGCGTTTCCAGCACGACGATGCCGGCGCCCTCGCCCATGACGAAACCGTCACGGTCCTTGTCATAGGGGCGCGACGCCTTCGTCGGCGCATCGTTGAAACCCGTCGACAACGCGCGGCACGCGGCAAATCCGGCCATGGAAATTCGACAAATCGGGCTTTCCGCGCCGCCCGCGACCATGACGTCGGCATCCCCCAGCGCGACCAATCGAGCCGCATCCCCGATGGCATGCGATCCCGTCGAACATGCTGTAACGACGGAGTGGTTGGGGCCTTTCAAGCCATGCTTGATCGACACGTAACCCGACGTGAGATTGATCAATCGTCCGGGAATGAAGAACGGCGACACGCGCCGGGGACCGCGCTCCTTGAGTAGGATCGCCGTGTCGGCGATGCCGCTGAGCCCGCCTATGCCAGAGCCGATCAAAACGCCGCTGCGCTCTTGCTGTTCTTTGGTCTGGGCTTTGTAGCCGGAATCCGCCAATGCCTGGTCCGCAGCAGCCATGGCGTAGATGATGAAATCATCCACTTTGCGCTGCTCTTTCGGCTCCATCCACTGGTCGGGATTGAAGGAGCCGTTGGAGCCGTCGCCACGCGGAATGAAACTGGCGATTTGACACGGCAGATCGGCGGCTTCGAATTCCGTGATTCGCCGTGCACCATTCTTGCCCGCGAGCAGGGCCGACCACGACGCTTCCACCCCGCACCCCAGCGGGGTGACGAGACCTAGACCGGTGATGACCACGCGTCGCATGAAATCACCCGAACCTTCGCGCGTTTGGAAGCTTCATGGCTCGAAGCCTCATTGGCAGACGATCGACTGAGTCGAACCCACCACAACCACCGCGGGCGCAACCTGGTGCGTAAGCAGCGCAACGCGGCAGGAGCAGAGCTGGAGTTCAGGCTGCTTTGACTTGCTTTTCCAGAAACGAGACGGCATCGCCGACCGTCTGAATTTGCTCCGCTTTGTCGTCCGGAATTTCGCAGCCGAACTCTTCTTCGAAGGCCATGACCAGCTCGACCGTATCGAGACTGTCCGCGCCCAGGTCATCGATGAAGCTCGCGCTCTCGGTCACCTTGTCCGGCTCGACGCTCAGATGTTCGATTACGATCTTCTTCACGCGTTCTGCGACATCGCTCATTGCATGATCCCTCGGCTGATCCTTGATCTACACCGCACACGCGGCACGTTTGTCTACGATCCCGCGTGGTGCATCTCGACGGCCGACTCGTTGGGAGCTGGACCTTCGCGGCGTCCGTGCGCTGGTACTGCAATCCGGCTCCGACGACAATCCTCGAAGAGTGTCTTCGGTAAACCGGTCAATTGGCTCGTTTCGAACCCGAAAACGCGGGCTCGGTAACACACTTACAATATGGGCGCCAGCAGTGCGGCCCCAGCAACGCGGTGATCCCTGCGCCCAAACGTCTCGAGGCGCCACAAAATCACACCATCACCATGCCGCCGTTGACGTGAAGTGTCTGTCCCGTCATGTAGCGCGCCTCGGTGCTGGCGAGGTAAACTGCTGCTGCGGCTATATCTTCCGGCGATCCAAAGGTTTGCGCGGGGATAGCTTCCTTGATCGCGGCCACCTGCTTTTCGTTCAGCGAATCCGTCATCGGTGTTTTGATGAAACCCGGCGCAATGCAGTTGGCCGTGATGCCCCGAGGCGCCACCTCTCTTGCGAGCGACTTCGTCATGCCGATCATGCCGGCTTTCGACGCGGCATAGTTGCCCTGCCCCGGATTGCCCAAAATGCCCGACACCGAAGACATGTTGATGATGCGCCCATAGCCCGTCTTGCTGCGCAGCATATGCCGGGTGGCGGCGCGCGACAGCATGAATGTGGAGGTCAGATTGACCGCTATCACCTCGTCCCACTGCTCGTCCTTCATCACCATGAAGAGATTGTCGCGGGTGAGACCTGCGTTGTTCACCAAGATGTCGAGCCGTCCGCCCAGCGCCTTGACCGCCTCATCGATGAGCTTGCCGACCTGCTCTTTGTTGGCCAAATCGCACGGGCAGACCACGACGCGCTCTTTCAGTTCCGCTTGCAGGGCCTCGAGCTTGTCGACTTGGCGTCCCGACACAGCGACGGTTGCGCCCTGACCGTGGAGCGCACGGGCAATGGCGTTTCCGATGCCGCCTGTCGCGCCTGTCACCAGGGCTGTCTTGCCCGTCAAGTCGAACATGAGAGTGCCTCTTTCGTAAACCCGCTGCTGGGGCGTTGTGCCGGTGCGCGGCTCAAGACGCAAGTGCCGCGACGGCTGCCTCGATATCGGCGGGGGTTCCGATCGCCTGGGTGATCAGCGCCTTGTCGATACGGCCAGCGAGCCCCGTGAGGACCTTACCCGAGCCGATCTCGAATTGGTGAGTGACGCCGGCGGCAACCATCGCCAGCACACATTCCCGCCAGCGCACGGTACCTGTCACCTGCTCGACGAGGCAGCGCTTGATCTCCTCGGGATCGGTGACGGGAGCCGCGCGGACATTGACGATCACGGGCACGCGGGGTGCGCGCACAGTCACTTTGGCGAGGGCCTCGGCCATGGCGTCAGCGGCGGGTTGGAGCAGACGGCAGTGGAACGGCGCCGACACCGGCAGCGGGATGGCGCGACGAAGCCCGTGCGCCTTGCCGACTTCGGCCACCCGATCGATGGCCGTCTTGTGCCCTGACAGCACGACTTGCGTCGGCTCGTTGTCGTTGGCGATGTCGCAGACGTCGCCCTGGGCCGCATCCGACGCGATCTTCCTGGCAACGTCCAAACCCACGCCGAGCAGCGCCGCCATGGCACCCTGGCCGACGGGAACGGCACGCTGCATGGCCTGCCCGCGCAATTTCAGCAACCGCGCGGCATCGGCGATCGAAAACGCCCCGGCAGCGGCCAGCGCCGAGTATTCGCCCAACGAATGCCCCGCCACGAACGCTACTTGGCGGGCCAAATCGAACCCTTTCTCGACCTCCAGAACGCGCATGACCGCCAGGGAATGGGCCATCAGCGCCGGTTGCGCATTTTCAGTGAGGGTCAACGTCTCCTGTGGACCCTCCCACATGATCTGCGACAACTTCTGCCCGAGCGCGTCGTCCACTTCGTCGAACACGGCTTTCGCTGCGGGAAAGGCGACCGCGAGATCGCGCCCCATGCCCACCGTTTGGCTTCCCTGGCCCGGAAAGACGAAAGCGACGCTCATTCTTCAATGTCCTTCGCTGCGCTGGATTGTCCGCGTCGTTGAGCATTAGCCGTAGGCACGAGTCAACAGACCCCGTTGCCGCCCGTCAGGTCTGCCGGATCGTCAAAACACGTCTTTCCCCATGATGGTGCAGCGCCGCATGACCCGGATCGCATTGGTGCCCAGACCATCGGCCGTCACGAGCATAATCTGGGCGCACCACACGGCCTTGCTCGAACTATTGCGATCCGCGATGATCGCGTCGAGCGCCCTCCGGCTCGCAGGAGAAACATAGAAGCAGATGTCGGGTCGTCTCATCGCCGCACTCTGACTGATTTGCAGCGATTTGGGAATCATCTGTCAGACGAAGAACACTAGCGATCAGTGCTGCGCCAACCCGCTCCATATCTGAACTCAAAATAGGCGACCGGCTCTGCACGGTTGGGGTCGCGAACCATGTACCATATGCGGTCGAAATCACTGCGAGGAAAACACGCGTTGTTCGTGCAGGGCACACAGCCGCTGCCACGGGCACAGGACTGAACTTCAGGCACCCCCAATTTGTTCAAGATCGCGTATACATTCTCGCTGTTGAGCGCGACTAATGCCACGCTTCCCCGTGGCAGTTCTTTCAAAGCACGTGCGACAGGTTCGATTGCTGCTCGCCGGGACGTTTGATCAGTCACCAGTGCGTCGTCCACGGTTGAGCCCGGAGGTGGTAATAGAACAATCGGAAGATTTTGCTTTGACGCAATGACTTCGATGGACTCTCGACTGCGTGTCGTGTGGCTCCCGAACATATGCGTAAATTTTACGTCCTGAAATGTGTGGGCGAGCAACGCAGCACGTGCTCGGCCTGCGGCGGTAAGAGGAACCACGGGCTCAGAGGTTTTGGAGCTATCGATTTCAGGGTGACGAACTATAACGATAGTAACCAGCTCCCCTTCCGCAATGGATGGCAAACTAGACAGCACCAATGCGAAGAACGCGTATGTTGGTTGGAGTACATGTCGTTTGAATGAAATCCCGTTCATAGATTTCACCTTGCTTCTGGCCAATCGGGCCACTCCTGATCGGATCACCGCCGTTGCGTCGTAACACTGCGTGCCCATTGTTGCAAACCACCGACCAACCGCATGACCCGCCCTGATTCGACCCATGCGCGTCGTTTCGACTGTCCTACAGCCCGAAGCTGATCCCAGCGCGGCGCCGTTCGCCGCACGGTGACTCCGGGTTGCGTTTCGGCTTGCACCCCCACCCGTCTTCCGTCATAACCCGCCCCATCACCCGCTCCGGCTGGAGGCTGAACGGGGGGTTGTGGCTATTCCTGATCTGCTCACCGCAAATTAGGACAAGTTGCATCTGCGACGGCTTTCGAGCCGCCTTCCCCCGGTGTCTCCGCTCTTTGGGTCGTCTTAGATTGGGCCTTCTCCCGCCTTCGGGCGCAGCGGTCCAATAGAGGCTACGCGCCGGAACGGACAACCGAGAGAAGGAAGGCAACCACATGCCGCTCTACGAGCATGTGTTCCTTGCACGCCAGGACGTTTCGCAAGCACAAGTCGAAGCCCTGACCAAGGAATACACGGACCTCATCGAAGCGTCCCAAGGCAAGGTCACCAAGACCGAGTACTGGGGACTGAAATCGTTGACATTCAAGGTCAAGAAAAACCGTCGCGCTCATTACACGCTGCTCAACATCGATGCCCCATCGGCCGCGGTGAACGAGATGGAGCGGCTGATGGGTCTGTCGACGGACGTCATTCGCTTCCTTACCGTCAAGGTGGAAGAACACGAGACCGAGCCGTCCGCGCAGATGCGCAAGGGCGACCGGGAAGAGCGCGGCGAGCGCGGTGATCGCGGCGGCGGTGGCTTCCGCGGCGATCGCGGTGGCTTCCGCGGCGACCGTCCGCCCCGGGAAGGCGGCGGCTTCCGCGGTGATCGCGGCGATCGTCCCCCCCGTGAAGGCGGTGGCTTCCGCGCCGGTGGCGACCGTCCCCCGCGTGAAGGTGGCGCCCCTCCGCGTGAAGGTGGCTTCCGTGACCGTCCGCCCCGCGAAGGTGGCGATGCGCCCCGTCCCCCCCGTACACCCACGCCGGAGGCCTCGTGATGGCAGACGTAGAAGGACAAGGCGCACCGGTTCGGCGTGCGTTCCATCGTCGCCGCAAAACCTGCCCGTTCTCAGGCGCCAGCGCGCCCAAGATCGACTACAAGGACGTTCGCCTGCTCGGCCGTTATATCTCCGAGCGCGGCAAGATCGTCCCGAGCCGTATCACGGCTGTTTCGGCCAAGAAGCAGCGGGAATTGGCGCGCGCCATCAAGCGCGCTCGGTTCCTGGGACTTCTGCCCTACGTGATCAAGTGAACGACACGACGCGGAGCACAACTCCGCGTCGATTTTGAACGGGTTGGGGTGGCCGTCGCGCTGCCTCTAACCGCACCTCGCGGGACAGCACCGAATGCCACCTTTCATCCTGATCGGGCTCGCCGCCGGCGGCGCTTCGGCACTGCTGTTCATTTCGGCTGCGGCAGGAAATCCGGCCGGGCGGGTGGTGTTGTTTTTCATGGCCCCGCTTCCGGGCTTCCTCGCCGGATTGGGCTGGGGCGCGCGATCTGCGGGGATTGCGGCAGTATCGTCCGCGATCATCTGCGGCGGACTTCTCGGATTGGCGTCGGGTGGGTATGTGCTGGCGACCCAGGGCATACCGGTGACGGTGCTGTGCTATCTCGCCAGCCTGAGCCGTGATCTCGCTCCCACTGCCGTACCGGCCTCCATCACGTCGACACCCTCCATCGCAGCCGCACCTCACGTCGAATGGTATCCCGTCGGCCGTCTCATCGCGATTGCGACCGTCATGGCGGGTGTGCTGGCCTTGCTGACCGTCGTGGTCTTCGGCGCCGATCTCGATGACATGCGCAAAATTCTGCGCGCGTCGATCGAGCAGCTCCAGCAACTGGCGATGTTCAAGGACAGCACCATTTCCGAGCAGGACAAGGCCTCGCTCACGGAGGTGATGCTGTATCTGTTCCCCGCTGCGTCGTCCCTGTCCTGGTTGATCGGTTTGTTGCTGAATTTCTATCTGGCTGGCCGCATCACACTGGCGTCGGGCCGCCTGCCTCGCCCGTGGCCCGATCTCGCCGCCATCGACTATCCGCGCGGCTTCGGCCTCGGGCTTGCTTTGTCACTGGGGCTACTGGCGGCGACCGTGGGCATTCCACGGCTGGTCGCGTCGGGTTTTGCGGGGGCGTTCGTCGTCGCCTACTTCCTGCTCGGGCTGGCCGTCATTCACTATGTGACGCGCGGCACGCCGGCCCGCCCGTTTCTCCTCTGGGGCCTGTATCTGTGCCTCTTCTTCTTCAACATGTGGGCAGCCCTCGCGCTGGCCCTGGTTGGCATTCTCGAACCGCTGCTCCCCTGGCGTCACTGGAAAGAAAAGCGACGACCAGGACCCGATTGACGCGACCTTCTCCACCCCTTCATCACCATAGGAGTCATCCCCATGCAAGTCATCCTTCTCGAACGTATCGGCCGCCTCGGACAGATGGGCGACGTCGTCCGCGTCAAAGACGGTTTCGCCCGCAATTTCCTACTGCCCCAGGGCAAGGCCCTGCGCGCCACAGACGACAATCGCAAGCGGTTCGAAAAGGATCGCGTTCAGCTCGAAGCCCGCAACCTCGAGCAGAAGAAAGAAGCCGAGGGCGTATCGGGTAAACTCGAAGGAAAAACCTTCGTCGCCATCCGCCAAGCCGGCGATACCGGTCAGCTTTACGGCTCGGTCTCGACGCGCGACATCGCCGAAGTCGTGTCGGAAGGTGGTTTTTCGGTCGATCGCCGCCAAATCCTCCTGGATAAGCCCATCAAAGCGCTGGGCTTGCATGGCATCCGCGTGCAGCTCCACCCGGAAGTCGTCGTCGACGTCACGATCAACGTCGCCCGCTCCGCCGAAGAAGCCGAAAAGCAGTCGCGCGGCGAAGACGTGGCGATGGTCAAGGACGAAGCTCCGGTCATCGAGACGTTCAGCGAAGACGGCGATTACGGCAATGCCGATCGCGGACCGGCCGAGGAAAGTGCCGACCGCGGCTGATGTCGATCGCCACCCAGAGTTGCAGCAGCGTTGCGGACCCTTCCGCGGCGCTGTTTTCGTGACGGGCCGCCGCCCAGGGCTTCCACGCCCAGTGCTTTCACGCCGAGTGCTTCCACCTCGACGCGCCGGCTCGGCGTCCCTAAGCTGGTCCGCGCACTGAACACGGAGCCGAACGATGCCCAAGTTGCCTCCCGCCCATCCCGGCATGCCCCTCGACGAGGTGGATACGCCGGCCTTGCTTGTCGATCTCGATGCGTTCGAGCGCAACCTCGCGACGATGGCGGCGGCGGTGAAGAAAGCCGGTGTGCGTCTGCGGCCGCATGCCAAGACTCACAAATCGGCCGTCATCGGCCTCAAGCAGATGGCGCTGGGCGCGGTCGGCTTGTGCTGCCAGAAAGTTTCCGAGGCCGAGGCGATGGTCGAGGGCGGCATCCCCGATGTGTTCGTGTCCAACGAAGTGGTGGGCGCGCGTAAACTCGACCGGCTGGCTGCGTTGGCGCATCAGGCGCGGGTTATGGTGGCCGTCGACAATCCCGAGGCCATCGAAGCGCTCGGCGTGGCGGCGCGCAAGGCAGGCGTGACGCTGACGACATTGGTCGAAATCGATGTGGGTGGCAATCGCTGCGGTGTCGTGCCGGGGCCCGCCGCCGTCAACCTCGCCCAACAGATTGCCCGCGAGCAAGGATTGTCCTTCGGCGGTTTGCAGTCCTATCACGGTCGCGCCCAGCACATGCGCACGATCGAGGAGCGCCGCGCCGCCATCACTGATGCCATCGAGAAAACGGGGCTGACAGTTCGTGTCTTGGAGACGGCCGGTTTCGGCTGCGAAACTGTCGGCGGTGCTGGAACGGGCACGTTCGACATCGAAGCGGGCAGCGGCGTCTATAATGAACTGCAAGCGGGCTCCTACGTGTTCATGGACGCCGACTACGCGCGCAACAAGCGGGCAGATGGTGGCCGTTACGACACATTCGAGCATTCCCTCTTCGTGTGGGCGACGGTGATGAGCACCCCCATTCCGGAGCGCGCTGTGGTGGATGCCGGCCTCAAGGCCCTGGCCTTCGATACGGGCATGCCGGACGTGCCGGGTTTGGCGGGCGCGGTCTATGAGCGCCCCTCCGACGAGCACGGCACATTGAACGTAAGTGCTTGTAATGTCAGGCCTCGGCTCGGTGACAAGATTTGCCTCATTCCGGGGCATTGCGATCCGACGGTCAATTTGCACGACTGGTATATCGGCATTCGCGGCATGGGCACGCCTTCGGCTCGCGTGGAAACGATTTGGCCGGTATCCGCCCGGGGTGCGATGTTTTAGTTTCCCGTGTTCAAGTTCAATTTACCGCTGCGGGCTATTGCGTCACACGGCAATCAACAACATATGCTGGAACACAGCTTCTCAAAGGGAGACACGTGAGCATGACCCCCGAAGAACGGCAGTTGATCGGTGACCTATTCGAGCGCATGCGCAGCACAGGCCTCGATGAGAAAGACCGGGAGGCGGAGGCCTTGATCAATCAGTCCGTCCGGTCGACGCCGGACGCCGCCTACAAGATGGTCCAATCCGTCCTGGTGCAGAAAAATGCGCTGCAGGAAGCGGGCTATCGGATCGAGGACCTGGAGGCGCGCGTGCGCGAACTCGAGGATCAATTGGCCCGCAGTCAGCCACAACAGCAAGCCTCGGGCGGCTTTTTGGGCGGTCTCTTCGGCGGATCGAAGTCGCAGTCCAGCCAAAGCAGCGTTCCTGTGACGGGACAGCGCTATCAGCAGCCGCAACCCCAAGGCGGTTCGCCGTGGGGTCAGCAGCAACGTGGTGCCATGCAGGGCGGCTACGGCCAGCCCCAGCAGGGCGGCTATGGCCAGCAGCCCCCACAGCAAGCGGCCGGTGGCGGTTTTATGCGCTCGGCCATGACGACAGCGGCGGGTGTCGCGGGCGGCATGCTCGCTGCCGGCGCCATTCGCGACATGATGAACAGCGGCGGCGCCAAGGCGCAAGCCGCCGAGCAGAACCAGAGCAGCAGCTCACCTCCGCAGGAAGCTTCGCCCTACGAGGTCGCCAGTGAGGAGCCCTCGTCCTCGTATGATGCAGGTGACTCCGACTCCGGCTGGGATTCCGGCGACGGCGACAGCGATATCTGAGATCGTTTCGCTGTGAGGTTTAAGGGCGTGTCAGCGGTTGGCACGCCCTTTTCTGTGGGCGACACCTCTGTTATTGGGTCTCCTGATCAGCCGCGCGACTCCGTTCTGGGGTCCCGTGCGCTCTACCCATTCTCAACGGCATGCCCGCGAAGGCCGGCAGGCCGTTGAGTGGGGACGGCATGTCTCGCCGTTCCAATCGTCGCTTGCACAAGGTGAGACACCAGCATGACACGAACGGTTCTCGGCATCATGGGGGGTAGCGGGCTCTACGACCTGCCGGCATTCGAGAACCCGAGATGGACGGCCATCGCAACCCCCTGGGGTCAGCCGTCGGACGAGGTGCTGTTTGCCGAAGTGGACGGGCTGCCCATTCGCTTTCTGCCGCGCCACGGCCGCAAGCACAGCACGTCGCCGTCCGACATCAACTACCGCGCCAACATCGACGT